>JAUIHM010000037.1 GCA_030432315.1 Alphaproteobacteria bacterium | reverse complement strand
CCGGTGTCATCACCCCGCTCGAAAACACCACCGCGCATCTTGAGGGCGAAGGCGATCCCGGTGACGACGGCACGCTGCTGTTCGCGGAATTCGGCGTCTGGCGCGCCCAGGCCGAAGAATACGACAGCGACGGAACGCCAATTCTCGAATGCCACGTCTCGGTGCCCGGCAACATGGAGCGGCGGCTCAGCTTCGGCATCAACTCGCTCGAAGCCGCGCCGCCCGCATCCTTCCCGCCACTCACCCTTTCGGAGGCAATCCCGGCAAACGCCCCGCCCATGGTCGCTGCCGGCGGCCTGGTGCAGTTCGTCTTCGATACCGGCCTGATCCTGCCGGGCAACGTTCTGACCGACACGGTTGTGGACGGAACGCGCTACATCGACGCGGCGGTCAAACCCGGCTACCGCGATCTCGCGCTGCGCGAAATGACCCGCTCCACCACGCTCTGGGTCTATGCCAACAGCCAAAGCGTCTACCAGACC
Organism: Alphaproteobacteria bacterium; assembly: GCA_030432315.1. Lineage (GTDB taxonomy): Bacteria > Pseudomonadota > Alphaproteobacteria > Rhodobacterales > Rhodobacteraceae > Amaricoccus. The sequence goes on along the minus strand of JAUIHM010000037.1, from coordinate 30,854 downwards.
CCCCTCACCGGCTTCCCTCAAAGCTACGCCGCCATCGCCGAGGTCTGCGACTTCACCACGGCGGGCGTGCTGGACTGATCCCCGAAAGGGCTGCTATGCCCGACTCACCCGACCGCCCGATACCGGCATCCGCGCGCCGGTGGTGCCGGAGGCCGAGGTCGGCAGGCCGCGCAGCACCCGCACCGCGAGATACGCAAACGCCTGCGCCTCCAGCATGTCGCCGTCGAGTCCCACCGCCTCGACCGGCTCCACCGGCACATTGGCCCGCGCACCCAGCAATCGCATCAGCGTGCCATTGCGGCGCCCGCCGCCGCAGATCAGCCAGCGCGACACCGGCTCGGGAAAATGCCGCGCCGCCAGCGTCACGCAGGCCTCGGTCAGGGCGGTCAGCGTCGCCGCGCCATCCTCCGTCGAAAGATGGGTAACCGCATCAAGAAAACCGTGGAAATCCTGCCGGTCCAGTGACTTGGGCGGAACGCGCCGCAAATAGGGGTGCTCTGCAAGACCGGCGAGCACACCTTCATCGACCCGCCCCTGCGCTGCCACCGCCCCGTCGCCGTCAAACGACTGGCCGGTCCGGGCTTTCAGGAAATCGTCGATCAGCGCGTTGCCCGGCCCGGTGTCAAACGCCAGCAACGCCCCTGGCGTCTCCGGGGCATCCGCCCGCGGATCGACCCAGGTCACATTGCCCACACCGCCCAGGTTCAGGAAGGCCACCGGTGCATCCGCGCCGAACCATTTCGCGCAGGCGAAATGGAAAAACGGCGCCAGCGGCGCGCCCTCGCCGCCGCTGGCCACATCCGCCGAGCGGAAATCCCACACCACATCGCGGCCGGTGTCCCGCGCCAGCAGATCGCCACGGCCGATCTGAAACGTGCCGCGCCCGTGCGGATCGTGCGACAGGGTCTGGCCGTGGAACCCGACCACCTCGACGGCGCCGAAGCCGTTCACCACCTCCGCATGGGCCGCGCGCACCAGCGCCTCGACCTCCTCCAGCCCCCCGTCTCCGGGCCAGCAGCCAAGCCCGGAGCGCAGCACGTCCCGCGCGTCTTCGGCATAGGGACGGAACGCATGCGGCCCAAAACCGGCAATGCTCTCGCCGTCGGTTTCCAGCACCGCGCCGTCGATGCCATCCATCGACGTGCCCGACATCAACCCAAGTGCCCGCATATCGTCTCACTGCCTCTTTCGCCGCCCGAACCTTCGCTATAGAACGGCGCAGTTCCGCACAAAAGGACCCATGCGATGACATACAGACCAAAGAGCGACTTCCTCCATGTCATGGTGTCCCGTGGCTATTACAACGACTGTTCCGATCTTGAGGGTCTGGACGAAGCGATGCTGAAAGGTGTGGTTCCGACCTACATCGGCTATGACGCCACCGCGAAGTCGCTGCATGTCGGGCATCTGCTGAACATCATGATGCTGCGCTGGCTGCAAAACACCGGCCACCAGCCAATTACCCTGATGGGCGGCGGCACGACCAAGGTGGGCGATCCCTCGTTCCGCGCCGACGAACGGCCCCTGCTCACCCCTGAGCAGATCGACTCCAACATCGACGGCATGAACCAGGTATTCGCCAAATACCTCTCCTACGGCGACGCGCCGACCGACGCCATCATGCTCAACAATGCCGAATGGCTCGACAGCCTGAACTACCTCGATTTCCTGCGCGACATCGGCCGTCATTTCTCGGTCAACCGGATGCTGTCGTTCGAGAGCGTGAAATCCCGGCTCGACCGCGAACAGAGCCTGAGCTTCCTCGAATTCAACTACATGATCCTCCAGGCCTACGACTTCCTGGAACTGAACCGCCGCTACGGCTGCGGCCTGCAGATGGGCGGCTCGGATCAGTGGGGCAACATCCTCAACGGCGTCGACCTGACCCGGCGGGTGCTTGGCAACGAGGTCTTTGGCCTGACCTCGCCACTGCTGACCACCTCCGACGGCAAAAAGATGGGCAAATCCCAGGGCGGCGCGGTCTGGCTCAATGCCGACATGCTCTCACCGTATGAGTTCTGGCAGTTCTGGCGCAACTCCACCGACGCGGACGTCGGCCGGTTCCTGCGCCTCTACACCGAAATGCCGCTCGATGAATGCGCCCGGCTCGAAGCGCTTGGCGGATCGGAGATCAACGCGGCGAAAATCGCGCTTGCCAATGCGGTGACCACGCTCTGCCACGGCGCCGAAGCGGCGGAAGCCGCCGAAGCGACTGCCCGGGAGGTATTCGAAAAGGGCGGCATCGGCGAGGATCTGCCCACCCTCAGCCTTGCCTCGGGCGACGTGCCGCAGACCGGCATTTCAATCGTCCAGCTTCTGGTGAAATCCGGCCTCGCCGCCTCGGGCAAGGAAGCGAAACGCCTGATCGCCGACAACGGCGCGCGACTCGACGATGCGCCGCTCACCGATGCCGGCCTGGTGCTGACACCGGGCGATCTCGGCACCGCGCGCAAACTTTCGGCCGGCCGCAAACGCCACGCCCTGGTCAGGCTCGACACCTGACCAGGGAAAGAGCCGGTCGCGGCGGGGCTGCGCTCTGCCGCGAACCGACCCCGACGACCGGACACCGGTTCACGCGTCCGGGACGTCGCGCTTCGCCTCGCCGAGTTTTTCCTGAACCCTGTCGGCCTTCGCATGGCCGGCGGCATGGTCGTGCGAATGCTGTTCGCGGATTTCCTCGATGTCGGTCGACAGACCCGAGAGAACGCTGCCGATATCGGCCCATTCCAGATGCTTGCGCCGCTCCAGACTGGCCATTGCCGCGTCAATCTCAGCCTGCAGCCGGTCGAGACGTGCGTGAAGATCCTCACTGTCTGCCATCTGATTTCCTCCGTGACTCCTACCGGGTTAATCTAACCATCGATTCCCACATATCAACAAACGCCGCACGGTCTCCCGCGGTTCCGGACCCAAACCTCTTCGTGAAATCGGACATCCGAATCCGCGCCCTGTACCGTGCCATCGACCCTCACGCCCACCTATCAGGGAACTGACTCCCCGCAAAGGAACTCCACGGCCGCAAATCGGGACTGCGATAATGTCCCAGCAGGCGCAGACCTTCCCCCCCCCCGGCGATCAAAGAAAAACGGGCACGCAGGTCCATGCGCGCCCGTGTCATCCGCCCCAAAGGATCCGAACCCGGTCAGAGGTCGCTCTTGACCTTCACCGAGGTCATTACGTCCGGATTGGCGACCGAGCCGCTCTGACCCGCACCGCGCTGGATTTCATCGACCACCTCCTGACCGGAGATCACCTTTCCAAACACCGTGTACTGGTCGTTGAGGAAATGACCGTCCTGCAGCATGATGAAGAACTGACTGTTGGCACTGTTCGGGTTTTGCGCCCGTGCCATGCCGACCACTCCGCGGTCGAACGGCGTCGAGGTGAATTCCGCCGGCAGGTCCGGCAGATCCGATCCGCCGGTTCCGGGCTGGCCGAGGCTCATCGCGCCCGCCTTGCCGAATTCCACGTCGCCGGTCTGCGCCATGAACCCGTCGATCACCCGGTGGAACACCACCCCGTCATAGGCGCCTTCCCGGGCGAGCGTCTTGATCCGCTCCACGTGCTGCGGCGCAAGTTCCGGCAGGAGTTCGATTTCCACCGTGCCGTTCGCCTTTCCGGCAACCTCGATCACGAGGATGTTCTCGTCATCCGCGGCCACGGCCGGCAGTGCCAGACCAATCGCCAGCAGCAGGCCCGCAACAATCCCGCGCATCATGCAGTCTCCCCTGACCCTACGGTCACCTTCAGCATCCGGTCGGGTTTGGCAGGCGGCTCACCTCTGGCGATCGCGTCCACATGCTCCATTCCCGAAACGACCTGACCCCAGACCGTATACTGGCCGTTGAGGAAATGCCCGTCCTTGAACATGATGAAGAACTGGCTGTTGGCACTGTGCGGGTTCTGCGACCGCGCCATGCCGACCATGCCCCGGTCGAACGGGACCTTGGAAAACTCGGCCGGAATGTCCGGTCGGTCGGATCCGCCGGTGCCCGCCCGGCGCAGGTTGAAATCCTTCTCCATGTTGCCGTTGGCAACATCGCCGGTCTGCGCCATGAACCCGTCGATCACCCGATGGAAACACACGTTGTCATAGGCGCCTTCCGCGGCCAGTTCCCGGATCTGCTGGACGTGCTTCGGCGCCACGTCGGGCAGCATCCGCACCACCACGTCACCGTCCTTGAGGGTGATGGTCAGCGTGTTTTCGGTATCCTGTACGTCAGCCAATGGACTCTCCTTGCTTTTGTCGGTGCGGACCCTAGGGGTTGTGAGAGTGCTTTGGAAGGGGTGTTTTCGACCAGGCGGCGCTCCCCCGTTGCCGAAGGCAGCGGCTGCGGTAAACTCTGCGGCATGACAGAGGCACCCGTCACCTTTGGCCCGTTTCTGCTGCCGGATCGGCAGGGTCCGCTGCTGCGGGACGGTGCACCGGTTCCGCTCGGACCGCGTGCACTGGAGGTCCTCGCCGCCCTCGCCCGCGACCTCGACGCGGTGGTGACAAAATCCGTGCTGATCGATCGAGTCTGGCGCGGCACAGCCGTCGAGGAAGGCAACCTGACGGTGCAGATCGCCGCCCTCCGCCAGGCCCTGGGCCAGACGCCGGACGGCCAGAGCTGGATTCTCACCGTCCCGCGCCGCGGTTACCGTCTGCTTGCCGGCGCGCGCACACCGCTGCCGCCACCCGACATTTTGCCTGTGCTCGACGTCGCCCCGGTACGCTGCCTCACGCCGCAGACCCTGCCTGCCGATGCGGCCGCCGGTCTTGCCGACGACATGGTCACGGCGCTTGACCGCATTCCCGGCCTTCAGGTGCAACCGCCCGGTCCTGCCCCGCACCGCAGCGGTGCCGACTACGCTCTGCACGCCGGCCTGCGCCGCGCCGGCGAACTGGTGCGCATCAGCCTGCGCCTTGTCGACGGAGCAACCGGGGCGCAGGTCTGGAGCGCCCAGCTCGACGGCACGGCCAACGGCCTCTTTGACCTTCAGGACCGCGCCGCCCGCATCGCCGCCGCAGCAGCAGAACCGGCGATCCGCAAGGCGGAACTGGCCCGTTCCCAGCGCGACCGCCCGGGCGGAAGCGACGCCCGCGACGTGCGGCTGCAGACACTGCCGCTGCTGCTGACCGAAACCGACAGCGCCAACCGCGCCGCCTTCACCCGGATCACCGCGGCGCTCGACCGCGCGCCTGACAACGCCGAACTGCACATGCTGGCGGCATGGGCACTGGAGCACCGTCACACCATGGGCTGGCCGGCGCTCGGCGCCGACGATGTTGAACGCTGCCTGCACCACACCCGCCGGGCCCTCGAACTGGCGGAGGGCGACCCGATGATCACGGCCCAGTGCGGCATGTGCCTGCTGCAGGTCGCCCATGAATACGACTGGGCGCTGGCGGTGCTGGACGCGGCGACCGACTCCAATCCCAACAACCCGATGGCCGCGACCGCCGCCGCCATCGGCCATACCCACTGCGGCGATCTCGAAACCGCCGCAGCCCTGCTCGACCGGGTCGAACTGCTGCAGGTCCGCCACCCCTGGTCGCACATCTCCCTTTGCGCCCGGGCGCACCTGCTGATCCTGCAGGACCAGGATGCCGAGGCACTCGACTTCGCCAACCGGGCCCTCGCGCTCAACCCGAATTTCGACCCGATCCACTGGATGCTGATCGCCGCCAATGCCCGGCTCGGCCGCCCCGAAACCGCCCGCCGCTGCCGCGAGACGCTGCAGCGCCTGTCGCCCGGCGCCACCGTCAGCCGGATCGTCGCGGGACAGCCGGCCAGCCTCCCGGACCGCTTCGCCCCGGTCGCCGAGGGTCTGCGCCGCGCCGGCCTGCCGGAAACATGACCCTGCGCCCCGCCTGAGACGCCTTAGCAACAATTAATCCGGCCCTTAGGGACATTAAGCCGCCCTGCGCCACAGACTGCCCGCATGCCAAACCCGGCATACGGAGCCCGAACATGCTGACACCGCTTTCCATCCTCTCCCTCGACCAGGGACCGAAATACGCGGACGTGCCCCCGGAACCGGCCCATTGCCCCGCATCCATCCACCGTCCTGCGATCCCGTGGCGACAGCTTCTCGTCTCCATCCGGATCGGCGTGCAGACGGCCCGCTTCCGGATACCAGCATGGCGCAGGAACCGATCCACCTGAACCGCACCTCCCGCCCGGCCACCGCAAACAACGGAACAGACCCGATGACCTCCACTGAAATTCCGACCGACGATCCCGACACCTGGCCCGATCACCTCGACGCGGTGACAGCCGCACCGCGGCACCACCAGGTCCTCTGGGAGGACGGACGCATCCGCGTTCTGTCCGTCTCGGTCGCGCCCGGCGAAACCGAACCGGTGCACCACCACCGCTGGCCGTCGATATTCGTGATCGACCGCCTTGTGAACCTGCGCGACCGCGACGGCGCTGGGCGGGACATCCCGCTTCCACTGCCGGCGACATTTGAACCGCCGCTGACCCTGCGCCTGCCACCGCAGCGGCTCCACTACGTGCAAAATCTCGATACGCAGCCCTTCCACGGCATCCGTATCGAGTTCAAATGCGGCTGGCCGACAACGCCCTGACCGGGGTGCGCCGCCTCAGTCCGCGCGGCCTCCAAACTTGCGCGCCAGCATCGGCACCACCGCCGCAGGGACGAACCGGGACACATCGCCGTCGAGCCGGGCGATTTCCTTGACCAGGCGGGAGGCAATTGCCTGATGGCTGGCGTCGGCCATCAGAAACACCGTCTCCACGTCGTCGTTCATCTCCCGGTTCATGCAGACCATCTGGAACTCGTATTCAAAATCCGACACCGCCCGCAGCCCGCGCACGATCACGCTCGCATTCACGTCGGCGGCACAGTGGATCAGCAGGTTCTCGAACGGATGCGCCACGATCTCGACCCCGCAGTCGGCGCTGATCGACCGGCACTCCGCCTCCACCATCGCCACCCGTTCCTCGAGGTCGAACAGCGGCCCCTTGTCGCGGTTGATGGCAATGCCGATTACCAGACGGTCCACCAGCGAACAGGCCCGCCGGATGATGTCCAGATGACCGAGCGTGATCGGATCGAAAGTCCCGGGGTAGAGCCCTATCCGCATTGCAACCTCTTCCGGCCGATGGCCATGACCCTTCGGGACGGTGATCCGTGCCGGTCCGGCCTACCAGGTGTTGGAAATCATGTCGGTCAGCGCCGAATTCTCCGCCTGAATCTCGCTGATCCGCGCCTTCACCACGTCTCCGATGGATATCAGCCCGACCAGTTTGCCGTCCTCCAGCACCGGCATGTGGCGAAACCGGCCCTCACTCATCATCTCGATTGCCGACAGAGCGGTGTCGCCGGGGGCACAGGACTTGACCGTGCTGGTCATCAGGTCACGGACCTTCAGATCCACGCTGCCGACGCCACGGGTCCCGATCGCCTTGACGATGTCGCGTTCCGACAGAATGCCCTCGACCGTAACACCGTCCGTACTGACCACCACCGCGCCGATCCTGCGTGCCGCCAGCGTCTGCGCAACGCTGAGAATGGAATCACCCGGTTTGACACTCACAATATCCCGTATCTGCTTGGACTCGATGATCTTGCTGACGAGCATGGGCGCAATCCCCTGAAATGGTACGACAACTGTCAGTGTTCTCTGATGCAGGCCCTGTGTCAAGCAGACGGTGTGTCAGGCGGACGGTGTGTCAAACGGAGGGCGCGTCCAGCGAAGCCCGCATCCAGTCGACGATCACGTCGGCCATCCGGTTGATCCGCGCCACCCGCGCATCGTCCTGATGACGTACCAGGTAAAACGAACGGGTCAACCGCAGGTCGTCCGGCAGGATCCGCTGCAACTCCTCATGCTCTCGGGCAACGAATTCCGGCAGGATGCAGAACCCGGCGCCGTTCAGACACCAGCGCAGCTGCATGATCAGCGAGTTCGAGGTCAGCGCCGGCTCGCCCCCCCGCGACAGCAGCGCGTAGTAATCCAGATCCTTGTCGAAGATCATGTCGGAAATATAGCCGATCCCGCGCATCGGTTCGAGATCGTCCAGCGACCGGAACGGTCCATGCGCCGCCGCCAGATCCTGCCGCGCATAGATGTAGAGCCGGTAATCGGCGATCTTGCGCACCGTCAGCCGGCCGGCGGTCGGCGGCGACAGGGTGATCGTCAGATCCGCCTCGCGCTTCGACAGGGAAAACAGCCGCGGCAGGGCGACCACCTGCACCTTCAGGTTCGGGTTGTCCCGGGTCAGACTCTCGCAGGCCGCCGTCAGCAGATAGTTCGACACCCCGTCCGGCGCGCCGATCCGCACCACGCCGCTGAGGTGTTCCGACTGCCCGCCGACCTCCTCCGAGGCCACCGACGCGAGGCTCTCCATCGACTGCGCATGGCTGATCAGCGCGCGGCCGGCCTCCGTCAGCGCATATCCCTGCGGCGAACGGTCGAACAGCCGGGTGCCGATCGCCTCCTCCAGCGCCGTGATCCGCCGGCCCACCGTCGCCGGATCGAGCCCGAGAACCTTGCCGGCCGCCAGCAGCCGCGCCTGCCGCGCCACTGCCAGAAACACCCTGAAATCGTCCCACCTGAGTCCGTTTTTTTGCATGTCCGCTTTCTAGCACAGCATATTCATCTTGCAAATTTGCAAAACGCATCTGAGGATTTCACCCTTTCCATCCGGTTTTCAGTACCCGATAACACCCCGGAACCGGAGCCGGTACAGCAAAGACCAAAAGGGAGCGGACCATGCAGGACATCGGACATTTCATCAACGGCAAACGTGTTGCGGGAACATCCGGCCGCTTTGCCGACGTCTACAACCCGGCGACCGGCGAAATCCAGGCCCGGCTTGCCCTCGCCTCGGCCGCAGAACTTGACGCCGCCGTCCAGGGCGCCCTCGCCGCCCAGCCGATGTGGGGCGCCACCAACCCGCAGCGCCGCGCCCGGGTGATGATGCGCTTCGTCGCCCTGCTGAATGAAAACATGGACCGCCTCGCCGAAGCCCTCTCCCGCGAACACGGCAAGACCATCCCCGACGCCAAGGGCGACGTGATCCGCGGGCTCGAAGTCGCCGAATTCTGCATCGGCGCGCCGCATCTGCTGAAAGGCGAGTTCACGGACGCCGCCGGCCCCGGCATCGACATGTACTCGATGCGCCAGCCGGTCGGCGTTGTCGCCGGCATCACCCCGTTCAACTTCCCGGCCATGATCCCGATGTGGAAAATGTGCCCCGCCCTCGTCTGCGGCAACGCCTTCATCCTCAAACCCTCCGAGCGCGACCCCTCCGTGCCGCTGATGCTGGCCGAACTGATGCAGGAAGCCGGCCTGCCCGACGGCCTCCTCCAGGTTGTCAACGGCGACAGGGAAAGCGTCGACGCCATCCTCGACCATCCGGAAATTTCCGGCATCGGCTTCGTCGGCTCGACCCCGATCGCCCAATACATCTACGGCCGCGGCTGCTCCAACGGCAAGCGGGTGCAGTGTTTCGGCGGCGCGAAAAACCACATGATCGTCATGCCCGACGCCGACATGGACCAGGCCGTCGATGCGCTGATCGGCGCCGGCTACGGTGCCGCCGGGGAACGCTGCATGGCCATTTCCGCCGCGGTTCCCGTGGGCGACGCCACCGCCGACGCGCTGATGGAAAAGCTCATCCCCCGCGTCGAAAGCCTCAAGATCGGACCCTACACCGCCGGCAACGACGTCGACTTCGGCCCCGTCGTCACCCGCGCCGCCCAGCAGCGCATCAACGGCCTCGTCAACAGCGGTGTCGAGCAGGGCGCGACCCTCGCCGTCGACGGGCGCAAATTCTCGATGCAGGGCTACGAGAACGGCTTTTTCGTCGGCGCCTCGCTGTTTGACAATGTCACCCCGGAGATGGACATCTACAAAGAGGAAATCTTCGGACCCGTCCTCTCGGTAGTGCGCCGCAAATCCTACGAGGACGCGGTCAAACTGACCATGTCGAACCCCTATGGCAACGGCACCGCCATCTTCACCCGCGACGGCGACACCGCCCGTGATTTCGCGTCGCGGATCAATGTCGGCATGGTCGGGATCAACGTGCCGATCCCTGTGCCGCTCGCCTACCACACCTTTGGCGGCTGGAAGCTCTCGGCCTTCGGTGACCTGAACCAGCACGGGCCGGACGCCTTCCGCTTCTACACCAAGACCAAGACCGTCACCTCCCGCTGGCCTTCGGGCACCAAGGAAGGCGCCAGCTTCGCGATCCCGACCATGGAGTGACCGGAACCGGGCGGGGCGCCACCCGCCCGTCCCTTCAGGATGGAGACATCGCCATGTGGCCCGACACCCGTCTGACCGATCTGCTTGGCATCCGGCACCCGATCATCCAGTCACCGATGAAGGGCGCCTCGACACCGGCGCTTGCCGCCGCGGTTTCCGCCGCCGGCGGCCTTGGCTCCCTCGCTCTGGCAAACCTGTCCCCCGAAGCCACCGCCGCCGCGCTGCACGATTTTCACAGCCGGTCGAACCACCCGGTCAACGCCAATTTCTTCGCCAGCCCCGCCGCCGACGGAACGCCCGGCGAGGTTCTGCGCGCGCGGCTGAAACCGCATTACGCCGCCCTCGGTCTGGGCGATCCGCCCGACACTCTGTCCCCCGCCGCCGCGCCGTTCACCCCGGACACGCTCGAGGCGCTGCTGACCGCGCCGCCGCGGTTGGTCAGCTTTCATTTCGGCCTGCCGGAGTTCGACGTCATCACTCCGCTGCACGACGCGGGCTGCATTGTGATCTGCTCGGCCACCACCGCCGCCGAGGCCCGCGCCCTCGAAGCCGCCGGTGTCGATGCGATCATCGCCCAGGGATGGGAAGCCGGCGGACATCGCGGTGCCTTCACGGTCGAACCCGAGGACGCGGGCGTCGGCCTGTTCGCGCTGCTGCCGCAAATCGCCGACGCCGTGCGCGTGCCGGTGATCGCGGCGGGCGGCATCGCCGACGGTCGCGGCATCGCCGCAGCACTGATGCTTGGGGCCAGCGGCGTGCAGATCGGCACCGCCTTCCTCTCCACCCCCGAGGCCGACATCCCCGCCCTGCACCGCGAACGGGTCCGCGACGCCGCAGACAGCAGCACCCGACTGACCCTCGCCCATTCCGGCCGCCCGGCCCGCGGCCACCGCACCGCCTACACCTTGTCCATGGCCGGCGCCGAACCCGCGCCCTTTCCGCAGATGTACCAGCTCTCCGACCCGCTGCGCGCAACCGGCAATCCCGAGTACAGCTTTCACCTCTACGGCCAGGCAGCAGCGCTCAACCGTGAAATGGCCGCCGCCGACCTTGTCCGCACCCTGGCCCGCGAGGCGCTCGACCGGCTCGGGGGAAAAACCGGCATCCCGCATGACTGACGTTTCGATCCGCACCGAAGGCCGGCTTGGCCACATCACCCTGGCCCGGCCAAAGGCGCTGAACGCCCTCACCCCGGGCATGATTGCCGAAATCACCCGCGCCCTCGATGTCTGGGCCGACGACCCCGGGATTGCCCTCGTGCTGTTCGACGGCGAAGGCGAACGCGCCTTCTGCGCCGGGGGCGACATCCGCCGGGTCCACGACACCGCCCGCACCGGCGACTTCGCCACCGGCCGACGGTTCTTTCGCGACGAATACGTGATGAACGCCCGCATCGGCGCCTTTCCCAAACCGGTCGTCGTCCTGATGCACGGCTTCACCATGGGCGGCGGCGTCGGCATCGGCGGTAACGCCTCACACCGGATCGTCGGCGAAACCGCAATCCTCGCCATGCCCGAATGCGCCATCGGCCTGATCCCGGACGTCGGCGGCACCCACCTGCTCGCCCGGGCGCCGGGCAGCGTCGGCGAATACCTCGGCCTGACCGGCGCGCGCATGAGCCCCGCCGACGCGATCTTCGCCGGTTTCGCCGACAGCCTCATCCCCGAACGGCACTGGCCGGATCTGATCGCCGAACTCGCCGAACACGGCGACACCGGCATCCTGAAAGACGCCGCCGAAACGCCTCCCCGCCCGGCGCTGTCCGATCTTGAGGACCTGATCGACCCCGCCTTCGACGCCCCCGACCTCGACACGATCGTCGCCCGGCTCGAAGTCGCGGAAGGCGGCATGCCGCTGCTCAAATCCTTCCGCGACCACTGCCCGCTGTCGCTGGTCTGCACCCTCGCGCTGATCCGCGAGGCACGCCGCACCCCCGGCCTCGTTCCGGCGCTGCAGCGCGAACTGCGCTTCACCTGGCGGTCGATGAGCGACGGCGACCTGATCGAGGGAATCCGCGCCGCCATCGTCGATCGCGACCGCGCCCCGCTCTGGTCCGACACGCTCGACGGCGTCACCCCGGCCCGCGCCGCGGCGATGCTCGCCCCGCTCGGAGAGAACGACCTGCACCTGCCCGGAAAGGAGCACACATGAACATCGGTTTCATCGGCCTTGGCAACATGGGCGCACCCATGGCGAAAAACCTCGCCGCCGCCGGACATGCCGTCAGCGGCTTCGACATCACCGGCGCCACCGTTCCCGGCGTGGCCAGTGCCGCCGGCGCCCAGGACGCCGCCACCGGGCGCGACGCCGTCATCACCATGCTGCCCGACGGCGCGATCCTCGCATCGGTCTACGCCGAAATCATCCCCGCCGCCGCCGCCGGCACGCTGATGATCGACTGCTCCACCGTCGATGTCGCAAGTGCCCGTGCCGCCGCCGCAAAGGCCGAAGCGGCAGGTCTGCGGTTTCTCGACGCCCCGGTGTCCGGCGGCACCACCGGCGCCGAGGCCGGCAGCCTCACCTTCATGACCGGCGGCACGGAAGAAGCCTTCGACGCCGCCCGGCCGCTCTTCGATGTCATGGGACAGAAAGCCGTGCTCTGCGGTCCCGCCGGCAGCGGCCAGGCGGCGAAGATCTGCAACAACATGATCCTTGGCATCTCGATGATCGGCGTCTGCGAATCCTTTGCCCTTGCCGAAAAACTCGGCCTCTCCGCCGAGGCGCTGTTCGACGTGGTCTCGACATCCTCCGGCTCCTGCTGGTCGGTCAACAGCTACTGCCCGGTTCCCGGCGTCGGCCCGAAATCCCCGGCCGACAACGGCTACCGGCCGGGTTTCGCCGCAGCGCTGATGCTCAAGGACCTCCGCCTCAGCCAACAGGCCGCCGCCGACGCCGACGCCGCCACCCCAATGGGCGCGCTGGCGGCCAAACTCTATGAAACCTTCACCGGGAGCGACCTCCAGGGCCGCGACTTTTCCGCCATGCTGCCCTGGCTCCGCGGCCAGGGCCATGGCTGACACCAGGCTCGACGCCCGCTCCACACCCGCCGATAACGGCTGAAATTTCCTGCGAGGCATGCCGGTGACCCAGGCCCTGCTGATCATCGACGTACGGAAAACCATCGTCGAGGGCCGCGGCCCCGCCGACCGCCTGCCCGCCATCTACGAGGTGTTCAACGCCACCGTCGGCCGCCTCACCGACCTCAAGGCCAAAGCCAAGACCGCCGGCATCCCGGTCATCATCGTCCAGAACGACGGCCCGGAAGGCCACCGCATCGCCAAGGGCAACAGGGGATCGGAAGTGGTCGACGCGCTTGCCCCTACCGGCGATGACATCCTGATCAACAAGGTCGACTGCGATTCCTTTCATGGCACCGACCTGTTCGACCGTCTGACCGGCCTCGGGGTCACCCACCTGACCATCGGCGGCTGCATGACCCAGTACTGCGTCGACACCGCCGTCCGCCGCGCCATCACCCTCGGCTTCGACGTCACCCTGATCGCCGACGGCCACTGCACCGGCGACACCCCGACGCTGACCCGGCCCGAAAGCATCGCCCACCACAATTTCATCCTCGACGGCTTCACCGCCGGCGACCACCGCACCACGGTCAGGCCCGCCGGCGAGATTGACTTCGCCGCCTGAGCCTGCGCCGCGCCTCACGCCCGGCGTGCCGCCGCCTCCATCGCCCGTTCCAGACGCGGCAGCATTTCGGCATCGAGCGACTGGGCCACGTTGAACCGCATGTACCCCCGCGCCGCCTGCGACAGGCTGAACACGTTGCCGGGCGCCAGAACCAGCCCTGACCCCAGCGCCTCACGCGCCACGTCGGCCGAGTCGAGCCCTCCGGGCAGCCGGCACCAGAGAAACATCCCGCCCCGCGGCTCGATCCACGGCACCACCCCCAGCGCCCTGAGCCCACCGCCAACCCGCCCCATCGCATCCGCCAGACGGGTGCGCAGACCGGCGGTGTGCCGGCGATAGGCCCCGTCCCGCAGCAGCGACAGCACCAGGTTCGCCGAAAACCCGCCGCCGCCAAACGCCGTCGCGAGGCGCAGATCCACCAGTTCCGCGATCCAGTCCGGTCGCGCGGCAATGAACCCGCAGCGCACCGAGGCCGACAGCGTCTTGGAAAAACTGCCGGTATGGATCACCCGGTCGAGCCCGTCGAACGCCGCCAGCCGCGGCGCCGGTTCATGCTCGAAATCCGCGAAAATGTCATCCTCGATGATCAGCAGGTCATGCCGTTCCGCCAGCGCCAGCACCCGGTGCGCCACCTGTGGCGCCAGCGTCGCCCCGGTTGGATTGTGCAGCGCCGAGTTGGTGATGTAGAGCCGCGGCGCGTGCGCCTCCAGCGCGCGGGCAAACAGGTCCGGATCGGGTCCCTGCGGGGTCTGCGGTACCGACACCACCTTCACCCGATGCGCCCGCAGCATGGCGTGAAAGTTGAAATAACACGGATCGTCGAGCAGCACCGTATCGCCCGGCCCGGTCAGGAATCGGCACAGCAGATCAATCGCCTGGGTTCCCGATTCCGTCAGCAGGATCTGATCCGGCGACGCGGCAATGCCCCGGTCTGCCAGACGCCGCGCCAGCATCTGCCGCAGCGGCGGCAGTCCGAGCGGTGTGCCATATCCGGTCAGGTCGGTGTTCCCGTCCCGTGCCAGCCGCCGCAGCCCGCGCCGGATCTCCTCCTCAGGCATCCACGGGGCCGGCAGCCAGCCGCATCCGGGCTTCATGACATTGTCCTGCGCCTCCAGCGCCTGGCGCGTCATCCACAGCGGATCGATCTCCCGGTCCAGCCTCGGTCCGGCGGCGGCAAGCGAGAACGGCACCGCGTGTGTCGCGACGAAAAATCCCGATCCCGGCCGCGACAGGATCACGCCCTCGGCGACCAGCCTTTCGTAGGCGTCGACCACGGTCGATTTCGAAACCTTCATCCGCTGCGACAGCCCCCGTATCGACGGAAGCCGTGCGCCCGCGGCCAACTGTCTGCCGGCGATCTGCCGCCGCACATGCGCCATCACATGCGCGACCAGCGTGCCGTCCCGTGCCCCGCCGTGGTTTCCGCCATCCATCCGTTCTGCCCCCGCTTCCAGTACGGTTTATCGAAACTGTACCTGATCGTCTCTGGAAATGACATGACGAAACCGGTCATTGCCAGCGAAAAGGGGACCCTGACATGGACAACATCAGAACCGGCTGGATCTGCGGCCTGATCGGCGTGGCGATCTTCAGCGGATCACTGCCCGCGACCCGCGTGGCGGTCGGCACTTTCGACCCGCTGTTTCTTACCGCGCTGCGCGCGACGCTGGCCGCCGTGCCCGCCGCGGCCCTGCTGCTGCTCCTGCGCCAGACGCGTCCGGAGAGGACCGACATCCCGTCGCTGCTGACCGTCGCGCTCGGCGTGGTCGTCGGTTTCCCGCTGCTGACCGCGCTGGCGCTGCGGCATGTCTCATCGGCGCATTCGATCATCTTCATCGCCCTGTTGCCGCTCGCCACCGCCCTCTTCGGCGTGCTGCGGGCCGGCGAGCGTCCCCGTCCGGCCTTCTGGCTTCCGGCCGTCACCGGCAGCGTGCTGGTCGCGGGCTTCGCCCTCTTCACCGATCCCGCCGCTTCATGGGCGGGCGATCTGCTGATGTGCGCCGCGGTCATCATCTGCGGCCTCGGCTATGCCGAAGGCGGCAAACTCTCGCGCAAACTCGGCGGCTGGCAGGTCATCTGCTGGGCGCTGGCCCTGTCGCTGCCGGTCACTCTGCCCGCCGCCCTGCTGCTTCGCCCCGACAGCTTTACCGGAACCGGGGCACCGGCCTGGACGTCGCTCGCCTATGTGTCCCTGTTCAGCATGCTGATCGGCTTTGTGTTCTGGTACCGTGGTCTGGCGCTCGGCGGCATTGCCAGGGTCAGCCAGCTGCAGCTTCTCCAGCCCTTCATGGGCCTCATCCTCGCCGCCAGCCTGCTCGGCGAAGACGTGAGCTGGCCCATGGCCGCCGTCAGCCTCGCCGTCGTCACCTGCGTCGCCGCTGCCCGAAAACTTGCCTGACACGGTATCCGACGCCGGCGGGGAGCGCGGCCAGAAGTGGGACCGCAAGCACGTTGCTGCTGGCTGCTACCAGATCAGAATTTGAATTCGCTCCGCGCCTCATACGACGGGCTCATCCAGCCCCTGCGTGGTCCGGCCAGCAGGAATCTCGATAACTGCATTCGTTGGCTCGACGTGCGGCTGGCGAGGCTACGACCGGCCGGGCTTGTCCGCGCATCATAGCCCTGCTGGCGTCGCAGAAATTCGCCTCGAGCCCTGTTGCGGCACTCGTCCAAATGCCGGAGCGATCCACTTTGGCAATGGCCTGAAGTTCCATCTCGGGACAATGGAGATGGCAAAGCCGACCACCGGAGAAGGTCTCCGGCGGCGGCGATGTGCGATCAAGGTTTGCCGAGGCCGATGTCCGTGCTGGGATAGTCCGCAAAGGTTGCAAGGTGCCGCTGCACCCTTTGCAGCGCCTGCGGCAGACCCCACTCGAACCGTGAGTGTCCCGAACTCGCCTGTTCCTTGGGGTCGATATAAAGGTTGTAGACCCAAGGGCTCATGCCGACATCCGACACTGTGGTTTCATCGAGATTCCGCCGCGCGGCATGCTGCAGCATCACCTTAAAGTGGACCTTGTATTCCATCCAGCGGATCGCCATCAGGTTGTTCTCGGAATACATGAAGACCGCGTCGCGCCGAGACTCGCCGTCATCCGCCAGCAGAAAGGATGACTGGTCGATGCCGTCTATGAAGCGCTCGCTTGGAATGCCGTCCGAAGCGCCCGCGAGGGCCAGCGAGGTGTTGAAAAAGTCGGTCAGATCGAAAAGCCCATCGCTCTCGCGACCGGGGGCGATCATTCCGGGCCAGTAGGCGATGCCAGGAACGCGGACGCCGCCTTCCCAGGTTGTCCCTTTGCCCCCGCGCCACGGCTGGAAGCCACCGTCTGGGGCGAGATCCTCGTTGGCGCCGTTGTCTGAAGTGAGGAAAACGAAGGTGTTCTCAAGCTCGCCAGTCTCTTCCAGAACTTGGATCAGGCGTGCGACGATGTCGTCAACCTCAAGGATCGCATCCTTGTATGGAAAGCCGGCCGGACTCTTCCCGGCGTAGCCTTCCGCGGGATAGCTGTCATTGTGGACGCGGGCAAAGGAGTGCTCGAGAAAGAACGGCACGTCATCCGCCGCTGCTCGACGGATGAATTCCTCGGAGAAGTCGGCGAATTTCTGATCGATCTGTCCAAGTTGGTCGAGCGAAGTGATTTCCTCGGCGACTTCCAGCGGTTGGCCCTTCAAGCCCTTGGTGATCGCGGCCTCGGAGAGTTCCTGCAGCGCGGCGAGCCGTTCCGGGCGCAGCACCAGATCCGGATAGAGCCGCTCGTCAAGCTGTTGCGACATGTCGCTGATCACAGACAGAATTCCGTAGAACTCGTCGAAACCGGCTTCATGTGGGCGGGAGCCTTCTGCTTCGCCAAGGTGCCATTTGCCCGAGAGAGCCGTGCGGTATCCGGCGTCGGACAGCAGGCCAGGAAGGGTAGCCTCGATGTCCCAGGGGTTGGTCGTCGGATTTTCACCCGACAGCGTGGGACGGGTCAGACCACTACGGGTGGGGATGCGCCCGGTGAGAAGCGCGGCCCGCGTCGGGGTGCAGGTCGGCTGCGAGTAGGTCGACGTGAGCCGGAGGCCTTCGCGCGCCAAACGGTCCATTTCGGGCGTCGGCGCGCCCACCGCGATCCCGCCGCCGTAGGAGCCGGGGTCGCCCCAACCCATGTCATCCACAAGCAGCAGCAGGATGTTCGGCTTGCTTCCGGTCTTCTCTGCGAGCGCAGCGAGCTTGCCGGCTGCTTCAGCTTCCTGCTCGGGCCGGGGAATGTGAGGCTCGAGATGGGGCTCGGTCTGAACCGTCAGATTGAAAGCATCGCCCGCCTCCTGAGCCGCGAGCGGCATGGCCAATAAGGCAAGCGCCGAAGCGAGGGGCAAAATGCCCTGGTACATGTCGCACCTCCTCGAATCTGGAAAACGAATTTCGGTCACAAGCCTATGATAGCACACAGCTGACGCCTCGCCAGTTACGAGTTGAGGCCACAGGAACTGGGCGTGCAATGCAAAATCCTGCCCAACCGCCGGACTGCGATTTACGTGACGAAGAGTCAGGCATCCCTGTGTCGGAGAATGAGATTCTGACTTGGGCCGCAAGTGATTCCGCTACTGCCGAACAGTTGACCAACACGGTTTGCGCCCCCCAAAAAAACCTTCCACCGATGGAATAAACCGCTCGCCCATACGTTGTTGATGTCAGAGGGCGGCGAAATGTGTCGCGTGCAGGGTTCAGGGAAACGGTGGTCACACAGCCGTTTCGGGGTGCGCCGTCCTCGCCGTCACCGGCTTTTCCATCGCACCGGCGGCGGCTTCCACCACTGCGCGTCCCGGGTCATGTTCATGTGTAATTGGTATCGGTTTTCGGCCCCGGGCGCGCCTTTTTCGCTCCGCAACGGCCGGACCCCGGGGCGTTAACCTTTTTCGTCCAACGGCGAAGTTTCGGTATCGGTCGGGTACCGGATGGGTATCGAAAGGGTATCCCGTCGCCACCGGTTAACGCGGCGATTCCAGACCGGCAAACCACGCAGCCCAATGCCTCAGCGATCCCGGTACGGCGCCGCCTGCTCCCGGTCCCACCAGCAGGAAACCGCATGTCCTTCAGCCACATAGCGCAACGACGGCACTTCGACCCGGCAGCGGTTGAACACCTCCGGACAGCGGGCGGCAAACGGACAGTTCCGCGGCTCCGCCCGCAAAACCGCATCCCCTTCACCACCCCCACCCGCCAACATCTCCCGCACCAACGGATGCTCCGCCCGCCCCAAAATCTGCGCCGCAGCACCCTGTTCCACGACCCGTCCGGCATGCAGAACAACAATCCGGTCGGCGATCCCCGCCAGTGAGCGAAGATCTTCCGTGGCCAGGATTACCGCCACACCTTCCGCCGCCAGGCCTTTTACCAGGGCCACACCATCCGCATCCGGTGTATCGAGAAGCAGAACGGAAGGCTGAAACATCAATGCCTTGGCCAGCAGAAGCCGCGACCTGTCGCCCGCCGGAACCTTGCCCGGGAACAGCTTCATGACCCTCTCCGGATCGGCGATGCCAACCCTGCCGAGGGTTTCAGCCACCCTGTCCACCGCCGTTGATCGCGGGAGTTTCATCCGGCGCCGCAGGACCCGGACCAGCTGATGGCCCACGGTCAGCCAGGGCCTGAACCCGGGATCGGAATCGGGAAACACACCCTGGAGATGCCGCCCGACGCCCGCGCCGAGCCGGTCCTGCCGGGCAATCGCAAAGTCCCGGTCGCGAAAACTCAGCCCCCCCGACGGCATCGCCCGCGCCCGCACCGGAAGCTCGCCCGCAACCGCGCGCAGCAGAGATGTCTTGCCCGTGCCGCGCTCCCCCGCAAGGCCGAGCACCTCACCGGCCGCCAGCGAAAAACTGACACCGTTCACCGCATGCGCCGCCCCTCCGCGACCATCATACCGTATTCTGAGGTCGGAGACCGTCAGAACCGGGCTGGACTCTCCGGACATTGACCGGCCCCCGTTGTCATCGCCTCCCGCGACCGTCGCAATCGCGCGCCCGACAAACTAAACATCAACAGCCTGGCTCCCACAACCGGGATCTGCCTCTTGACCCCGGCGGTGCACCACCACAAGACTCGCCTTAAAATCGAAGGATGCCCAATGCCCGCCACAATGTCGCCTCGGCAGATGCTGGACCGTCTGGTTTCGTTTCCGACGGTGTCGAGCGCATCGAATCTCGACCTCATCGACTTTGTGGACGATTGGCTGCAAAGCCACGGGCTAACCCCTGCACGGGTTCTTGACGACACCGGAGAAAAGGCCAGCCTGTTCGTGCGGATCGGGCCGGACGTGCCGGGCGGCGTTGTTCTCTCCGGGCACACCGACGTGGTTCCGGTCAAGGGTCAGGACTGGAAGACCGATCCGTTCACCGTCACCGAAATCGACGGCCGCCTGCACGGGCGCGGGACCTGCGACATGAAGGGATTCTGCGCCACCGCGCTGGCCCTGGTTCCGGAGATGCTTGCGGCAGAGCTGGCCCGTCCAATCGTGATCGCGCTGAGTTACGACGAGGAGGTCGGCTGCCTCGGCGCCCCGGCGATGATCGACCGGATGCTCGAAACCCTTGCCAAACCGGCGGCGGTGATCGTCGGCGAGCCGTCGGAGATGCAGGTCGTCTCCGGCCACAAGGGCAGCTGGGGATTCACCGGCCTGGTACAGGGTCACGAAGTGCACTCCAGTCTCGTAACCACCGGCGTCTCCGCGGTGATGGCAGCCGGGCGCATGATAAACTACCTCTCCGAAACTCTCGCGGAGAACGCCCGGACAGCCGGGCCTTCCGACTTCTTCCCTCCCTTCACCACCCTCCATGTCGGCATGGTCGAAGGCGGTACCGCCAACAACATCACCGCCCGCAACTGCCGGTTTTCCGGCGAGGTGCGGGTGATGCCGAACGAACACGTGGAGGATTGGAAAACCCGGATCCGCGCCGAAGCCGCCCGTCTTGAAGCGGAACTGCAACGGATTCACCCAGACGCCCGCGTGCGGATGGAAGACCGCATGGCGATCCCGCAACTCCGGCCGGAACCGGGCGGCGTGGCGGAAACGCTTGCGCGGAGGCTGACCGGCGACAATGGCACGCATGTGGTGTCCTATCAGACTGAGGCCGGACAGTTCCAGGAGCGCGGCCTGTCGACGGTGGTCTGCGGACCCGGCTCGATCAGACAGGCGCACCAGCCGAACGAATACCTCACCGTGGCGCAATTCGACGCCTGTCAGGGTTTCGTGCGCGCGCTGATCCGGAATCTCGAGACCTGAAGTAGAAATCATGCCCGTCATCAACCGTTTCGCCGATCTCGCCGAGGACATCACCGCCTGGCGCCGTATACTGCATGCCCAGCCTGAACTGGGCTTCGACACTGTCCAAACCGCCGCCTTCGTGGCGGAAAACCTGACCGCGTCGGGCTGCGACGCAGTGGTGACGGGAGTCGGCAGAACCGGTGTGGTCGGCGTGATCCACGGGCGCAGCAACCGTTCCGGTCGGGTCATCGGTCTTCGTGCCGACATGGATGCCCTGCCGATCACGGAACGCTCCGGTGTCGCCCATGCGTCGAAAATTCCAGGCAGGATGCACGCCTGCGGCCACGACGGCCACACGGCCATGCTCCTCGGAGCAGCGCGGTATCTTGCGGAAACGCGGAACTTTGACGGCACGGCAGTCGTGATATTCCAGCCTGCCGAAGAAAACGGCGGCGGCGGACGCGAAATGGTCGCGGACGGCCTGATGGAACGCTTCGACATCCAGCAGGTTTACGGCATGCACAACAGTCCAGGTACGCCGTTCGGCCGTTTCCGGCTTCGGTCCGGCCCACTGCTTGCATCCTGCGACGAATTCTCGATCGACGTGACCGGTCTGGGCGGTCATGCCGCCCACCCGCACAGCTGTATCGACACCACACTGGCAGCCTGTCAGATCGTCGTCGCCCTGCAAAGCGTCGTCGCCCGCAACGTCGATCCACTCAAATCCGCCGTAGTGTCGGTGACCTCCCTGCGCACCGAGGGGAGCGCCTCCAACGTGATACCGCAGCGCGCGACAATTCTCGGGACTGTACGCACCCTCGACCCCGAGGTGCAAAACCTGGTTGCCGGGCGCATTCCGCTGATCGTACACAATACCGCTGCCGCCTACGGCGCGACGGCTGAAATAGACTACAGGTCAGAATATCCGGTCACGGTCAATCATCCCGCGGAGACCGCCTTCGCCGCAGAAGTCGCCGCGGAAATTGCGGGGCCCGCTCTCGTCGACACGGATACCCCGCCGGTCATGGGAGCAGAGGACTTTTCCTTCATGCTCAGCGCCAGGCCCGGCGCGTTCATTTTCGTCGGCACCGGTCCTGGAGCAGGGCTTCATCATCCGGAATACGACTTCAACGACGAAATAATTCCCGTCGGGTGTTCGTGGTGGGCACGGCTGGTGGAAAAAGCCATGCCTGCTGCGTGAAACGCGGCCCCGTGCCGCGGTCCGTTCTTTTCGCGGTTGCGTCGAAGGGAATGGGATCGACCCGGTCAGGGAAGGCCGACGAAGCCGTCCCGAAGCACCTGACTCCATGCCTCCGACATGGCGGAAAACGTCTCGTCGCCGGCAAAAATGCGCTGCTGGCTGTGTATAGCATATTCGCCAGTGCGAATGATGCACAGGTCGAGCGGCATTCCGACCGACAGGTTGGAACGCAGCGTCGAATCCATCGACAGAAGCGCCGCCTTGCGCCCGTCCTCCAGCGACGTTTCCGGACGCACCACCCGGTCAAGGATTGGCTTGCCGTACTTGTGTTCGCCAATCTGCAGATAGGGCGTGTCCGCCGTCGCTTCGATGAAATTGCCCTCGGGATAGATCAGGAACAGCCGCATCTGGCCGCGCTTTCGCTGGCCGGCGAGAAGAATTGACGCCCTTGCGGCCTGATTCATCGTCCGCATCCGGCCACCGATCTCGACACTGACCTCATTGAGGGTCCGCCCGACGATCTCTGCGACATCCAGCATGCTGTCAGCCCGCAGGATGCATTCATGCGGGCCTGCTTCCGGGTTGTCGATCTTGTGTTTCAGCTTGGCGAGCACGGTCTGGGTCACCGAAAGACTGCCTGCGGTCATCAGGACGATCGCCCGCTCTCCCGGAATCTCGAAGGTGAACATCTTCTTGTACGTGGCAATGTTGTCCATGCCGGCGTTGGTGCGGGTATCGGACAGCATCACAACACCGGCATCCAGAAGGAGGCCTACACAGTAGGTCATTCGGTTACTCCGAAAAAGGTCTTTACTGCTGCGAGATCACAACCGAAACGTCCATTGCCTCACCGCCGCCCCCGCGCGTTACACCACGAATGGGGGCGGCATCAACAGCATCCCGACCGGAACCTAGTCGAATGTATCTTTCATCCGGGCAGCATTCGTTGGCCGGATCGAAACCGACCCATCCCAGACCCTGCAGATGCAGTTCCGCCCAGCCGTGGCTGGCGTCCTCCATCTCGCCATCTGAACCCGAAAGCAGGTAGCCCGTGACATAACGGGCGGGAAGGCCCGCAAGATGCGCCAGCGTGATCAGCGCATGTGCCTGGTCCTGACAGACACCCTTGCCCTGTTCCAGCGCCTCTGCCGCCGTCGATCCGGAATCTGTCTCACCCGGTACGTAGGCAATCGCCTCCGAAATCGCCGCACTCAGGGCATGGGCAACCGCCAGTTCACCTTCATCCCTTGCCGCGCCGACGGATTTTTCCAGCAGCGCCTCGAATGCCCGGTTCGGCAGGGTCACGGCGGTTGATTCAAGATAGACCCGCGGCGAGATTGTTTCCCGATGGTTTCGCAGAATGCCTGCCGTATCGGTGGTTTCAACTACTCCGGTTATCAGGATTTCGACCTGCTCAACCGGACCCTCAATGGTCATCGTGCGGATCAGATCGCCGGCGCCATCCCTGAATTCGGCGCCAAACGCCGCCCCCTCAACCGCAACGTCCCAGGAAACGACATTCTGGGAATCCGACTGTGACGGAAAGATCCTGTGGCTCTGGGTGACAAAGCGCATGGGTGCGTCAAACTTGTAGGTGGTTCTGTGACTGACCGATAGTCTCATCTAGTTGACCCCAAAAAGATAACCGTCAGCGACGTCCTGGCCGAGCGCCGCGCTCTGGTTGATGAAACGCTCAAGAAACTCATGCAGACCTTCCTCGACCACCGTGTCGATTTCGGCCGCACCAAGCTCCCCGAGCAGGGTCTGCACCCGTGCATGCGCCTTGTTGCTGTGCCCGTATGCCTTGGACAGCCGCTCGAGGTGGCGACCCACCCGGTCCTGGCAGTGCAGAAGCGACCTCGGACAGGCGATGTTGAGAATCAGGAAATGCGCGATCTTGCGCGGATTGTACTCGCTGCCGTAGGTCCAGTGGAACGACCGGAAGGCCGACAGCGCCCGCAGCAGGGTGGTCCACTGATAGGTGTCGACGCCGCCGCCGACCATGTCCGTCGTCGGCAACAGCACGTAATATTTCACGTCGAGCAGACGCGCGGTGTTGTCGCCGCGCTCCAGGTACGATCCCACGCTGAGGAAGTCATAACCGTCATTCTGCAGATGCGTTCCTTCCAGCGAGCCGCGAAACAGCGCCCCCTGGCGTTTCGTCCAGTCGCACAGCTCCGGAAGCTGCGCCTGCGACCTCGGCCGCCGCTCGATCGCCTTGAGTTCGAGATATGCACCGTTCAGCGCATCCCACATTTCCGTAGTCAGCGCCGTGCGCACCGCGCGACCGTTCTGCCGTGCGGACTCGAAGCAGGACATGATGCTGGACCCGTTGTCCCGGTCATAAAACAGCCAGGATTCCACGTCCCGCTGCCGAGCGACCTTGCCGTATTTCTCCACGAATCCCGGCTGGGATCCGGCGGCAATCACGAGCGATTCCCATTCGTTGCGGTAGCCGGTGCCGGTGGAGGGCATCATCGCCATCCGGTATCCCACCTCAAGCAGACGGGCCATGGTTTCGGCGCGCTCCATGTAACGCCCGATCCAGAATAGATTTTCAGCTGTACGGCTGAGCATGACCTGTCCCCCTCAATCCGCCAGAACCCAGGTGTCCTTGACACCGCCGCCCTGGCTTGAGTTTACCACCAGCGACCCTTCGGTCATCGCTACCCGCGTCAGTCCCCCCGGACAGAGATGCACCTCCTGCCCCACCAGGCAGTAGGGACGCAGATCGACATGCCGCGGTGCGATACCTTCATCGACGAATGTCGGGCAGGTCGAAAGCGCCAGCGTAGGCTGGGCAATGAAGTCCGACGGATCGGCCTTGATCCGTTCGGCATAGGCCTCGATTTCCTCTTTGGTCGAACGCGGGCCGACAAGCATGCCATAGCCACCGGAGCCATGGACCTCCTTGACCACGAGATCCTTGAGATTCTCCAGCACGTACTTCCGGTCTTCAGGCTCGCCACACTTGTAGGTCTGCACGTTGTTCAGAACCGGCTCCTCGCCGAGATAAAACCGGATCATCTCCGGAACGTAGATGTAGACCGCCTTGTCGTCAGCGACACCGGCCCCTGGCGCCGACGCGATCGCCACGCCCCCCGAACGGTAAACGTTCATCAGGCCGGGAACACCGAGCATCGAATCCGGCCGGAAACACAGCGGGTCGAGGAAACTGTCATCGATCCGCCGGTAAATCACGTCCACTTTCTGCGGCCCCTCGGTGGTCCGCATGTAGACGAAATCACCCTGCACGAACAGATCCTGCCCCTCGACGATCTCGATCCCCATCTGATCGGCCAGGAACGAGTGCTCGTAATAGGCGCTGTTGAACGAACCCGGCGACAGCAGCACGCTGACCGGGGTGCCGTCGCATTTCATCGGCGCGACCGAGGCCAGCGTCCGTCGCAGCCGGTTGGGATAGTCATCCACCGGCGCGATCCGCATGGATTTGAACAGATCCGGGAACATCCGCATCATGATCTCCCGGTTTTCCAGCATGTAGCTCACCCCGGACGGTGTTCGGCAGTTGTCCTCCAGAACGAAAAAGTCGCCAGGCCCGGTACGCACGAGATCAATCCCGACGATATGACTGTAGACGTTGCGCGGCGGATCAATTCCGACCACCGCGGGCTCATACGCCTCGTTGTGATAGACCAGATCTGCCGGAATGATGCCGGCCCGGATGATCTCCCCGCGGTGATAGACATCATAGAGAAATGCGTTCAGCGCCCGTGCCCGCTGTTTGACACCCCGTTCCAGCTTGCGCCACTCCGCTTCGGTAAAAACCCGGGGCATCATGTCGAACGGAATGAGCCGCTCGGTGTCGCCACCTTCGCCATAAACCGCGAAGGTAATTCCTATCCGCCGGAACAGCGCCTCCGCCTCCTCCTTCTTCTGGGCGAGCAGTTCAGGGGGTGTCGAATTCACCCACCTGTTCAGTGCCTCATAAGCCGGTCTGACCGTTTCACCGTCGTACATTTCATTGAATGTAGCCACCACATGCTCCTGTCCCGCTCAGGTACCCACTAAATTGAATCGACCTTCGAAGTGCAAGCATGCACTTCAAAATGGCCCCAAATCACCATTCCGCGCCCGGTTTTACAGGCGTGCAGACCGGGTCCCGAACGGACACTCCGCCCACCGCCCAATTTAGTGGCACTTCTGAAAACCGTGCCCGCTTCGGGAGCTTTGCCGCGCTGATGCCCAGAAAACAGCCATCGACCGTCGACAGCAATGACCGGGCCGCGAAGCGTTTGCATACGCCCTGGCCTTGTGATTAGCGTTGCAGCAGCCGCAGGAACGGTCCGTGGACAGGGAAGCGTGAATGGCAGTTGAAACCGGAGACGCCGCGTTTGTGGTATTCGACCAGGTGCAGAAGAGCTATGACGGGGAAACTCTGGTCGTCAAGGATCTGAACCTTGCCATCGGCAAGGGCGAGTTCCTGACCATGCTTGGCCCCTCCGGCTCCGGAAAGACCACCTGCCTGATGATGCTGGCGGGGTTCGAGACCGCAACCCACGGCGAAATCCTGCTCGACGGACGGCCGATCAACAACATACCCCCGCACCGGCGCGGAATCGGCATGGTGTTCCAAAGCTATGCCCTTTTTCCACACATGACCGTCGGCGAAAACCTCTCCTTCCCGCTCGAAGTCCGCGGGCTTGAGAGGACGCTCCGTGAGACAAAGGTCAAACGGGCGCTGGAAATGGTACAGATGGGGGCATTTGCCGGCCGCCGCCCGGCCCAGCTTTCCGGCGGTCAGCAGCAGCGCATCGCGCTCGCCCGCGCCCTGGTGTTCGAGCCGGACCTGGTGCTGATGGATGAACCGCTCGGCGCTCTCGACAAGCAACTGCGCGAACACATGCAGTATGAAATCAAACACCTGCACGAAAACCTCGGCATCACCGTCGTCTATGTCACCCACGACCAGTCCGAGGCTTTGACCATGTCCGACCGGGTCGCCGTGTTCAACGACGGCGTCATTCAGCAGCTCGCCTCGCCGCAGGATCTCTACGAACGTCCTGAAAACAGCTTCGTGGCGCAGTTCATTGGCGAAAACAACAAACTGCCGGCAAAAATCCTCTCCCGCGTGGGAAACGATGTGACGGTTGAACTGCCCGACGGCAGCACCGGCCGGGCCAACGCGGTCAGTTGCGGCGGTGTCGGCTCCGCCACCCTGCTTTCCATCAGACCCGAACGGATTGTCGTCGACCCCATGGATGACACCAATGCCACCGACGCCACGGTGCGCGAACTGATCTATCTTGGCGACCACATCCGGTGCCGGCTCAGCGTTCATGGCAGCGAGGACTTTATCGTCAAGGTGCCAAATTCCTCACGGAAGCACCTGTTGACCGTCGGTCAGCGGACCCGTGTCGGCTGGGCCGCCGAAGACGCCCGCGCCCTCGGCACGCAGTGATTTCCGGTGCTCAGGCAGATGCCCGTTTTGATCGCCTCAGACCTGGACAGCAGTATTTTTCAACAGTGGAGAACCCAATGAAAAAAATCCTGATAATGACAACCGCCCTGACCGGCATGTCCTTTGCCGCATCGGCACAGGAAGTGACCGTGCTTGGCTGGGGCGGTGCCTACGCCAACAGCCACGTGCAGGCCTATTTCACGCCCTTCACGGAAGAGACGGGAATCAAGATCGTATCGGTCGACGCCGACAATCCGGCCACACCGATCAAGGCGATGGTCGAGGCCAACAATGTGACCATCGACGTGGCCAGCGTCGAAAACGCCGACGCCATCCGTCTGTGCGACGAGGGTCTGCTCGAAGAACTCGACGCGTCGATCCTGACACCCGCACCCGACGGCACCGCAGCTGCCGACGACTTCCTGCCCGGCACGATCAACGACTGCCTTGTGGCAACCGACGTGTTCTCGACGGTCTACGCCTATGACGAAACCACCTTCCCGGACAGCCCGCCGACCACCATCGCCGACTTCTTCGACCTTGAGGCATTCCCCGGCAAACGCGGCATGCGCAAGAGTGCCAAGGTCAACCTTGAAATGGCCCTGATGGCGGACGGCGTTGCACCCGGGGATGTCTATGACATGCTCGAAACCGATGAGGGCGTCGACCGCGCCTTCGCCAAGCTCGATACCATCAAGGACTCGATCGTTTGGTGGGAAGCCGGAGCCCAGCCGCCGCAGCTGCTCGCCGACGGCGAGGTTGCGCTGACCACCGCCTACAACGGCCGCATCTTCAATGCCGCGCAGACCGAGGGCAAACCGTTCAAAATGGTCTTCGACGGCCAGGTTTACGAGTTCGAAGGCTGGGTGGTTCCCAAGGGTGCGCCAAATCTTGAGGATGCGAAGAAATTCATCGCCTTCTCGACCGGAACCGAACCGCTCGCCCGGGCGGCGGAATACATCCCCTACGGTCCGCCCCGCAAATCCTCCGCGGCGCTGGTGGGCAACGTGCACGGCACCGATATCCCGATGGTGCCAAACCTGCCAACCGCCGAGGCAAACCTGGCCAACGCGCTTTCGTCGTCAAACGAGTTCTGGGCCGATCAGGACACCGAACTGAACGAACGTTTCAACGCCTGGCTTGCCGGCTGACACGTCACCTGGTGCGGCGGGCCGTCTGCCCGCCGCACCGGCCAACCACCGAGAGAGAGCACGGATGGCCGAAATCTCCTCCAGCGCTGCCGGTCCTGCGCCCGGACGCCTGACGACCGCAGACGGGATACCACTGAAGACCGCCCTTGCCGCCGCCGAGGCCCGTGCCCGCCGCCGTGCCCTGCTGCTGGTGCTGCCGCTGCTGCTGTTCATTCTCGTGACTTTCGTCGCACCGATCGGTCAGATGCTGCACCGTTCGGTCTACAACCCGTCCTTTCCGCAAAACATGCCCGCGACCGTCGCCTGGATCCGTGACGCTCCAGTCGGCACGGCCCCGGACGAAGCTGCCTTCGAGGCTCTCGCCGCCGATCTTCGGGCCGCCGATGAAAACAAGACAGCCGGCGTGGTCGGCACCCGCGTCAACTACGAATACCCCGGATCCCGCTCGATGTTTACCAAGGCGGCCCGCGCGGCCGACAAGATCACTCCACCGTTTCGGGCCGCCTTCGAAGACCTCGATTCCGACTGGACCGACCCGGAACTCTGGCAGGCAATGCGCGCGACTGCCTCTGCCTACACCGCCAATTTCTACCTCGCCGCCCTCGACCGGACGCGGGATGTGGCCGGACACGTGGTCCAGGTCGAAGAGGACCGGCAGGTCTACGTCAAACTGTTCGTCCGCACCCTGGCCCTGTCGCTGCTGATTACCGTCCTGACCTTCTTTCTCGCCTATCCGATCGCGCACCTGCTGGCGACGCTGCCGCTGCGCCATTCCAACCTGTTGATGATCTTCGTGCTTCTGCCGTTCTGGACCTCGCTGCTGGTGCGCACCACTGCCTGGATCGTGCTTCTGCAAAGCCAGGGAGTGGTCAACAATACGCTGGTCGCCAGCGGTCTCGTTGCCGATGAGGCCCGGATACAGATGATCTACAACCAGACCGGCACGGTGGTCGCCATGACCCATATCCTGCTGCCGTTCATGGTCCTGCCGCTCTATTCAGTGATGCGGCCGATCAATCCGTCCTACGTCCGCGCCGCCCGGTCCCTCGGCGCCACAAGCTGGACCGCCTTCCGCCGGATCTACTTCCCGCAGACGATCCCCGGCATCGGCGCGGGGGCTCTGCTCGTCTTCATTCTCGCGGTCGGCTACTACATCACCCCCGCCCTCGTCGGCGGCTCCGACGGACAGCTGATCTCCAACCTGATCGCCTTCCACATGACCAAATCCCTCAACTGGTCGATGGCCGCAGCCCTGGCCGCGATCCTGCTCGCCGGCGTACTGGTGCTCTACTGGCTCTATGACCGGCTGATCGGCATCGACAACCTCAAGCTGGGCTGACCGGACATGGCCCTTCCCAAACACGCATCGACGCTCGAACGGATCTG
The DNA here is from genome assembly GCA_030432315.1 of Alphaproteobacteria bacterium. Classification (GTDB taxonomy): domain Bacteria; phylum Pseudomonadota; class Alphaproteobacteria; order Rhodobacterales; family Rhodobacteraceae; genus Amaricoccus. The sequence goes on along the minus strand of JAUIHM010000037.1, from coordinate 580 downwards.
GCACCGGACCTACCTGGTGATCTGCGCACTGATCTTCCTGTTTCTGATCGCGCCGATCCTGATCGTCATTCCGCTCAGCTTCAACGCCGAACCCTATTTCACCTTCACCGAGAAAATGCTGTCCCTCGATCCGACCGGCTTCTCGACACGCTGGTATGAACTGCTGCTGACCTTCGGCATGACGACCCCTGACGCGCCGCGCGACGCGTCCTGGTGGGCGGACGTCTGGAACAATGCCGCCTGGGTCCGCGCGGCGAAGAACTCGATCATCATCGGCTTCTTCTCCACCATCCTCGCCACCTGCCTCGGCACCCTGGCCGCCCTTGGCCTGTCACGCCCGGAAATGCCGTTCCGCCGTGCGATCATGGCCATCCTGATCTCTCCGATGATCGTGCCGATCATCATCACCGCCACCGGACTGTTTTTCTTCTATTCCGCCACCGGTCTCGCCGGGTCCTATGTCGGCATCATCCTCGCCCATGCGACACTCGGCATTCCCTTCGTCATCATCACCGTCACCGCCACCCTGGTCGGCTTCGACCATTCGCTCACCCGCGCTGCCGCCAGCCTCGGCGCGCCG
>JAUIHM010000134.1 GCA_030432315.1 Alphaproteobacteria bacterium | reverse complement strand
CCGACGACGAAGAGCAGCATCGCGATGGCGAGCCCGCCGAGGATCTCCATCAGCGGCGAGATCCGGGCCTGCCAGCGGTTCTGTTTGACCTGGAGGCCGCGCAGCCGTTCGAACATCCGGTCGGCGCTCTCGGCCATCGGTTCCTCGAGCCGGTAGGTGCGGGCCATGCGGATGCCCGACAGGCCCTCGACCACCTCGGACATCATGCTGGCGATCTGGATCTGGGTGCGCTTCGACAGCTTGCGCAGGCGGCGGCCGACGATGTTCACCGGGATCAGCGCCAGGGCGAGGATCGCCACCATCGCCCCGGTCAGCCAGGCGTCGATGCTGAGCATGAAGCCGATGGTGACGAAGAAGGTGGCGATGCTGGTGAAGGCGCCGAGCAGCGAGGTGACCGAGCGGCCGGCGAGGCGGATGTCGGAGGAGAAGTGCGTGGCGAGTGCGGCGGGCGGGTCGCGCTGCAGCTGGGCGAGGTCGGCGCCGACCAGGGTGCGGAACATCGCCTTGCGCATGTCGGTCTCCATGCCGGTGACGGCCTGGTTGGTCAGGGTTTCCTTGAGGTAAAGCGCGCTGCCGCTGACCGCGGTCAGGCAGATGATGCCGACCGGCCCCCAGGTCGCGACCGCGGTGCCGCCGGTTTCCAGCGCCGCCATCAGCGTCTGGATGAACTTGGAATAGGCCCCGGCGGACGTGGCGGCGACCAGTGCCATGCAGACCGCGCCATAGAGCAGACGGCGCTGCGGGGAAAGCCAGTCGCGCCAGAGCCTTGCATAGGGCACATGCAGGGCCGTGTCCTGGGATCTTGTGCGGGGCATTGTCACCTGTCCGGCTGCTGCGGGTCCGTTGCGAAACCGGGCATTTCCTAACACGCGGCCGGGCCGGTCACAACAAAGGCAAATGGGTGTTTCCAGCGGCGCGCCGCATGGATAACGTCCGGGCCGGATGAACAGGGAGTCGCGGAAGATGAAGCTGTCACGCGGTCGCAGCCAGGTTGCCATTCCTGGTCCGTCGATCATTCCGGACCGGGTGCTGAACGCAATGCACCAGGCGGCACCGGACATTTACGGCGCCGAGCTGATGTCGATGACCGACGGGATCTACCGCGATCTGCGGCGGGTGGCGCGGACGGCGGGTGAGGTGATCGTCTATCTCGGCAACGGTCATGCGGCCTGGGAGGCGGCGCTGTCGAACCTGCTGGCGCCGGGGGACCGGGCGCTGTTTGTCTCTACGGGTCGGTTCACCCATGGCTGGGCGGAGATGGCGCGGGGGCTGGGGATCGCGGTCGATCTGCTGGAGTTCGGGTTTCGCAGCGATGTCGATGCAGCGGTGCTGACGGAGCGGTTGCGGGCGGATGCGGCGCATGGGTACCGGGCAGTGCTGCTGGTTCAGACCGATACGGCCTCGGCGGTGAGCAACGACATTCCCGCGGTGCGGGCGGCGCTGGATGCGGCGGGGCACCCTGCCCTGCTGATGGTCGACTGCGTGGCCTCGCTCGGCTGTGAGCGGTTCGATATGGATGCCTGGGGGGTCGACGTGATGGTGGCGGCGGGCCAGAAGGGGCTGATGGTGCCGCCCGGGCTCGCCTTCACCTTTCACGGACCGAAGGCCGACGCGGCGCGGGTGCCGTGCCGAAGCCCGTACTGGGACTGGAAACCGCGGCTCGACCCGGTGGTTTTCTACAAGCGGTTCTGCGGCACGCCGCCGACGCACCACCTGTTCGGGCTGCGGGTGGCGCTCGACATGCTGCTTGAGGAGGAGGGGCTGGAGGCGGCCTGGGCGCGGCACCGGGTGTTCGCGGAAACGATCTGGGCCGCGGTGGAACACTGGGGCCAGGATGGAGACCTGGAACTCAACATTGAGGACAGAGCCAAGCGCAGTGCCGCGGTGACCGCGATCCGGACCGGGCCGGGTGATGCGAAGCGGCTGCGGGCCTGGTGTTCGGATGCGGGTCTGACCCTCGGCGTCGGCTTCGTTGCCCCCGATGCCGACGGCGACAGCATGTTCCGCATTGGCCACATGGGTCACAACAGCCCGCCGATGATCCTTGGCGCCCTCGCGACGATCGAGGCCGGACTGGGCGCACTCGGCATTCCGCACCGCCCCGGCGGGGTGGTTGCGGCGGCGGCAGTGATTGCCGCGGCACAGGAAGCAGATCGGGGACCGCCTTTGTCATTGATTTGACGGCCAGCGGCGTTACATCGGTGACACCGGAAAAGGACCCGGTGCAAATTTTGAGGAATCGGAATGTCAGACCTGATCGCAATTGTGTTCCCGTCAGAGGAAAAGGCGGAGGAAGTCCGCAACACCATTTTCGGCCTCGCGAAGGATTACCTGATTGAAATTGGCGATGCGGCGATTGCAGTGAAGGGCCCTCACGGCGTCAAGCTGAACCAGATGGTCAACACCACGGCAACCGGCGCCGTTGGTGGCAGTTTCTGGGGTCTGCTGATCGGGGTCCTGTTCATGAATCCGCTGATCGGTGTCGCCGCCGGTGCCGCGAGCGGTGCACTGGCCGGACGGCTGACCGATCTGGGAGTGAACGACAAGTTCATGAAGGGTCTCGCCGAAGACGTGGCCGAAGGCGAAGCGGTGCTGTTCGTACTGGTGAAGAAGGTGACCGGCGACAAGGTTCTGGAGCGCATTGACGGAGTCGGCGGGCGCATTCTGCAAACCTCGCTCGACAATGCCAAAGAGGAAAAACTGCGCGAGGCGCTGGCCGGGCACGTTGCCGAGCATTCGGGCGCGCCGGTCTGAATTCGGCGCGGCACCAAACCGGGCGCGGCGGCAGGTCTGTCGCCGCCCCGGAAGACCTCAGGGGTTGCGGGCGCGGTTGAGCGCCAGCGGCAGGGCCTCGGCAAAGATGTCGAGATCTGCGGGCCGGCCCGCGCTGACGCGGATGCAGCGGTCGAGCGGAGCAACCGACGGCATCCGGACAAACACGCCATCACGCACCAGTTCCCGCAGCACGCAGCGGGCGAAGGCCCCGTCCTGACCGCAGTCGATGGTGACGAAGTTGGTCGCGGAAGGCAGCGTGTCCAGTCCGTTTTCGGTCGCAATCCGGCAAATTCGCGCCCGCGCCATTTCCACCTCGGCGACCACGCGCGCCAGCCAGTCGGTATCCTGCAATGCCGCGAGCGCACCGGCCTGGGCGATGCGGCTGACGCCAAAGTGATTGCGCACCCGGTCGAACGAGGCAATCAGATCCGGGTGACCGATCGCATAGGCGATACGCGCCCCCGCCATGCCGTGGGCCTTTGAAAAGGTGCGCATGCGGATCATCCGCGTATCCGTCACGTCGAGCGGCGGCAGGGCCCCGGGTGGGGCGAAATCGCAGTAGGCCTCGTCGAGACAGAGCAGCGCATCCCCCGGCAGGGCATCGCGCAGGGACAGCACCTCGGCCGCGGTGACGAAGGTGCCCATCGGATTGTCGGGGTTGGCCAGATAGACCAGCGCCGCACCGGTCTCATGCGCCGCCGCGGCAAGGCCGGAGGGATTCTCGCAGTCGTTCCGATAGGGCACCTGGTGCAGCGTGCCACCGAAGCCGGTGACGTGAAAGCTGAAGGTCGGATAGGCGCCGAGCGAGGTCACCACCGGGGTTGCGGGACCGACCGTCTGACGCACGAGGTTGCCCAGCAGGCCGTCGATGCCCTCGCCAACCGTGATACTGGCGGCAGGAATGCCGTGGTGGGCCGCCAGCGTCTGTTTCAGGTCATGGTTTTCCGGATCGCCGTATTTCCAGGCCTCCGCCGCGGCGCCGCACATGGCAGCCACGGCGCGCGGCGACGGGCCGAAAACGCTTTCATTGGCGCCGATCCTCGCCCTGAAAGGCCGGCCCATGGCGCGTTCCTGGGTTTCCGGTCCGACGAAAGGCACGGTGGCTGGAAGGGAGGAAACGAGTTCGGTATAGCGTGGCATGTCTGGCCTCCCGACCGGATCAGAGCGGCCGGATGTGGTGTTGAAGGGGTTGAAAAGCTCGGTAAATCCCCGGCAACGGATGTTGCCGCCGGGGAGTCGGTGCGGCCTATTCCATCGCAGCGAGGCGGTCACCCGCGGCGCTCAGGATGGCGGTTTCCTCGACCAGGGCGTCGAGACGGGCGGTGTTTTCCTCGATGATCTCTTCAGGTGCATTGGCGCGGAATTTCTCATTGCCAAGCTTCGCCCGCAGCGCCCCGGCTTCCTTCTCCAGTTTGGCGAGTGCCTTGGCGAGACGGGCGCGTTCGGCGGAAACGTCGATCACGTCGGCCAGCGGCAGGCAGAAGGTGCCGCCCTCGCGGGCGAGGGTCACAGCGCCACGCGGCGCGGTCTCCGCGGTTGCGAATTCCGAAACGCGGGCGAGACGGGCGACGAGCGCGCGGTTGGTGTCGAGCACCGTTGCCCAGTCGGGTTCGAGGTCAAGGGCGATCAGCGGCACCTTGGCTCCGGCGGGTACGTGCATCTGGGCCCGGACCGAACGGATTTCCTCGATCAGAGCGATCACCCAGTTCATCTCGCGGTCGGCAGCGGCATCGACCAGCTCAGAACCGTAAGCCGGCCAGTCGGCGTGCGCCAGAAGCTTCGGCCGCTCGGCGATCTGGCCCCAGAGGGCTTCGGTAACGAAGGGCATGAACGGATGCATCAGCACCAGGCACTGGTCGAGCACCCAGGCCATGGTCGCCCGGGTTTCGGCCGCGGTGGCTTCGTCCTGAAACAGCGGTTTCGCGAGTTCGACATACCAGTCACAGACTCTGCCCCAGACAAAGGCGTAAAGCGCGCCCGATGCGTCGTTGAACCGGTAGGCGGCGAGCGCGGCATCGAGGGCCTCGCGGACCTTGCCGCATTCGCCGACGATCCAGCGGTTGGCGGTCAGGGTGACGCTTTTCGGGTCGAAATCGGGGTTCGGGTGGCATTCGTTCAGTTCGGCGAAGCGGGCGGCGTTCCAGATCTTGGTGCCGAAATTGCGGTATCCGGCGATGCGGTCTTTCGACAGCTTCACGTCCCGGCCCATGGCGGCCATCGACGACAGGGTAAAGCGGACCGCATCGGCGCCGTATTCGTCGACCAGTTCGATCGGGTCGAGCACGTTACCGAGCGATTTCGACATTTTCTTGCCCTTCTCGTCGCGGACGAGGGCATGGATGTAGACGTCGCGGAACGGTACCTCACCGACCAGTTCGATCTGCATCATCATCATCCGGGCGACCCAGAAAAAGATGATGTCAAAGCCGGTGATGAGGACCGACGAAGGATGGAACTTCTCCAGTTCCGGTGTCTGTTCCGGCCAGCCCATGGTACCGATCGGCCAGATGCCGGAGGAGAACCAGGTGTCGAGCACGTCGGGGTCGCGAGACAATGTGATCTTTTGAACAGCCGTATACGACTGACTGCCAACTCCAAGAGCTGCGGGGTTGGGAACTTTGCGCTCGCCTTCCTTTGCAGGAACATAGTCAAAGCGTGAAACT
>JAUIHM010000133.1 GCA_030432315.1 Alphaproteobacteria bacterium | reverse complement strand
GGTCTGCCACCGGAAACCGGCCTCATCTGGGCCATCACCATACTGACCGGGATTTACGGCGGCCTTGGCGCCTATTTTGGCCTGATGGCTGACATGGGTCTGACCCAGGCACAGCACAGCATCCTGTGCGCAATGATGCTGTTCGCCCACTTCATCCCGGTTGAGCAGGCCATTGTCCGGCGTGCAGGCGTGAGCTTCACCCTGACCGCGCTGCTGCGTATTGTCGGCGGCCTGGTTTACGGCGCGATCATCGCCCTGATCTGCAATTTCACCGGCCTGCTGAGCGCTCCGGCTGAAATCGCCTGGTTGCCGGTCGGTTTTTCCGACCCGAGCTGGCTCACATGGGCCTGGGCAACCGTCCAGTCGCTGATCATGATAATGGCGATCATCACCCTGCTGTTCATCGGTCTGGACATCCTCGACGTGATCGGCTTCACCCGCTGGCTCACCCGCCAGCTGGAACCTCTGCTCGCCGCCATCGGCCTCGAAGCGAAACTCGCCCCGCTCACAACCGTCGGCATACTTCTCGGCCTCACATTCGGCGGTGGCCTGATTATCGCTGCGGTCAAGGAAAACAGGTTTAGCAGACGCTCTCTTTTTCTGGCCCTCGCCTGTCTGTCGCTTTGTCATGGCCTGATTGAGGATACGGCTCTGATGCTGGCGGTCGGCGCCGATATCTGGGTGATCCTCGTTGGTCGCGTGGTTTTCACCGTGGTCGTGATCGGGGCGATTGCCTGGTTCTGGAAAAAGCAACCCGACACCGCAACGGCCACAGGCGAAACCATGTAGCCCAGGGAGACGGGAACGGCCTCTCAAAACGTTGCGCGGCGGCAGCGAACGCCCGCAACCGGACGACAGCGCCACCTCCGGTCGCCTTCCTGTCCCGACCGCGCGGCGACCACACTCCAGGCGTGACAATCGCCGCCATTTGGGGTGTGATAGCTGCCGGCGCAACACCACCGGAGCAGCACCGCGTGACCGAAATCACTCCCCTTACCCGCGTCTTCGACGCAATCGACCATGTGAATTCAGAAGACCCGACCATGGAAACCGGCTGTGACGGACACCCCACCCCTGCCGCCCTCCTCTACGGGCAGAGGATGCATTCGGAACTGATGCGCGTCGTGCCGAAGGCCCCCGACCTCCTGCGCATTGCTGCCCGCGGCCAGCACATCGCCCGCTGGAAACGTCCGCGCACCGACTATCCGGAGGGACGCACCGGCTACCTCAACTGGCGTCGCGACCTCGGCGAATACCATGCCACCCGCGTAGGCGCGATCATGGCGCATGAAGGCTATACGCCCGAGGAGGTAGAGCGGGTCGGAGTGATGCTGCGCAAGGAAGGGATCAAGCGCGACCCCGACGTCCAGCAGCTCGAAGACATCATCTGCCTGGTGTTTCTCCGCTGGTATTTCGAACCCTTCGCCGCCAAACACCCGAAAGACGCGGTTCTGCGCATCATCGAAAAAACCGCCCGCAAGATGTCACCCGAGTGCCGCGAGCGCGTACTCAGGGAATTCGATCTCCCACCAAACCTGCAGGCGGCGGTCGCCGGCTGACGCCCGGACCGTGCCAACAATGGCGGCGAAGGACCGGCCCCCCTGCGGTCCGCGAAACTGCCGGACCGCTACTTCAGGTCTGCAAGAATGCCGCGCAGCGCGGTGACCAGGGCATCGCATTCATCTGCGGTGCCGATGGTAATCCGGAGCCAGTTTCGGATCCTTTCCTGACGGAAATGCCGCACCAGAATCCCGCGCGCACGAAGGTTGGCCAGAACCTGCTCCGCCGCCGCCTCCGGATGGGAGATGAAGAGAAAGTTTGCCGTCGATGGCAATACCCGGAACCCCATCGTTTCCAGCACCCGGGCGGTCCGTTCACGGTCCGCCATGATCCGCGTCCGCGTCTCCTCGAACCATGCCTCATCCTCCCATGCCGCAAGCGCACCCGCGAGCGCCGGCCGGCCCAGCGGATAGGAATTGAAACTGTCCTTGACCCGCACCAGCCCCTCGATGAGATCCGGATGGGCAACGGCGAACCCGACCCGAAGCCCCGCAAGGCTGCGCGACTTGGAAAATGTCTGAACGACGAGCAGGTTCTCGTAGCGGGGCACCAGTGCAACCGCGCTTTCCGCGCCAAAGTCGACATAGGCTTCGTCGACCAGAACGACCACGTCCGGGTTCTGCAACAGAACCGTTTCGATATCCGCGAGCGACAGCGCCAGGCCCGTCGGAGCATTCGGATTGGCAATCACCACGCCGCCACTTTCGCCGCGATAATTCGCCGGATCACACCGGAAGTCATCGGCAAGCGGGACTTCCCGGTGCTGCACCTGATAGAGTTTGCAGTAGGTCCGGTAGAAGCTGTAGGTCACATCCGCGAACAGAACCGGCGGCCTCTCACGAAAAAAAGCATTAAACGCATGGGCCAGGATCTCATCAGACCCGTTGCCGGCAAACACATGCTCCGGGCTCAGGTTCACCCGCGCAGCAATGGCCCTGCGAAGCTCCCGCGCCACCGGGTCCGGGTAAAGCTGCAAGCCTGCGGCTGCCGCTTCCTGAACCGCGGCAACCGCGTGCGGCGACGGGCCATACGGATTCTCGTTGGTGTTCAGCTTGATGAACTTCGCCCGGCCCGGCTGCTCTCCGGGCGTATACGGGACCAGTGTTTCGACAATCGGGCTCCAGAACCGGCTCACGGACCATTTCCTTCATTTGATGCACGCCGGTCTTACGTTGAAACCCCGGCCACCTCAATTCGAGTTTGCACCCCGATACGGCACGCCAACTGGCCGCCCGTCTCCAGACGATCATCGGAAAAAGTCTGGCAAAATCCCCGGTGAGGCCAAAGAAGTCAGAAGATGACGTCGAGCACCGAATAGGCAGAGGCGTCAACCGCTCCGTCCCGAATGATTACATCGAAGTCCCACGCCGGATCCGAATCGGTGTTTGCCCGCAGATGCGTGTCCTGGCCGTCATTCTCGAACCAGAAATACCCCGTTTCCTTCGTGACCGGCCCCGAACCTTCCGCTCCGCCCCAGGCGAGACGCTGGTGGCCGGAGACGCCGGCATCCGCATCCATGCCGCTCAGATCGAACCGGTCTCCCGCGGCGTCGCCGGGATTTTCAAACGCCGCGATGCCGCTGCCGGACAGTGTGTCTTCCCGGCCGGGCCCGGACCAACGAACGTCACTGAAGACGAACACGTCGTCTCCCGCACCGCCATCGAGGACATCGATTCCGACACCACCGTAAAGCCTGTCGGCGCCGTCACCGCCGTAAAGCGTGTCACGGACCGAGCCGCCATCGAGCACGTCGTCACCACTGCCGCCAAAAAGCGTGTCTTTACCGTTGTCGCCGGTCAGGCTGTCGTCACCCGCTCCGCCGTAAACGACATCGTCGTCGGCACCACCTCCGACCTTGTCGTCACCGTCTCCGCCATGGACCACATCGTCGCCCTCTCCGGCAAAAACGGCATCGGTGCCCGCTCCGCCGTAAAGCGTGTCACCGCCGGTGCCGCCAAAGATGTAGTCCCTGCCACCGTCGCCGTAGATAACGTCGGCGCCCTGCAGTCCCTCCAGCCGGTTGCCGCCGCCGGTGCCGTGGATCACATTGTCCAGGGCATTACCGACGCCGAAATACGCCGGGCTGAGCAGCACGAGGTTCTCCACGTTCGCCGCAAGGGCGAGCATGTTGGCGGACGAGGTCACCGTGTCGATGCCGGCCGCCTGACCTTCGGTGACAATGTCGTCCACGCTGCGGACCCGGTAGGAGTCGTTTCCGACGCCACCATACATCGTCTCTCCATCCAGCGAATCCGCCCCCGCGCCGCCGTACAGCACATCGGCGCCGCTGCGCCCGATCAGAACATCGTCGCCGTCATGCCCGTAAAGAACGTCATCGCCCCCCGCGCCGTCGAGCAGGTTGCCGGAGGCGTTGCCGATCAGCGTATTGTCGAGCCCGTTACCGTAGCCGTCCCAGGCGCTGCCCTGCAAAACGAGTTCCTCGACATGCGTGGAACCAAGAGCAAAACCGCCGACGGATACCAGCACCCGGTCCACGCCCCCGCCCTGCCGTTCGATCACCGTGTCGTCCAAACCGGTGACGTAGTAGGTGTCGTTGCCGTCACCGCCCTCGAACCGGTTGGCGGCACTGTCGCCGATCAGCGTATCATCGCCCGAACCAGTCACGGCATTTTCGATTGAGATCAGCGTCTCCGACGCCCAGCTTTCCGTCGGAAAACTCGCCAGCCCGGCCACCAGGTCGATCCGTACGGAAACCGTGTTCGCAGCATAGAGCACCGTGTCCGATCCGGTTCCGCCGTCGAGCGTGTCGGTCCAGCCGCCACCATCGAGAATGTCGTCACCACTGCCCCCGAACAGATGGTCGCTGCCCATTCCTCCCAAAAGCGTGTCATTGCCGATCCACCCCTCGAGGGTGTCATTCCCGTCGCCTCCTGACAGAATGTCGTCTCCGGTATAGCCGGCGAGAGTGTCCGCTCCGCCACCGCCATAGAGCGTGTCGTTCCCCACACCGCCCTCGAGTTGATCCGCACCGACATCGCCCTGCAGAGTGTCATCCCCGGCTTCTCCCTGCAGGATATCATCACCGTCCCCGCCACTCAGCAGGTTGGCATAGGCGTTGCCGATCAGTTGATTGGCGCCGGCGTTTCCATAGGCGCTGGAAATCTCGGTCCAGCGGTCAATGCCGGGAATATGGTCCTCCAGCCGCAGCGTCTCGACATTTTCCGGCAGGGCATACCCCGAAACGCTGGCAATGACCCGGTCGGAATCGCCGTGTTCTGCAAGTTCAACAATCGTATCCGCCAAACTCTCGACGAAATACTCGTCCAGTCCGTCACCGCCGATGAGGGTGTTCGCCCCTGCATTGCCGTACAGGTCATCGTTGCCGTCATGTCCATAAAGTGTGTCGTTGCCGTCGTAGCCGATTATCACCTCGGCCAGATCGGTGCCATGAATCACATCGTCCTGCGGCGTCCCCCCCAGCACGGAGCGCTGATAACCAAGCAGCGATGTCTCAGGCTGGCGAACTCCTTCAAACGACAGGTCCAGGACGTCGACCGCCGGGCCGCGGCTGACGGCATCCTTTCCGGATGGAGAGGAAACTGACCGCATCTCAGGAGCCGCGAACACGAACAGATTTGAAAGAAACCCAGACCAATCCATATTGCATGCACCCCAAAATGCGACGGCGACACGCCTGGGCGAAAATTTTCCCAGTATCAACCGGACATTCGCCTGAATCCGTGTGTGGCCGGTCCTGCCCGCAACCAATGCGTGCATGATACAGAAGATTAACACAAAGTAAATGTGTGGCTTTTTACTGTCGCTTTGCGATTACTCTTTCGGTCGCCGACTTCAGGCGGACGTCCGAAATCCCGCACGACCGCCCCGAAACGAACGATGCCCCCGCGGGCGGGGGCATCGGGTTGGTGACGGG
>JAUIHM010000036.1 GCA_030432315.1 Alphaproteobacteria bacterium | reverse complement strand
GTCGTAGTTGCCCTGGTAGAGCGTCAGTTTCTGCTGGTCGAGATGCAGGATCGCGCCCACGGAACGGTTGAGCAGATCCTTGTCATGGCTGATGACCAGCACGGTATGCGGGTACTTTGCCAGGAAGGCCTCAAGCCAGATCGACCCCTCAAGGTCGAGATAGTTGGTCGGCTCGTCGAGCAGCAAAACGTCGGGCCGCGAGAACAGCACCGCAGCGAGCGCCACGCGCATCCGCCAGCCGCCGGAGAATTCCGAGCAGCTGCGTGCCTGGGCCTGCATGTCGAAACCGAGACCGAGCAGGATGGTCGAAGCCCGGGCCTCGGCGGAATAGGCGTCGATATCGGCAAGCCGGGTCTGGATGTGGGCGATGTCGTGCGGGTCGGTGCTGGTCTCGGCCCGGGCCAGCAGGCTCGCGCGCTCCGTATCCGCTTCGAGCACGGTGTCGAGCAGGCTCATCCGGGTGGCCGGGGCTTCCTGGGCGACGCCGCCGAGCCTGGCGCGGGCGGGAATTTCAATCTCACCGGCATCGAGAGCCAGTTCGCCGCGGATCAGGCGGAAAAGGGTGGTCTTGCCGGTTCCGTTGCGGCCGACGAATCCGACCTTGTGGCCATGCGGAATGACGGCAGAAGCATCGTCAAACAGACGTCTGCCCTCAAGGGTAAAACCGATGTTCCTGATGCTCAGCATGTGCGGGGGTTTGGCGCGGAGCCACCGAATTGTCAACCGGCCGCAATCCCCGGCAGCGCGGCAACCGTGCGGCCGCAACAATTATCCCTTTCGCACGGATGCTTCCCATGTTACCTGCGCGACGAATAACGAGGGACAGGACTCCATGGCAATTCAACGCACGTTCTCGATCATCAAACCCGATGCGACCCGGCGCAATCTGACCGGCGCGATCAACGCCAAGTTCGAAGCCGCAGGCTTGCGGATTGTTGCGCAAAAGCGCATCCAGCTGACACTTGCGCAGGCGGAAGCTTTTTATGCGGTGCACAGTGAGCGTCCGTTCTTTGGTGAACTGACAGAGTTCATGGCGTCGGCACCGATCGTCGCGCAGATTCTCGAGGGCGAGGACGCGATCCGGAAAAACCGCGAAGTCATGGGTGCAACCAACCCCGCGGAAGCCGAGGAAGGCACGATCCGCAAGGAATTCGCCCTTTCGATTGGCGAGAACTCGGTGCACGGCTCCGACGCGCCCGAAACGGCAGCGGTTGAGATGGCGTTTTTCTTTTCCGGCCTCGAAATCGCCGGCTGATTTTTCGATTTTCCGAGACCGAACCGTCAAGGGTCGCGCAATGCGCGGCCCTTTTGCGTTGGAATAAGAACATATCAGCCCAGGAGCGCTAGGCGGCTCCGTTCTCCGGTGAGGAACCGGCGCAGGGCAGCAGGGTAGAGACGGTGCTCCATGCCGAGCACGCGCTCCGCGAGGCGTTCCGGGGTATCGCCGTCGAGGATCGGCACAACGGCCTGGCCGAGGATCGGGCCTGCATCGAGATCTGCCGTTACCTCGTGCACTGAACAGCCGTGTACTGTCATGCCGGCTTCGAGGGCGCGGGCGTGGGTGTGCAGGCCGGGAAACAGTGGCAGGATCGAGGGGTGTATGTTGATCATCCTCCCGGACCAGGCGTTGATGAAGCCGGGTGTCAGGATGCGCATGAAGCCCGCGAGGCAGATCACCTCGGCACCGGCGTCTGCCAGCACCTGCGTAAGCTTAGCCTCGAATGCCGGCCTGTCGCCACGGTGGGGCCGGTGATCGACCGTCGCCACCGGAACCCCGAGCGCGCGTGCCCGGGCGAGCCCGCCGGCATCGGGATTGTTCGACAGCACGAGGCAGGGGGCGCCGGGATGCTCCGGATCCGCCATGTCCCGCACCAGCGACAGCATGTTGGAGCCGCCACCGGAGATCAGGATCGCAACGCGTTTTCTGCTCACAGCCTGCCTTTGTAGGATACGCCGTTGCCCACCGTGACCCGGCCGATCTGAACCACGTCCTCGCCCCGGCTCCGGAGGCTTTCGATGAAGGCCTCTGACGCTCCCGGGCTGACGATCGCCACCATGCCGATGCCGCAGTTGAAGGTCTTGAGCATTTCTTCGTCGGCGATGCCGGAAGAGTCGCTGGCGCAATTGCGCAGCCAGTTGAAGACAGGTGGCAGGTCCCATGCGTCAAGATCGATCTCCAGCCCCATGCCGTTCTGAACGACCCGTGGCAGGTTTTCGGTCAGCCCGCCGCCGGTGATGTGCGCCAGGGCCCTGACCGATCCGTCACGCACCGCACCGGACAAGGCGGAAACGTAGATCCGGGTCGGTTCCAGCAGAGCTTCGCCAAGGGTGCCCTCAGCGAAGGGACAGGGCGCGTCCCAGTCGAGGCCAGCGTTCTCCACCACCCGGCGCACCAGGCTGTAGCCGTTGGAATGCACGCCGCTTGACCGCAGGCCAAAGAGCAGATCGCCCTCGGACACCGGCGCCGGCAGTTGGGTGCCGCGTTCCATGGCGCCGACTGCAAAGCCGGCCAGGTCAAAATCCGCGCCGTGGTAGAGTCCGGGCATCTCCGCAGTTTCACCGCCGATCAGTGCCGCACCGGCCATCCGGCAGCCTTCGGCGATACCGTTGACGACTTCGGTCGCGGCATCCACATCGAGCCTGCCGGTGGCGTAATAGTCGAGGAAGAACAGCGGTTCCGCCCCCTGGCAGATCAGGTCGTTGACACACATCGCCACCAGGTCAATGCCGATTGTGCCGAGCCGGCCGCTGTCGATGGCGACGCGCAGCTTGGTGCCGACGCCGTCGGTGGCGGAGACCAGGATCGGGTCCTGAAACCCGGCGGCGCGCAGATCGAACATGGCGCCGAAACCGCCCAGGCCGTCCATGGTCCCGCGGCGGCGGGTGTTGGCGGCTGCCGGCTTGATCCGGTCAACGAGGCGGTTGCCCGCATCAATGCTGACTCCCGCATCCGCATAGGTCAGTCCTGACGGCTTTTGTGACATGAACGGCTCCCGGCCTGAATTGGTTTGGCACCCTGTAACCGATGTTGCGGCGGGGGGGAACAGGTGCTTGACGCTAAAGTCTGAGCCGGTATAGCAGCACCTGGCGGGCCTGTAGCTCAACGGTTAGAGCAGAGCGCTCATAACGCTTTGGTTGGGGGTTCAAATCCCTCCGGGCCTACCACGCAGTCGGGGGTATTCGCGGTGTCTTCGTGCGCCCCCTTGAACTGTTGAGATATCAGAGGCTTGTGCGGCGTTCCTGACACCGTCAGCCACATGGATTGGTCGCAGAGCATGATTTCTGGCCGATATCCCTGTTTCCAAACAGGTTTGACCTACAGGCGACCGAACAAGATTCTGGGATGGCGGATTCTGCCTTGTCATCTGGTTGGGTAGCCATCCATCCCTGCAGGGTTGATATAGACTAGGAGCGCGGTGGCGGGTAGCGATCAGAAGTGTCAGGCAAAGCCCGATGTCGGTCCCGACACATTGCCCGTTCGGCGATACGCGTCATTCGCTGCGGTGAGCGCGACCAACTGCTCGCTGTCGATGCGGTGTTCGGCAAGATCCGGAGACAGGCTTGTCTAATGCAGCGGCCAAGAGACATGGTCTGCGTTTGCCCTTTGCGGCAGGCGATATCACTGATCGTGAGGTCTGAGACCGGGTCGAGACAGCCGTGGGGCCTTGTGCGTCCTTTGATCACAAGGCGGGTGATCCACGCATTATAATGTGACCACTCGACGCCGTTCGCTACGCGACGCTTTGGCTACATGACACACCGATTGATGCAGTGGTTCGACTGACCCATGCGACAGAATACGGGGTCCCCGGTACGGAGGCTACGCTTAATGGTTGCCTTCAATGTCTGGTCAAGCGCTGTGCTAACCACCCTGAACGTGTCAGGAACGGGCGGGAGGCTTAGGACCAGCCGGGTTGCAACAGCCAGCAGGATGGCGCGGGTATCTCAAGCATCGGCACGGTTCGAACCTCCGTCAGAGGCGGCGCGGGATGCGCGGCCTTAGAACAACCGAAGGCCCGATGCGGTGCCGTCGGGTGGGGGTGCGGCGGCGGCAACAGTGCCGCCGGCGGGCGTCGTGACGCTCTGCGCTCAGAAGAAGTCCGGCAGGAAGTCACAAAAGGTTGCGTCCTCAGGCTCACAGCGTCCGGGTCGCAGGTTCGCGTCCTTCCCGGCAGCTAACCGATACAGCACCTATGCCGACAACCCGGCAAGGCCAGATCGCTACCGCAACTCGACCTCTGTGCTGGCCTCATTCGCAGCATGATTGCGCGCGCAGGCGTCATTCCCATCAAGCGTTCTTGGGGTTGGGTCAGTGCCAACCGACCCGGGGCGCGGCCGGTATTACGTCACTCGGGCGAGTCCGGTACAGGTCACGGTGCTGCTTCCGAATTCTCCGGAATGCAGGGTCGTAGAAACGGCTTGTCATTTCGTGGGGATCCTTCTGCAGGTCATACAACTCACCTGTGTCCGTGCGCAGGTCGATGGACATCCTGTAGCGGTCGCTTCGTATGGTCATAAGATCCATGTCGACCGCGGAGCGGGCCGCATCCACCTCGTATTCGGACAGTGCGAAGTCGCGGGATTCGTGTCCGTCCCAGAGACCGCGCCATGACCGTCCGTGGGTTTCCGGGGCTGCAAGTCCGGCGAGGCCGGTCGCGTTGGCGAGGATATCCAGAGTATTCACTGGGTCATCTACGACCTTGCCCGCAGGGATGCACGGTCCAAGAATCGGGCAAGGTACGCGCAGAAGCCCGTTGTAGAGCATGGAGCTATTCAGCAGCAGGCCATGATCGCCCTCCGCTCACCATGATCGCTGATGAAGATCACATAAATGTTCGCGAGTTCATCGGCGTGATCCAGTGTGGCGAGAATTCTCCCAACCTCGTTATCGACGGACTAGATCATGCCGAAATAGAACCGGGTGATGTCCCGAAGTGCGGATTCCGTCAGTTCGCCCTTCTGGCCCAAGTCGATTCCACCGGCGTTGTGCTCTGCGCCATGTTTGATCGGTCTCGCGCGCTCCTCGACAAAGGCACGGTGCCACCGCGGCCGGTTATCCAGGTCCAGTTGGGGATGAGGGGCGATCGTGACCTCGTCGCTATCGTACATTTCGCGCCACGGGCAGGGCTACAGGAACGGCGGATGGGGATCGCCATGACTGGAAGTGCGTCGTATCCGGTTGCAGCCGCTGCTTTGCAAGATCCCAACGCTCCTGGCCCCGACCGTCCCTGTCCAGCCAGTATTCGTAGTGCAGCGCTTCGAGCGGATTGTACCACTGGGTGTGATGGCGCGGCCGCAGCATCATCCGCAGATTCTGAAGCCTATGTAAGCACCGCGCCAGTCCGGTCCGAATTCCCCGGCACGCTTGTAGCATTCGGGCCGTCCGGTGGGTTCGAAGGTCTGCTGGCTGGACAGATGTGCCTTGCCGATGAAACGCGTGTCGTATCCCGCTTTAGAGAAAACCCCGCCAAGACCGTCCCCAGCGAGGGCCTCGTCCAGGTCGCGGCCGTTGTCCCGGACGCCATGGCTGTAGGGATGCTTTCCCGTCAGGATCGATGCGCGGGGGCGTGGCACATGGGGTGCGGTGTAATGCATTTCATAAACCGGATGCCGCCGGTGCCGATCCCGTCGATATGGTGCGTACGCACTCCACCTCCCCCGGGGCCTATGCAGTCCCCCGCTGCTGATCTGTCGAAATGAGGATGACGTTCGGTTTGGCGTTCATTGCGCAGGACCCTCTTGATGGATTCCGGAGGGTGGTGAGGCGTGGACTGATTATGCAGGACACTTTTCCAATGTGCAATGACAAATAATGTACGATTTTATCAAGAAGAATAGATCTCCATAATGATTCGTACGTTTTTATCTTGACCACAACCACTATCGCGCTTTGCTTCCCAGCCGTGTCAGGGGCGCAAACCGTTATAGATGTCGTCGCGTGGAAGGGCAATGAAGCAGATCTCGCGGGCCTTTCCCGAACTGATCGATAAGTTAGAGGCCGAGCATCCCGACATCGACGTCGAACTGACCTGTGTGGCGCGCAAGGACGTCGACAAGGTGATCCCGCCACGCCTTCAGGGCGGCAATCCGCCGGATGTGACGATAGTCGACAGTTCTGTGGTACATCTTTGGGGCGGAGCGGGCTTTCTCAAGGATCTCGGTACCGACAGCGTGTGGCAAGAGCGGATTGTGCCGGCGGTACGCGACGTGATGACCACCGACCGCGAAATCCTCGTCTTCCCGCTGGATGTGATCGGCATGGGCAACTTCGTCAACATGGACCTGTTGGCGAAGGCCGGCATCGAAAATGTGCCGGTGACGATAGACAAGTTGAAAGCGGCCTGCGAGGCGCTGGCGGCCGAGGGCTTTGCGCCGATGATCTTTGCCGGCGGTTTCCCTGCAATGCTGTTCGTTGGCGCGAATAGGATCGATCCGAATGGAATTTCGCCCGCGGAATATGGTTCCGGAGATCGGACGGTTGTCGATGATGCAAACTTTGATGCGTCTCTCGATGGTGTCCGAGTTCTGGTCGGTTCAAACTGCTTTGACCTGGAACTTCAGGCGGGTCTGGACCCATGGGCAACGGCGCCACAGGAGTTCCGCGCCGGCAACGTCGCGATCCTGCCGCAGGGAGCATGGAACATCGGGAGTTTCTCTTCGGTAGAGGGTCTGAACTACCAGTTCGCGCCTATGCCATCAGCATTCACCGAGCACGGCCTCGCGCTGGATCTTGTCGGACCGGGCTGGGCAATTCCGACCCAAGCCGAGAATGCCGAAGCCGTGCAGAAATGGGTCGACTTCTTCGCCGAGGAAGAAAACCTGAACGTGTTTCTCTAGGCCGAGGTTGCATACAGCCACTATGTCGCGGGCAAGTCCACCATGCCGTATCTGGCCGGGCCATATACGCAGGCCCGCGCAGAGGGCAGCCCGATCCTTTGGCCGTTCTCGACGCTGGAATTCCCCAAGCCGTTTCAGTCGGAGTGGTAGGACAGCATCACCGGTGTCCTCCTAAACATTGAGTCCCCGAACGAAGACACGCTCCAGTGCTGGGATAACGTGATCGAGGACAATCTCTGAATTCGGGTGCCCGGCGCTCCGGTGCCGGGTTTTCCTTCCCGGCGCAATCGATGGGGAGACCATGCGCACGAGAAATTCCCTATATATCTTTACGATACCTGCCCTTCTTGTGCTCGGGCTCCTCTTCGTGCACCCGATCATACTGACCATCAAATTGAGCCTCATTAACTTCGCGGGAATCGGTGCGGCCAGGAATGTCGGGTGGTCCAATTATGAAGGCATCTTCACCCGCGACCGCTACCTGCGGGAAGTGTGGCTTACGCTCTGGTACACTGTCATCGTGGTGTCGGCGCTGACAGTAACGGGGATTTTCTTCGCCGCGATGCTGCACCGCTTGCCGCTGATCCGGAAGTTCAGTCGTGCCGCGCCCTATAACCCGGCGATGATGTCGTTCGTGGTCTTCGGGTTCATCTGGCGAGTTTCTAAACTCGCCGTTGAACGGCGGCATCAATGTCGCACTGCGCTATCTGGGGCTCGGGGCGTAAGAGTAGAACTGGATCGGTGATCCGGCGCTGGCGCTCTATTCTGTTGCCTCCACACAGGTCTGGATGTTCAACGGGTTTACCTGTGCCATTTTTCTGGCCGGTTTTGCGGGTATCCCGGAAGAGATCGGTGAGGCCGGTCGGCTGGAAGGCGTAACGTCGTGGCAGCGGTTCCGCTATCTTGAACAGCCTCTCTTCTACATGGTTATGTTGTCGTTCAAGACATCGACCGAGATCGCGCAGGACCCGCTGGGGCTGCCCGACAGTCTCTACTGGGGCAATTACATGGAGGCGCTGGCCTCGATGGGCTATGTCCGCTCAGTGCTCAACTCGATGGGCATCACCATACCTGTGATCATCGTCGTCGTATTCGCGTGCGCGATGGCTGCCTATCCGCTGGCGCGGCTTCAGAATCGAATCAGTCGCGTGATCGTCATGGTGATGGCGCTTGGGCTCGCGACGCCGAAGTTCGTAACCATCACGCCGATCTATGGGATCTTTCGCGACCTCGAGCTTTTGGACAGCTATCTTGGTGTCGTGCTGGCCTTCGCGGTGCTCAAGCTGCCGCTGGCCGTCTTCTTCTACGCGAGCTTCATCGCTGCGATACCGATCGAACTGGAAGAGGCGGCCCGGCCCGACAACTGCAGCAACTGGCAGGTCTTCTGGCACGTGATCCGGCCGCTGCCAGTGACGGTGACGCTGTCGCTGTTCGTGATGATCATGGTCTGGAACGACTTCGTCTATCCGCCGGTGCTCCTGACCGACAAGGACAAGTTGACGGTGATGATTGCGGTCTACAAGTTCGTGGGCAACATCGGCATCAATCCGACCGGGCTGTTCCCCGCAGCGGTGCTGGTCTCGTTGTTCCTGCTGATACTGTTTGCGGAGTTCCAGCGCAAGATCATGGGCGGAGCTGCTGCGGGAGCGGTGAAATGAACGTTTCGGACCGGCATGTCATCGTCACGGGTGCAGGGGCCGGCATCGGCCTCGGTATCGCCCTAAATTCCGATGGTGCGAACCGACTTACCGGTCTCGGCGCGGAGTTCGTCCAGCTCGATGCGACCGATCTGGACGGGTTCGACGCGGCAATTGCCGCCGCGCATGAGCGGTAGGGCGACTCAACGAAATGGTCAACAACGCCGGTGTCACCGTCAGGGTACCGTTCCTTGAGCTGACCCGCGATCAGACGGAAATGCTCTGGACCGTGACCCAGCGTTCGGTGCTGGTCGGATGTCAGGCTGCGGGACGGCTAATGTCGAAAGCGGATGGCGGGTCGATCGCCAACATCGCCTCGGTTCATGCAAGGGCGACCAATCCCGGGCACGAGGCCTATGCCGCAACCAAGGGCGCGATCACGGTAATGACCCGTGCCATGGCCTGGTCGCTTGGCCCGACGGGCATTCGGGAAAATGCGATCTGCCCCGCCCTGACACGAACCGAGAAGGTGGACACAGCGATGAAGCTGCCCGCCAATGCGGAGCGGTTCCGGTCGCGGACTGCCGACCGGGGGGTGACCACGGTCGACGAGATCGGCGCGCTCGTCGTTTTTCTGCTGTCCGACGCCGGCTAGACCCTGAATGGATTCGAAGTTCTGGCCGACCGTGCCATGTCCGCTCTGCTGGACGAATTTGATTTGGGGAGGAACTGATATGGCCGAATTGGCGATCAGAAATGCAGTCAAGCGCTACGGCTCGGTACAGGTAATTCACGTGCCGGATCTGACGGTCGACGACGGCAATTGCTGCGTCTGCGTCGGCCCTTTCGGTTGCGGAAAATACACGCTGCTCCGGATGATTGCGGGTCTGGAGGAGACTTTTGGGGGCCGTATGACCATCGGCGGACGTGACGTGACAAGCGCCGATCCCGCGAGGCGGGGAGTGGCGATGGTGTTCCAGACCTAAGCGCTCTATCCGCTTCCAAGTCTACGGCGCCGAATGGGGCCGGACTAACTCAAGGTCTACCTCGACGGCGCGGAGATCTACCACGTCACACAGGCGGATTTCGGCACCGATTGGGTGCTGAACAACCCGATGGAAATCTGGTTCGATTCCGAGGTATTCTACTGGCTCGGCCTGCCGCATGGCGAAGAGTTGCCCGGCACGTTCGAGATCGACTACCTGCGCATTTGGCAGCGGCCGTCGGACAACCTGCTGCGCGAGCATCAGGCGTTCTTCGGTTTCGAGGCGACCATCCTGTTCCAAACCCGCTGCGTCCGATGAACCTGAAGCCCGCGGACGCTGAGACCAACGCTTATTAGCGGTTCTGGATCATCGACGAGGCATCGGCGAACAACTTCGCCAATGCGCCGAAACGGTGGAGCACCGGTGTCAGCACCCTCAAGTTCGCGTGTAAGGGGCAGATCGACGAAATCTCGGTGCAAACACCCTAGGGAGCGGTGCAACTGCCGGCCGGGGCCTATGTACTCAAGCTGGACGCCTCGCTGCACGACGCGCTGGAGCCTGCGCGGATTCACCTTGCGCTGGAGGGAACCGACGCCGAGCTCCCGCAGGTCGAACTGACCGACGCCAGCCGCGGCAAATGGACTACTCTGGAGACGCGGTTCCGGCTGGCGGAGCCGGCAACCGCCGAGACGGCCCTGTCTCTTTCCATCATCGGCGCGGACATTCCCGCCGGCGCCGGGGATTTCTACCTCGACAATATCGTGATCGAACGCGCCGATCCGGCATAGAGATCGCGGAGTGAAACTCATGGAGAATCCGGCGGTCTACCGACCGCAGGGTTCTCCGTCTTTCAACGCTCAGCTCTGGTCAATTTTAACCTGTCGCGGCCAGCCAGTCTTCCAACCGGGAAGACCCGGTATGTCCATTTGAGCTGCGAAGAGACCGCAGGCAAGCGGATTGGCGGCTTTTTCGGCCGCGGACATGCTTAAGGTTCCGGTCGTAACAAAGAGGGTCCTGAGATCATCGCCGCCAAAGCAGCAATTGGTGATGATCCCGCACGGCAGCTCAATCTGCGCGATGGTCTCACCCTTTGAGTTCATTCCCAGACTTCTCCCCGGTCACAGATGGCGACCCAAATCGTGCTATTCGAGTCGACGGTCAGGCCGAAGGGTCTGCCGGTCAGTTCATCGAAGCGGCGGAGAATCTGCCATTCACCATTGGTGTGCATGTGGAGCAGGCCGGGCACACTGGCTACGAAATAGAGACAACGCCCGTGGGGACTCCAGAAGAGTCCGTTTGTGATCGTGGTGCCCGACATCATCCTCCGGGCCACCGACGCGTCACAGCGATAAAGGTCGACGGTCGGGCCCTTCGCGCCCTCGGACATCGTTCCAACCCAAAGTGCCCCGTCCGGACTGATGGTTATGTTATCGAGGCGGTTGCAGCTGATACCCGGTTCAGGGTCGTTCAGCACCTCGATCTCGCCGGTCATGGTGTCCACGAGGCCGATGCCGCTGGCGGTGGCGATAACAATCCGACGTCGTGCCGCAAGGCCAGCGCGCTGATGAGGCAGGGAAGAGCGAGGCGCGAGGCTTTCCCGGTTTCGGGATCGTAGCGGTGCAGAGCCTAGACGGCGATATCGACTCACCAGAGACACTTTCGCTCCGGGTCCCACAGCAAGCCTTCGCCGCACCCGGTCGACGCCGGGTCAACGCACAGAGGCGGTTTCTTATGCAATTCGCATTGCAAATAGTGTACTATTATAACTTCATGATGCATGAAATGGCGGAAAGGCTTTACGCCGACGATTTTTCAGGTGAAAGCTTTGCCATGAGTAGCCACGGTCCAATTGTGCTCGCATCTGACACGGACGCACCCGAAGCGTCCTCCTCGTCAATCTACGACGCGATACGCCACGACATTCTGTCGGGTGTGCTTATGGCTGATGCGCGACTGAAGATTTCCGAGCTGGCGAAAATACACAAAACCTCGACGAACCCGGTGAGAGAGGCGCTGCAGCAGCTTCGGGGAGAGGGGCTCGTGGTCTTCGCGCCGAACCAGGGAGCCCGGGTCCGGCCGATTGACATGGAGTTCGTGCGGGACGTGGCGGAAGTTGGCTACCAGCTGGAGCCCTATTTGCTGAAGCTCTTCGTCGAGACGGCCGCCGCCGAGGATATCGCCGAACTGGAGCGGATCGAGACCGAGATCGAAACGCTCAATTTCAATGACAAGGCTCGTCACACCGATCTGAACCATGCCTTCCACGAAACGATGTATGAGCGGCATTACAACCGTGTCGCATTCAGTGTCTGGAAACAGCACCGTGAAATAATAGGCTCGATCAGCGCGCGGATCCCGATCGCCATTGGTCGCCAGGAGGCAATCATCCGGGAGCACAGGGCCCTGATCGACGCCATCAGGGCGCAGGATGTGGATCTTGCAATCAAGGTGCTGGGCCAGCACATTGGCGACGCCGGCCGTCACCTTGTCGACCAGTTGCGCATTGAGCAGACCCGCGCGTCAAGGCGGCGCAGTGCCTGAGAAGGGCTGCTGCACACCGGGCAGGGATGGAGCCGGGTTGGCGGCTTTCCGTCCGGGACCGGCGGTCGGGGCCGGCAAGGAACATGTCAGGAACTGTGCATATGTGCCAGGAGGGACCGGCATCCTCGGTACCGCGCGGCCGGTGATCGCGGATGACTTCGAAGGGCCTCCGGTTCGCAGGCGGATCAAGGATCTGTGGTGGGAGGCGGGCGCCATCAGTGTTGCCCAGTTCCGGCGGTTTGTCGAGGCGACGGGTTACCGGACCACTGCTGAACGTCTCGGGTGGTCGTTTGTTTTCCACAGTCACGTTCCCGGCGGCGTCGAGGGTACGCTCGGCGTCGATGGGCTGGAATGGTGGCGGCGGATCGACGGTTCGACCTGGGAGTTTCCCACAGGCCCGGACGGCGCGCCGGCTGGGAACGCCTATCCGGTGACGCATGTCGACTGGCAGGACGCGAATGCTTTCGCGGCCTGGGCCGGCGGGCGATTGCCGAAGGAGGCGGAGTGGGAGCACGCAGCAAGGGGCGGCCTGGGAGACGTGCGCTTCCCGTGGGGTGACCGGGAGCCGGACGATGAGGGCTACTTCCCGTTGAACATCTGGCAGGGTCAGTTCCCGCATCGCGACACCGGTGCAGACGGGTTTACGGCGCCGGCCCCGGTGCTGTCGTTCGCGCCCAACGGATATGGCCTCTACCAGATGGTCGGCAATGTCTGGGAATGGACGTCCGAGCCGTTCCGGGTGCGGTCGGTCAACGCTGCGGCACGCAGGATCAATGCGGCCGCGCGTGAGCGCAAGCTGCTCAAGGGTGGATCCTTTCTTTGTCACCGCAGCTATTGCTACCGCTATCGAATCGCTGCCCGGACCGGGAATACTCCGGACAGTACGAGCAATCACACCGGGTTCAGGGTCGTTTACGACCGGCCGCCGCCGGGTTGACGACAGTTGCGCCGGGTACACGTGTTGCTCGTTCGTGCCACGCCCGTCAATCTAACTGCCCACCGGTGGGTGAAAGCCGGGTCCGGACAGCCTATCGTTTTCGGCCCGCATCCAGTCAAACAGCCGCGCTTTCAGTTCCGTCTTCACCTGGGCCAAATCTGCATTTCCCGCGAGATTCCTGCGTTCACCAGGATCGGTTTCGAGATCGTACAGTTCTTCGAAGTCATGCGGTCTCCACGCATATTTGTAACGTGCATTCCGCACGCCCCGGAACCGGAGCTGGCGGCCCTGATAGGCATCGTAGCAATAGAACACATGATCTGCATCGGGCGCCCAGTCGTCGCGCGAGTCTTCAGTCGCCTCGAGAAGTCCGCCTGCGCCTGCACGGTTGATTTCGGTCGGGAACAGGTCCCTGAAGCTTACAGATGCCTCCCGTTCAATGGCCCGGGCCGCAGTAGCGTCGCGGATGAACGTTGGAATGCGCAGGACCTCCTCACAGAAGAACGGCCCTTTGTCGCACCAGCCATGGGCGCGCAGCATCTCCCCATGATCGGCAGTGAAGGCGAATATCGAGTTGTTGTCGAGGCCGGCATCGGTAACCGCCTTCCGGAAGCGTCCGAAGAGTGCATCGACGTAGGAGCAGAAGCCCCAGTAGTGCTGCGCCGTCCGCCGCCAGTCCTCGGAGGTCATCTGGGATGTCTCGTGGACAGCGTGCCACGGACTGGACTGCGCGACGGGTTTGCCGGTCTCAGAGAACTGCGCACACCAGTTGTCCGGAACGTTCTCTTCGGACAGGTCATCGTAGAGTGCGACGTACTCCGCCGGAACGTGGTGCGGGAAAAGCGGTGCATGCAGGGATACGATAGGGCAGAACGGATGATCGGATGCGGCCAGTTCCGGAAGCGATGAGATCGCGCGTTTAACGCGCAAGCCATCCCGCGGTTCTCCTTTCGTGATCGTCCCGTAGAATGGGGATTTGCGGGGGCCACCGAACGTCACGTCGGCAACTGCCGTCAGTGGGGTGTCTCCGCCATCGGACAGGATGACATCGTCGATCCCGCGATCTGAGACCGTGCCGTCCGCGAGGTGCCACTTGCCGATGAAGGCGACGCGAAACCCGTCATCCCGCAACCTCCCCAGGTAGGTCATTTTTTCGGAATGCAGCTTGCCGTGAGGGTAGAATGTCTTGCCCTGGACATTGTCCATTGTGCCGTTCTGGTGCGGGAGTCTACCGGTAAACAGACAGCCACGCGCCGGAGTGAAGAGGGGAACCGGAGTGAACGCATTCCGGAAGTTCGTTGCCTCACGTGCGAATTCGTGAAGATTGGGAAGCTTCGCGGGATGATCCGGCGCCTCAGGGTGTCCCATCCCATTGATCCGTCACGAACAGGATAATGTTCTTCCGTTCCTGCGTTGGGGGCCGCTTCCATCGGAAGTTGCTATTTCAGCAAATATCCGACTCTTCAAAAATCGCCATATCAAACACTAAATGAATAAAATAATGTACGATTAGGCCAATTGCAGCTAACGTCCGGCAAGTGGGATTCGCATCGGAGGCATCGTCTTGCAGGTAAAAGTGTCGATCGGCGCCAGAGCGCCGGACTTGGTCCGGCCATTTCGGGAAGCGTCGTCGTCGTTTGCCATCGCCTCGGTTGAGGCCATCCCGGCGCGGGTCGGTCACCGGAACCAGTTGCTGGTCCGAGTCGAATCCGGCGACGGATTGATTGGATGGGGCGAATCCGGTCTGTCATCACGAGAGTCCGCCGTTGCAGCCGTTTTCCATAATTTCGCAAAATTTCTCGCCGGACGGGACTCCTGTCGGATCGGTCGGATCTGGAAGCAATGCTGTCGCAGCCAATACTTCGCAGGCGGTCGGACCCGTTCGGCCGACGGGACAGTCACCTACTGGTGACGCCCGATTTTCGGGAGGTTTTTCATGACGACCGTGATCGGGGTACAGGCTTCTCCACCGTTCCGCCCGGAAGTTCCGGCAGCCAGACGGCGTGAACGAATGTGGCGGGGGCACTCAGGCGACACGCATGAGGTTCTGAGCGACCCGTCAATGGAAAATGCACTTTCTGAAGGACTACGATGATTTTCCCCACAAGAATGTATGTCGGCGGCGCTCTGGTCGATGGCGAGGGTGCATTAGACGTAATGACCCCCGTCAGCGGTGATCGCATCGCCACTGTGGCGTCTGCCGGGATTGCCGATGCCGAAAGCGCGCTTCGGGCGGCACAGGCGGCCTTTCCTGCCTTGTCATGGACTCCGATCTCCGAGCGCCAGCCGCGGATGCGCCGTCTGCGTGACACCGTCATTGCCAACGAGGAATATCTGCGCGACTGCATCCATCACGAGATGGGCCAGCCGTGGGACAGCACACAGGAGGTCTTTGACAGCCTGAAGAACTCGCTGGAGTTCTACGCCGAGGAGATTGCCCGCATCCATGATATCGGCCTGGCGGATCGTGCCGGAAAGCACACGCATCGCCTTGTCCACGAACCCGCCGGCGTCGCGCTTGCATTCCTCGCCCGGAACTTCCCTCTTCTGAACCTCGCCTTCAAGCTTGAACCGGCGATGGCTGCGGGATGCCCGATCATCATTCGGCCCTCGGAGCAGACGCCCGCGTCGGCCTGTGCGGTGGGCGAACTCTGCCACGGGATCGTCTTGCCGCCGAGTGTCGTGCAGATCCTGTGCACAGACGGCCATGGTGTCGCCGATCACCTGACCGCCTCGCCCGTTCCGGCCATGGCAACCGTGAGCGGCTCGGGCCGGACCGGGCGACATATCATGCGCACCGGGGCCAGCACCATCAAACGCTACTCGATGGTACCCGGCGGCAATGCCCTGGTACTCGTCTTTCCGGATGCCGATCTCGACCTCGCCGCCGACATTGTCTGTGGCGTCACGTTCGGCAACGCCGGTCAGATCTGCGTCTCGCCGAACAGAATGTTCGTCCATCGTGATGTGCTGAAGCCCGTCACCAAACGCGCCGTCGCGCGGGCGCAGTCGGAAAAAGTCGGCTGGGACAAAGGTGCGGACATCATCACCGGGCCGGTGATCGCGGGTCGGGCATGGAAACGTCTCAAGGGTCTTATTGACGCAGCAAAGGAGCAGGGGGCAAGGGTGTTTGCCGGCGGCGACCGGCCAGAAGGTCTGGGCGACGGTCACTTCCTTGCGCAGACGGTGCGTGCCGACGTCACCGAGACGATGGAGGTCTGCCGTCAGGAAGCCTTGGGCCCGATCGTCAGCATCGTGCCGTTCGACGACGGGACCGGTCTCGAGCGCATGGCGAACGAGTGCGACGACGGCGGCCTGACCGCCTGCGTCTTTACCCGCGACCTTGACCGCGCCGAACGCTGGGCCGCGGTCCTCCGTTATGGCGAGATCCGGATCAACGGCGTAAAGTGCGGCAACGACCTCCCCCATGATGGCATCGGCCAGTTGGGAATCGGGCACGACTGCTCGGTGCTCGCACTGCAGGATTATCTCGTCATCAAGCGCATCAAACGAGCACTGGATACAGCATGAAGATCACCGGAATAATGTCCCACGTCCTCGACTGCGCAATGCCAGAGGAACTGGGATACTCGCAGCAGTACTATGCCCGGCGAACCGCCCATCTCGTCGAGGTCACCACCGACGAGGGGCTGACCGGCTGGGGCGAGTGCTTCGGCCCCGGCAGCGTGGCACTTGCCAACAAGGGCATTGTGGAGCGGGTAATCGCGCCGATGGCGGTAGGCATGGACGCGCTCGACCGCGACGTGGTCTGGCACAGGGTCTACAACCTGCTGCGCGATCACGGTCAGAAGGGCATGCCGATTCAGGCCCTGTCAGGAGTCGATATCGCCCTCTGGGACATCGCCGGGAAGGCGGTGGGTCTGCCGGTGCACAAGCTTATCGGCGGAGCACACCGCATGGATGTGGCCGCCTATGGCTACGGTATGATGCTCAAGCGCGAGAGCGTCGAGGATCACGTTGCCCGTTTTGCTGACGAAGCGGCGGCGATCATCGGAATGGGCTTCGGCGCGGCCAAGATGAAGACAGGCCTCGGTCCGCGCGAGGACGTGCGGCTCTGCGAAGCGGTGGCGAAGGCCGTGGGCGAGGCGCGGTTCATGGTCGATGCCAACCACTGCTACACCACGTCGGATGCGTTCTACGTGGGCCAGGCGCTCGACGAACTCGGTGCGTACTGGTTCGAAGAGCCGGTTGCGCCGGAGGACCTCGAGGGTTACCGCGAATTGCGGGCTGGGTTGAAGGTCAACATCTCCGGCGGCGAGGTTGAGTTCACGCGGTGGGGCTGGCGGAGGCTTTTGGAGAACCGCGGCCTCGATATTGCCCAGCCCGAGGTTTGCGCGCTCGGCGGGATCAGTGAATACCTGCGGGTTTTGGCGCTGGCACACGCGCATTTTACACCTGTAGTGAACCACGTCTGGGGCAGCGCGGTCTCAGTCGCCACCAACCTGCAGCTCCTGGCCGCCATGCCGCCGATACCCGGCGGTCTGCATCCGTGGGAACCGATGCTGGAGTTCGACACTACCGAAAACCGGTTTCGCGACCTTCTGCTGCTGGAGCCGCTCGATATCCAGGGCCAGGTCGCACGCAACGGCGGCAGGGTCGCGATTCCGACCGGTCCGGGCCTGGGGGTGGAGCCGGACCGCGACTTCATCAGGCAATACGAGATCGCCTAGGTTCGTGAGCGCCCGCGAACTCATGGCGGTCGGCCGGGGAACGTCCAGATTCCGACTCTGGACGATTGAGGCAGGCGGCGAGGCCGTGAGTTAAGAGAGGCCGTGAATTAAGAAACGACTGACGAGGGTTTGGGGCGGCTCTTGCCGGGCGACTTTCCAGCCTGGATTGATGGAAACTGTCCCGACTCTACGTTGCCGAGAACGTGGGTGTCGTCGTCCGTCGTATGGCCGGAGGGTATCGCGGTTGGGTCGAGGTGCCGTGTCTGCCGGTTGAGACTGACCTGTTGCACCTCGCCGAACAGGCGAAGCCCGCGCCAGCTCGCATGTCCCCGGTCTGCGGGTTCGTCGGCCCGAACGGCCTTCGCGCAGATGTCTTATCCGCATCAGGCAGGCATTGCCAAAGCGCGGATCACAGGGGCAGGACGCCATCTGCATGCCGCGACCCGCCGTTCGGGCCGCATGAAGGGGACCTTCGGTCAGGGTCCGGTCATTTCGGCGGTGACTTCGACCGGTCGGCCTTCCGCCAGCGACCTGTTTACCGCTTCCGCCAGTGCAAGCGAATTGACTCCGTCCGCGATGGTCGCGGGAACCGACCTGCCGTCGACGCAGGCATCGACAAAGGCCGTCCATTCCATCGCATAGGCGCGCATGTAGCGTTCGAGAAAGAAATGCACCGGCTGTCGTAGACAGCACTCCGGCGGCGAAGGATTTCGCCAGCGCATGTTCGCGCACGTTTTCCGCCGAAAGCGCACCTTCCGATCCCAGAACCTCCACCCGCTGGTCGTAGCCGCAAGCCGCGCGCCGCGGATCGTCGCAAGCCGGCCGTCCGCGTATTCCAGCACGACAACGGCGGTATCTGTGTCGCCCGCGGCACCGGTACCGGGATCAACGAGGCATGAACCGTGCGCCGAAACCGTCATTGGCATCCCGAAGAAAAATGAACCCTGTCGAAATCGTGGATCATCATGTCGCGGAAAAGGCCCCCGGAAACCTTGATATAACTCACCGGCGGCGGCGTCGGATCGCAAGAGGCAACCGCAAGCAGTTCGCCCCGGCCGATCTCGCCCGCATCGAGAGCAGTCTTCATGGCGGCGAAATTCGGATCGAAGCGCCGGTTAAACCCCATCATCATCGACCTGTCGTGACCGGCGGCGATTCTGAGGACTTTGAGTGCGCGGCTGAGATCGAGATCGAGATCGATCGGCTTTTCGCAGAATATCGCCTTTCCCGCCTTCGCGCCTGCTTCGAAAAGATCCGAATGGGTGTTGGTCGAAGAGGTGATCAGGATCGCATCGATCGAATTATCGGCAAGGATGTCGTCGGCGGACCGCGCGGCGATACCGTATTCATCTGCCAATGCCGTTGCCGCTTCGGCAACCACGTCGGTCACGGCGACAAGTTCAGACCTCCCGTCCATCCTTATGGAGGCGGCGTGAACCCTGCCGATCCGACTGGCGCCAAGGAGTGCTGCTTTCATCTGCTGGTTCCTTTCAAAGAACGGTGCGGCGGCATTCGTGGGCCGAAACGTCAATGGCGTGGATGACCTGCTCGAAGTCGAGCGCAGCCGTGAAGTTGGGCCATGCATCGCAGTCTTCGGCGATGGCCTTCAGCAAACCGGCAAACTCGACAGTCTTCAACTCTTTGAAACCAAGCTGATGCCCCGGCGCCGGGCAGAAGAGTCCGTAGGGCTGATGCTCGGGGCCGGTCAGGATGGTTCTGAAACCCTGTTCCGCCTTTCGCACCTCATTCACGTACATCTGCAGTTCGTCCATCCGCTCCTGACGGAAAGAGGGCATGGCCTTTGTGCCGTGCACCTCCCAGTCGAGGCGGTTCTTGCGCTCCGAGGCCGAGCGGGAACTGCAGAGTGTACCCTGCGCGCCGCTGACAAAGCGCACGATCGCCGAGGCGGTGTCCTCGTTCTCAACCGCCGCACGGCCGCTGCCGTCGGCGAGCGGTCGCATCGGGTGGATGATCTGGGGGTCGGCGATCAGACTTTCGGCCGGTCCGACAAGGCGATGCGCCATAGCGACCAGATGACACCCCAGGTCGCCCAGTGTACCGAGGCCCGCAACCATAACCTTCGCCCGCCATGTTCAGTTCAGATCGGGATCATCCTGGCAGTCTTTATCGACCTGATCACGGAAGTGTACCACCTCGCCGATCCTGCCATAGGCAACCAGCCCGCGTACGTGGGTGGCCGCCGGGTTGTGGACGCAGTTGTATCCGACGATGATTCGCGTTCCCGCCTCCCGCGCACATGCTTCCATTTCCTCGGCCTGACCGAGTGTGAGCGCCATCGTTCTTCGCAGTGAACGTGTTTGCCGGCAGCAAGTGCGGCGACGGCCATTTCGTGATGCAGGGCGTGCGGTGTCGCACCTTCGGTCTACATGCGGTTCTGCCTGGCGCCCGGTTTTACCGTACCGAGTTGCAGGCCCTGTTCCGGGCACGTTTCAACGAGTTCCGGCCGAACTACACGGAACGGCTCGTCAGCCTGCGTCAGGACAGCGGGTTTTCCACCGGCCCGCTGCTGGGGATTTCAACAGAATCTGGCCAAAAATCTTTAATTTCACCGTAGAA
Organism: Alphaproteobacteria bacterium; assembly: GCA_030432315.1. Taxonomy (GTDB): domain Bacteria; phylum Pseudomonadota; class Alphaproteobacteria; order Rhodobacterales; family Rhodobacteraceae; genus Amaricoccus. The sequence continues at coordinate 11,772 of JAUIHM010000036.1, read as the reverse complement.
TACGGTTCCAAACGAAAGCCTTGACCGGATGCCCTTGGCATGGCTGCGGCGCGGGCCGTCCACCTCGTCGGTCTACGGCGTGCCTTCGCCGTGGTCAGCAACATGGCGTATATTCTCGACCAGCTTGGCGTTCCCGCGACGCTGTATTTCGGCGCCGGAACGCTCCATTCGGGCAGGTCTATTTTCCCGGCAAGGTGCTTTTCGCCGTGACATGCGCGCCGTTTTCGCAAGAGACGGTTGGGCTTTCGAGGGAGGTCGCCGGGCGCGGAATTACCGTCTATGGCCTCACAGATTCCGGGAGGTGCCCGGTCGCAGAATGGGCGGACGAGATGCGTTTCGCGCGGGAGGACGAGGTCGCGGGCTTTCGTGCGCCCAATGCTTCGATCACCCTGACAACCGCCCTGGCCGCACCGCCAGGGCAGCCCGCGGGGCGGGTTAACAGACTTTGCAATTCAACGATAGTGGAGCAAATTTTCCATGTATGGCGGATGACGGTCCGCTCCCGGTCATGAGTCGATGTCCGATTCCCCGGGGCAGGTCGCCAGGTTGGCAGGGACAGTAACGATGGCCGTCCAGTGCAGATCCGCCTCGGCGCGGGACATGCCGGTTGCGCGATATGAGGCGACGGCAGGCGCGTTTTGGCCATCGGGCAGGCTCGGGCCGCGTTTCGGAGCGGGACCTGCGGCCGGGCCCGGACTGCCGGATGGGGCCGTTGAAAGGGTCGCGAGACGAAACCACTCGATCTCATCACCATCGGCCGGTTTTCGGTCGATCTCTACGGGGCCCAGATCGGCGGGCGACTGGAGGACATGGGGTCCATTGACAAGTACATCGGCGGTTCCCCTACCAACATCGCCTGTGGCACGGCCCGGCTCGGACGCCGCTCCGCCGTGATCACGGCGGTCGGCGACGAGCACATGGGCCGGTTCATCCGTGAACAGCTGGCGCGGTAAGGCGTCGATATCCGCGGGGTCAAGACCGATCCCGACCGGCTCACCGCGCTGGTCCTGCTCGGCATTCGCGATCGGGAGCGGTTTCCGCTGATCTTCTATCGGGAAAACTGTGGCGACATGGGACTGACCGGCGACGACATCGACGCGGATTTCATCCGTGAGGCGCGGGCGGTCGTGGCGACGGGGACCCATCTGAGCAATTCGCAGGTCGAGGCGGCAACGCTGAAGGCGCTGCGGATCGCCCGGGAGGCGGGCATGAAAACGGCACTCGACATCCACTACCGGTCGAACCTCTGGGGCGTTGCGGGGCATGGCGACGGAGAGAGCCGTTTTGTCGAAAGCGGCAAGGTGACAGCCAAGCTGCAGTCGACGCTGCAACTTTTCGACCTGATCGTCGGGACGGAGGAGGAGTTTCACATCGCCGGCGGCTCAACCGACGCCATCGCGGTGCTTCGCGAAGTACGCAATGTTTCGGCGGCGACGCTGGTCTGCAAGCGTGGCGCGGCGGGTGCCGTGGCCGTCGCCGGAAGCGTCCCCGAAAGTCTTGAAAACGGCGAATCCGGGCCGGGGTTTCCGATCGAGGTTTTCAACGTGCTCGGAGCGGGTAACGGATTCGTGTCCGGACTGCTCGAGGGGTGGCTCGACGGCGAAGACTGAAAGACCTCGTTCAAGTACGCCAATGCCTGCGGCGCCTTCGCGGTCGCCCGTCACCGCTGCACCACCGTCTATCCGAGCTGGGACGAACTGCAGTTCTTTTTCGCGCGCGGCAACAAGCGTCCGGATCTGCGTAACGATGCGGACCTGGAGCAGGTTCACTGGGCAACCAACTCCCCGGGCGACTGGCCGTCGATGCGGGTCTTTGCCTTCGACCATCGCAGCCAGATGGTAGATATGGACGGGGCCACGCCCGTCAAAATCGGCCGTTTCAAGGAACTCTGCCTCGACTCCGCCCTGCAGGTCCAGCATGGCCCGCCGGGTCACGGCATCCTGTGTGACGGTCGGCTCGGGCGCGCGGCCCTGTTTCGTGCCGAAGGGCAGGGGCTCTGGATCGGCCGGCCGGTGGAACTGCCCGGTTCGCGACCGCTGGAACCGGAAATCGGCCCCGACTGTGGCGGGCTTGTCGAATGGCCGCGCGGTCAGGTGGTCAAGTGCCTGTGCTTTTCGCATCCCGATGACGACGCGACGATGTGGGAGGCACAGATCGCCGTGCTCAGGTGGCTGTTAGCCGCCATGCGGCGCAACGGGCTTGAATTTCTGCTTGAAGTGATCTTGCCCAAAGTGGGTCCGGTGATCGACGAAACCTGCCCGGCGGAGATCCGTAGGATCTACGACGCGGGGATTTTCCCGACTGGTGGAAACTGGAGCCGTTCCGGACCGAAAGCGCTCGGAGCGGCGCCGTCGAGACCATCGAGCGCAATGATCCGCGGACCCGCGGCATAGTCGTGCTGGGATTTGATGCGCCGGAACAGGACCTGGTGCAGACCTTCGGGCTTGCCGCCCGACAGCCGTTGGTTAAGGGGTTCGCGGTAGGACGGACGATCTTTGGCTAAGCCGCCCGAAGATGGATGACGGGGGACATCTCCGATGGCGAAGCCGTCGCGGAGATGGCAGACAGGTATGGGCGGCTCTGCCGCATCTGGATAGAGGCCCGGGCCCAGACCGGGGAGAACGCAGTACGACCGGAACGATACGACTGACCGCAGCGCAGGCCATGGTGAAGTGGCTGTCGGTGCAGATGACCGAAGCGGGCGAGCGCTACATCGACGGGGTTTGGGCGATATTCGGCCATGGAAGCGACGCCGGCATGGGCGAGGCGCTGCACGGAATCGGCGATGCCCTGCCAACCTGGCGCGGCCAGAACGAGCGGACCATGGCCCATGCCGCGATCGCCTTCGCCAAGGTGTCGAAGCGCCGCCGCGCCATGGCCGTCACATCGTCGATCGGACCGGGTGAAACCAACATGGTCACGGCCGCCGTGCTGGCCCATGTCGCCCGGTTGCCGGTTCTGCTGATCCCCGGCGATGTCTTCGCCAACCACGCACCGGACCCGGTGCTGCAGCAGGTTGAGGATTTCGATGACGGAACCGTCAACGCCAATGACTGTTTTTGGCCGGTGTCGCGCTAGTTTGACCGCATATCGCGCCCGGAGCACCTGCTGACCGCGCTGCCGCGGGCCTTGCAGACCGTGACCGACCCGGCCAGGTGCGGTCCGGTGACCCTCGCCTTCTGCCAGGATGTTCAGGCGGAAGCCTTCGATTTCCCGGAGAGTTTCTTCGAGCCAAAGGTTTGGCGCATTCGCCGGCCGGAGCCGGACTGGCATGAGCTGGAAACGGTCGTCGAGGCGCTGAAGGCGGCAGAACGTCCGGTGATCGTTGCCGGTGGCGGCGTGCTCTATTCCGGTGCCGAGGAAACGCTGCTGGACTTCGCCCGGACCAACGGTCTGCCGCTCTGCGAAACCCAGGCAGGCAAGGGCGCGGTCGACTGGGAGGAAGCGGTCAGTCTCGGTGCACCGGGCGTAACCGGAAGCGACGCGGCAAACGCGGCGTTGGCCGAGGCGGACCTGGTACCTGGCGTCGGCACGCGGTTTCAGGACTTCACTACCGGGTCGTGGACGGTGTTCGCAAACCCGGCGCGTCGCCTGGTGTCGATCAATGTCACCGGCTACGACGTGGTCAAGCATGGGGCGGTGCCCTTGCTGGCAGATGCGAAGATCGCACTCGAGCGGATCGGGGCGGCGCTTGGCGACAGAACGTGGGCCGGCCGGGACGGCGCGGCGCGGTCCGCCTGGTACCAGGCGACGGATGCGGTGATGGCGGCGCCAAATTCGGACGGCCTGCCGACGGATGCCCAGGTGATCGGCGCGGTACAGCGTCAGTCAACGAAGGATACAGTGGCGATGTGCGCTGCGGGCACCATGCCCGGCGCGCTGCATACCCTTTGGCGGTCGGCAGCCGGCGGCTATCACATGAAATACGGCTTTTCCTGCATGGGCTACGAGATCGCCGGCGCCATGGGGATCAAACTCGCGGCTCCCGAAAAAGGACGTGGTCTGCTTCGTCGGCGATGGCAGCTACATGATGGCCAATTCCGAACTGGCCACCGCAGTGATGCGCCGGATACCCTTCACCATCGTCCTCACCGACAACCGCGGTTACGGCTGCATCAACCGGCTGCAGCAGGCAACGGGCGGCGCGGAGTTCAACAATCTCTACGCCACCTCCAACGTCGAGGCGAAGCCGGAGATCGACTTCGTCACGGACGCTGCCGCAATGGGTGCCCATGCGGTCAAGGCCGCCGATACTGCCGATCTGGAAGTCAAAATACGGGAGGCGCGTGACCGGGACATTCCGTCCGTGATCGTCATCGACACCGATCCCGGTGCCGGCACCGGCGCAGGGGGGCACTGGTGGGATGTCGCGGTCCCCGAAGTTTTCGACCGGGCGGAAGTGCGCGAGGCCCGGGAGGCCTATGTCCGGCAAACCGCGCTGCAACGCATCGACTGAGGGGCGAACCCTTGGCTGTAAAGGTTGGCATTTCCCTGATCGCCTGGCAGAACGACGAGCTGCCTGACCTGACCGCGGACTTCACCACCGAAGGGGCGATGGAGGACGCTGCGCGCATCCGCTGCAAGGGCGTGGAGCGCGGGCGGCGCATGCCCGCCGATACCGCGTGTCTGCGGGCCGATCTCGACCGGTATGATGTCTCTCTGTGCGGCGGTTGGTGCTCTGGCGCCCTGATGCGGAACGACCTCGAGACCGAGAAAGCAGCGATCTGCGCCCAGGTGACACAGTTCGCGGCGCTGGGCGCGCCCTGCATTGTTTATGCCGAGTGTTCCAACATTGTGTAGGGCAAGATCGGCACGCCGGTGGCCAACCGTTCGAAACCCGGTCGAAGCGACATCACCGCCTATGCCGCAAGCCTGTCGGGATTGGCGAAATGGTCGGCCGGCGAGGGCGTGGTGCTCAGCAATCACCATCACATGGGATCGATGATCCAGTATGCCGAGAATATTGTCTGGCTGATGAAGGGCTCGACGCCGGACCTTGGCCTGCTGTTCGATACCGGCCATCTGCACTTTGCCGGGGCAGACGTGCTTTGAACGCTGGACCGCTGGGGAAACCGTGTGCATCATGTGCATTTCAAGGACGTGCGCGAAGCGGTCCTGCGCCGGATCGCGCCGAAAACGGCAGCTTTCTCGACGCCGTCACCGACAGGCTCAAGCCGATGGATTGTGACGGATGGATCGTAGTCGAGGCGGAGCAGGATCCTGCGAAGGCGCCTCCCCATGAATATTGGAAACCCGGCTACGAGTATATCGTTGACCTCTGCGGTCGTTACGGCCCTGAAATCAGAAATGAGGAAACCGATGTCCGACCTGCTGCGTAAACCTTTCGGCGCCCATGGCAAGGTTCACGGGATCGCCCCCGAAAGCGCGGGCTGGCGTTACGTCGGGTTCTCGCTCTGCCGGCTCAGACCCGGTGAGACCGTCGGCGGGCAGATGGAGGACCGTGAAGTCATTCTGGTGATGCTCGAAGGCCGGGTGCATCTGACCGGCGCAGACCAGGACTGGGGTATGCTTGGCGGGCGCATGGACGGTTTCGAGAAGACGCCGCCGCACTGCCTCTATCTCCCGAACAAGAGCGCATGGCAGGCGGTCGCGGAGACCGGCTGCGTGATCGCGGTCTGCTCTGCCCCGGGCAGTGGTGGTCACGCAGCGCGCCGGATCGGTCCGGACGACATCGCCCTCACCGAGCGTGGCAGGGGAACCAACACCTGGCTGATGAACAACATCGCGATGGAACACGAGGATTATGCCGACAGCCTGCTGGCGACGGGAGGCTTCACCCCTGCAGGGCACTAGTCGTCCTATCCGAGCCACCGCCACGTCGAGGACGATTTTCCGCGCATCACCTATCTCGAAGAGACCTGTTACCACCGTCTCAACCCGGCTTCCGGGTTTGGCATCCAGCGGGTCTATACCGATGACGGCAGGCTCGACGAAACGATGGCGGTCGCGGACGGCGACGTCGTGTTCGTGCCGCGCGGCCATGATTCCTGCGGCGCACCCTACGGATTCGAGATGAATTACCTCAACGTCATGGCCGGCCCTCTGCGCAAATGGCGCGTCGTGCCGGCACCGGAGGTCGCATGGATCATCGAGCGCGACGCCTGAGACGTGACGCCGATGCCTGAAGAGCGGCAGCACTCCCCTGGTCCACGGTATCCGTGCCGGCAGGTCAGTCCCGGGGCGCTTTTGGACTGCGGGTGAGGGCCGCCACTTCCGGACCGTCACTTTTCATCCGCGACGCCTGATGGGAACGGGTGCAGAGCAGCCGACGTTCCATTTCCGTTGCCGCATACTCCGAAACGACCCGTGCCGCGCGCAGCAGGGTTCGTCGGGAATCGATTGCGACCGAAACGCTCTGGGGGCGCAGGCTGCGCTCGCGCAGCGGAACAAACACCAGCGCGCCGCGCTCCAGTTCGGGAAGCACGTCGAGTTCCGACGTGATCATCACCAGTTCGGTGTGGATCAGGCTCTTCTTGAGAAGCTGCAGCGAGTTCGTCGACAGCACCGGGGCATTGTCGCTGAAGAACCAGGAATGCGTGCGGTCAAGCTTCTGCCGGATCGGCAGGATCGAACTCTGCGCCACCGTCTGGTGCGGGCCGAGGTCGGCGAGCGTCAGGTCGGATCTTGCCGCGAGCGGATGATCCACCGACATTGCGCAGCCAAACGGCAGTTGCCCGGTCCAGAGACCGTGCTGGTGTCTGAGCTTCGGCAGATTGAAGGCAATCACCAGATCGACCGTGCCCCCGTCCAGCGAGACGGCTGCCTCGGCAGGGGTGACGATATCCACGGCCAGGTGGATCCGGGGATGGTTCTGACGCGTCCATGCGACGAGATCGGGCAGCAGGCCGTTCACAAGACTGTCCATTGCCGCGACCCTGACGGTCCCGTGCTCCTGTCCGCGCATCGAGGCGAGGTTTTCGTCGAGACGGTCCGCATCCACCTGCCAGCGGCGGGCAAGCACCACGACGGCCTCTCCCGCCGCCGTCAGCCGCATGCCGCGCGGCTGGCGCTCGAACAGTGGGGTCTGACCCGCTTCCTCAAGCGCGTGAATGTGCCGGTCGATCGCCGACGCGGCAATTCCCAGCTCACGCGACGCGGCCTGGACCGAACCGTGCTCTGCGACAGCCATGACGTAGCGCAGCGGCCGTGGGACGAGATGGAGTGTCATGCGATGCCGCTGTTCCCCTGCATTCTCAATATCAGAATGCAGCATTACATATATTGCCATAGTTGGCAACGCTGGAACCCGCTATTCATTGTGCATGGACGCAGGGGAAGGCGGCTGCATGACACTTCATCCGGCTATCGAGAAGATCAACGGGTCTGACGACGCGGCGGCGGTGCAACTGATCCTGCCGTTCGTCGAACGGTCGCCCGACGTGGCGGCGGCGATTGCATCCCTGCGGCCGTTCACCGGTCCCGATGATCTTGCGAAACGGGTTGCCGAAGCGGTCCTTGGGCTTGACGATGCCTCCGCGGTCGGGATGTTCAACCGACATCCCGAACTTGCGCCGACCGACCCGTTGGTGATGACCGCGGCGTCGCAGAGCGAACAGTCCCGGCTCGGCCTCGATACCGATGCCGCGGCAAAAGCCGAACTGGCGAACCTCAACAGGATCTATTCAGGCCGCTTCGGATTTCCGTTTATTCTGGCGCTGCACGAACATACGGGAATTGGTTCGGTGCTGTCGGCGTTTCGGCGGCGTCTCGACCGCAGCCGTGCCGAGGAGATCGCCGAAAACCGCCGCCAGATCTGTTCGGTCAGCCGGGCGCGTATCGCGGCCGCGTTCCGGGCCGACCAGGAATTGACGCGATGAAGCCGGGCGGCATTTCCATCCATGCCGTGGACGTGGCCTCCGGCCGTCCGGCCGAAGGACTGGCCGTACGGCTCCTTCGTATGGACGGCACCGGTGCGGAGACTCTGGCGGAGGGCCGCTGCGGCCCGACCGGTCTGTTCGACCATCCGACCGTCACGGGCGAAGGCATCACCGAGGGTCGCTACGTTGCCCAATTTATGGTCGGCACCTTTTACGCTGCCCACGGATTGCACGGATCGGCCCCCGGTTTCCTCGACGAGGTCTCATTTCAGTTCCGCGTCACTGACGTGCGACAGCACTATCACCTGCCGTTCAAGTTCACTGCCTGGGGATATTCCCTTTTCAGAGGAGGGCTGTGACCATGCCTGTCGATGAGCCCGGACCGGTCGACCAGGACGTGACGCATCGGCCCCACGCCTGGTGGGGCGCGGTGGGAGGCGCGGTCCTTGTTGCGCTGAGCATCTACTTCATGGCCGGCGGCCTCGGACTGGGCCTCGGCACACCCTTCCGGCCCGGCACCGGCGCGTTTCCGTTTTTTGCCGGTCTGATCCTGATGGGGCTGAGCATCGGCATCATCGTTCAGGACCTCGGCAGCGACGGTCTCGCCGAGCGGCCGGACTGGATTTCGTTCCTTGCGATCGGCGCCTCGCTGGCCGTTTTTGCCCTGACGGCGGACAGGTTCGGGCTGCTGCCGGCGGTTTTCCTGACAACATTGGTCGCCAGTTCCCCGGACCGAAGCCTGCACCTGCCGGGAAAGGCAGTTCTCGGTGCGATCCTCGCCGGGGCCTCCTGGGTCCTGTTCATCAAGGCACTCGGGCTGCCGTTCGATGCGTTCAGGGGAATCTGAAACATGGACATCCTGACAGCTTTCGGCAGCGGCCTTGCCACGGCCTTCCATCCCTCGAACCTGCTCTACTGCTTTGTCGGCGTCTTTCTCGGCACGTTCATCGGTGTGTTGCCGGGGATCGGCTCGATGGCTGCGATCGCCATGATCCTGCCGCTGTCGTTCTATCTCGAACCGGGAACGGCAATCATCATGATCGCCGGGGTGTATTACGGCGCGGAATACGGCGGATCGATTGCCTCGATCCTGATGAACATCCCAGGCACGCCGTCCTCCTCGATCACCTGCATCGACGGTTATCCGATGGCGCGCAGTGGCCGGGCGGGTGTCGCTCTGTTCGTGTCCTCCATTGCCTCGTTCGGCGGCGGCATCATCGGCATGGTGGTCATGGCGCTGCTCTCGCCGGGCCTGGCGAATCTGGCCCTCTCTTTCGGTCCGGCGGAATATTTCTCGGTCATCCTGCTTGGCCTGATCGCGGCGTCGGCCGTCAGCAACGGTGGCGCGCTCAAGGGGATCGCCATGGTTTTCGCCGGCCTGATGCTGGCGACCGTGGGGGTCGATCTCACGACCGGCGATCTGCGATTCACCATGGGGGTGCCGGAACTGCGCGACGGCGTCAATCTGGTGATCGTCGCCATGGGCCTCTTCGGGGTGGGGGAACTGATCGCATCGATCCGGGCGAACAGCAGCGGCCAGGGGCGGCAGACCATCGACTACAGCCAGTTTTATCCCACGCGGGCCGAATGGCGTGCAAGCCTCGGGCCGATTCTGCGCGGTGGCGGCATCGGCTCGTTCTTCGGCGCCCTTCCGGGTACAGGGCAGACCGTCGCCTCCGCCGTCGCCTATGCAGTCGAGAAGAAGGTGTCACCGAACCGCGCGAATTTCGGCAAGGGGGCGGTCGAGGGCGTGGCGGTGCCGGAATCGGCCAACAACTCCGCGACCCAGACCGCCTTCATTCCGACCCTGACCCTCGGCGTTCCAGGCAGCGCCAGCATGGCAATGGTGATCGGCGCGCTGATGATACACGGCATCACTCCGGGACCGCGCCTGCTGGTTGAGCATGGCGACCTGTTCTGGGGGCTCGTGGCGAGCTTCCTGATCGGCAACGTCATGCTGCTCATCCTGAACATTCCCCTGATCGGCCTTTGGGTCCGGCTGCTGCAGATCCCCTACCGCTACATGTATCCGACGATCATCGTTCTGATCTGCATCGGCGTATACAGTCTCAACAACAATGTCTTTGACATCTGGCTGACGCTCTTCTTCGGCATCGCCGGATACCTGATGCGGCTCTTCCGGTTCGAGCCGGCACCGCTGCTGATCGGTTTCGTACTGGGGCCGATGATGGAGGAGCAATTGCGTCGCGCCCTGCTGCTGTCCCGCGGCGATCCGATGGTCTTCATCGAACGCCCGATCAGCGGCACCCTGATTGCAGTGACGGCCGGCATCCTCGTCTACGGCCTGTGGACGACGTTCCGCGCCCGCCGCCGGTCGCGCTCGGCTTCGATCAGCATGTCCGAATAACCAAAATTTCCAACTGAACAGAACAAAGAGACCCAAACCATGAAACATTTCGGCTCATTCAGGACTTCCCTCGCGGCACTCACTGCCGGAACCCTCGCCGTGTCCATGTCAACTGCTGTTGCGGAGCCCGGAAGTTGGACCGGTGAGCCCGTCCGTATCGTCGTAACCTTCCCCCCGGGAGGCACGAGCGATCTCGTTGCACGACTGCTTGCAAAATACCTCGACTCCGAATTCGGCCAGAAGGCAGTGGTCGACAACCGTCCAGGCGCCGCGGGAACCGTGGCCGCGGATTATGTCGCCCAGCAGGATCCCGACGGCACGACGCTCATGATCGCCAACAACGCACCCTTCACCATCGCCCCGACGCAGTTCGAAAGCCTGCCCTATGATCCGATGGCAGGCTTCACGCATATTGCCTTTATCGGTTCGTCGTCGCCCGGCCTGTTCGTCAAACCCGATTCCGGAATCACCACCGTCGCGGAGTTCATCGCCGCGGCGAAGGAAACCCCGGTCACCTACGGCTCAAGCGGTGTCGGCTCGATCAGCCACATCCTCGGCGAAGCCGTTGACGGGGAACTCGGAATTGAAACCATCCATGTGCCCTACCAGGGCAGCGCACCGGCGATCCAGGACTTCCGCGCCGGCGTGCTCGACACCTTCTACGACATGGTCGCACAGAACAGCGACATGATCGAGGACCGAGAGGCGGTGGCGATCGCCATTGCGGCACCGGAACGGTTCCCGGGCGTGCCCGAGGTTCCGACCTTCGCAGAGCAGGGCTATGACATCGTGATTGAAAACTGGGTTGGACTGACAGGTCCCGCCGGCATCGACCCGGCCATGGCGGAAACGATCCGCGAGACGACGGAGGCGGTGCTGGCCCTGCCGGAAGTTGTTGCCTCAATGGCGGACCTCGGCATCAATACCAAACCAATGTCGGGCGAAGACTACACGACATTTGTGGAAACCCAGATCGGCGTCTGGGAACCGCTGATCATCGCGGCGGGAATTCAGGGCAAATGACCGCGGCTTCCGGTCCGGAAGACGAAACGCCGCAGCCGGTCGGTCCAGATGAAAAGGGCGGGCTGCTGCCCGTCCGGTTCATTCTCAACACCTTCATCTCCGGTCCACAGGCCTGGTTCTTTCTGGCCGACGACCGCGGCTATTTCGCCAAAGAGGGCCTCGCGGTCACCTTCACCGAAGGCGACACTTTGGCCAACGCGGTGCCGCGGCTGACCACCGGCGAATATGACGCCGGCTACGGTGACATGAACGCGCTGATCGGGATGGGGGCCGCCGGCGCAACGGACGCGCCGGTTGCCGTCTACATCGTGCACAACCGGCCGCCCTACACCATCGCCGTTGCAGCGGACGGGCCTCTGAAAACACCGCTGGATCTTGCCGGCACCAGGCTGGTCGCACATCCGAATGATGCCGCATGGCGGCTGTTTCCCGAGTTCTGCGCCTCGACCGGTCTCGATCCGAGCAGCGTCGAAATAGAGATTTCCGATCTGCCGCACCGGGAAATGGTCCCGCTTCTGCTCACCGGGCGCTGGCAGGGAATTT
>JAUIHM010000132.1 GCA_030432315.1 Alphaproteobacteria bacterium | reverse complement strand
ATGACGGGGTGATGCGCAGCTATGAGGACAGCCGCGGGCGGCTCGGTCTGAAAAAGGCCGACATTCTGCTGGTGCATGACGTCGACGTCTATTCGCACGGCTCAAAGGAGGTCAGCGACGCCAAGATCCGCGAACTGTTCGACGGCGGCGGTTACCGGGCGCTGGTGGAGCTGCGTGATGCGGGGGAGATCTCCGCGCTCGGCGCCGGGGTCAACGAATGGGAGATCTGCGAGAAGCTGCTCGGGTTGGGGGATTTCGACTGCTTTCTGCTCGCGGGCCGCTATACGCTGCTGGAACAGGAGGCGCTCAACAGTTTCCTGCCGCTCTGCGAGAAGCGCGATGTGGGCATCATTCTCGGCGGGCCGTACAATTCGGGCATCCTCGCCACCGGACCGGTTGAAGGGGCGAAATACAATTATTCGCCGGCGCCGGCACCGATCCTTGAACGGGTCGGACGGATCGAGGCGGTCTGCAAGGCACATGGCACGCCGCTGATCGCCGCTGCGCTGCAGTTCGTTCTGGGGCATCCGTCGATCAAGACGGTGATTCCGGGCGCAGTCAGCCCCGCCGAGGTAAAGGCCAACGTGGCGGTGCTGGAAACGCCGATCCCCGACGCGCTCTGGTCCGACCTGCGCAGCGAAGGACTGATCCACGCCGATGCGCCGCTGCCCTCGTCGGCGGCCTGATCTCGGTCCGCGCCAGGCGACGGTCTGGCGCGGACCCTTTGCGCGGGAACTTCAATCTGCATTCATTCTGAAAGGGGAGTGCGATGATCGGTCCGGTCAGAACCGGTGTGACGCTGCTGTTTGCCGGAACCATCCTTTGTTCTGCTACCGGATCCGGGGCGCAGGGCGCGCCGGTCAGCGAGGTCAGTGCACAGAGCGTTGCTGCCGCGATTGGCGCGCTGGACGACATGGTTGCCGAGGCCCTGGAGCGGAGCGGCGTTCCCGGTCTCGCGCTGGCGGTGGTCTACGGCGGCGAGGTGGTTCACACCAAAGGCCATGGCCTGCGCGAGCTGGGGAAGGCCGATCCGGTCACGCCGCAGACGGTGTTTCAGATCGCATCCCTTTCCAAGCCCGTTGCAGCCACCGTGATCGCCACCCAGGTGACCAACGGCATCGTCGACTGGACCAGTCCGGTGAAGCCGATGTTGCCGTGGATGGCGCTGTCCGACCCGTGGGTCGAGGAACATGTCACGGTTGGCGATCTGTTTTCGCACCGCTCAGGTCTGCCGGATCATGCAGGCGATGATCTCGAAGATCTCGGGTATGACCGGGCGACGGTGCTGCAACGGCTGGCGCAGATGCCGCTCGATCCGTTTCGGGTCACCTATGCCTATACCAATTTCGGCCTGACGCTGGCTGCCGAGGCGGTGGCGACCGCTGCCGGAACCGACTGGGCGTCGCTGTCCGAAGAGGCGCTTTATGCGCCGCTGGGCATGGCGAGCACCAGTTCCCGGTTTGAGGATTTTCGCGACAACCCGAACCGCGCCACCGGCCATACGATTATCGACGGCGCATTCGTTCCGTGGCTGTTCCGCAACCCCGATCCGCAGTCGCCGGCGGGCGGCGTCAGTTCGACGGTCGAGGATTTCGCCCGCTGGATGAACATGGTGCTGGCCGAGGGGGATGTCGGCACGCCGCCGCTCATCGAACCCGGCGCGCTGCTGCCGGCGATCACGCCGGAGATCGTTTCCAGTCCCGCGAGATCGTCCGGTGCCCTGCCCGGGTTTTACGGCTACGGCTTTGGGGTTGGCATCCGTCCGACCGGAGAAACCAGCCTGAGCCATTCCGGGGCCTTCATGCTCGGGGCCGCGACCTCGTTCATGCTGCTTCCGGCCGAAGATCTCGGCATCGTCGTCTTCACCAATGCGGCCCCGGTCGGGGTGGCGGAGACGATTGCCTATCAGTTCATGGACCTCGCGCAGTACGGCGAATACCAGCGGGACTGGGCGTCGATAATGACCAGCGGATTCAAGGCCTTTGCCGAACCGGTCGGGTCGCTGGCGGGCCGGTCGCCACCGTCGGCACCTGAACCCGCGGCGAACCTGGAAGCCTATGCCGGCACCTATGGCAATCTCTATCTCGGGGAAGTCAGCGTTGAGGCAGTGGAGAACGGCCTTGCGCTGCGGCTCAGCCCGTATCTGGACCCGATCCCGCTCGAGCACTGGGACGGAGACAGTTTCGTTTTTCCGATCTTCAATGAAAACATGCCTGACGGTTCGGTTTCCGAAGTCATTTTCGACCCGGTGACCGGTGGAAAATCGCCGTCGGTAACGATTGAATACCTGAACGAAAGGGGTCTTGGCACCCTGATGCGTGCAGGCTGATCGGCGGCCACGAGCCGCAGACACCAACAGATGCGCCACGGAGGAAATTTCATGAAGCGCTACGGCTTTGTCATCGGTATCGAACCGGAACACATCCCCGAATACAGGAAGGTCCATGCCGCCGTCTGGCCCGAGGTGCTGGCGCAGATCCGTGCCAGCAACATCCGCAACTACTCGATCTTTCTGCGCCAGCCGGAGAATCTGCTTTTCGCCTACTACGAGTATCACGGCAGCGACCATGCGGGCGACATGGCGCGCATGGCCGAAGACCCGAAAACCCGGGAGTGGTGGAAGATCTGCGGACCGATGCAGGCGCCGCTGGAGAGCCGGGGCAGCGGCGAATGGTGGGCGAAAATGGAGCCGGTGTTCCTGATGGAACAATAGCGGCCGGAGGCGGCGTCAGTCCGGGTGCAGGATCATCTGCGCCGCCTTTTCCGCGATCATCACCACCGGCGAGGCGGTGTTGCCGGAAACGATTGTCGGCATGATCGAGGCATCGATTACCCGCAGGCCAGAGAGCCCGTGCACCCGCAGCTGCGTATCGACCACCGCGCGGTCATCGGCGCCCATGCGGCAGGTGCCGACCGGGTGAAAGATCGTCGTGCCGATGTCGCCGGCGGCCTTCAGGATCGCCGCATCGCCCTGCACCGCCGGTCCAGGCAGGAGTTCCCGGGGCGCGTATTTCGCAAGGGATTTCGCGGTCATGATCTGACGGGCCTGTTCGACGGAACGCACGGCGACGATGCGGTCCCGTTCCGCCGACAGGTAATTCGGGCGGATTTCCGGCTGGCGTTTCACGTCCGGCCCGGTGACATGGCAGTGGCCGCGACTTTCGGGGCGCAGGTTGCAGACCGATACGGTGATCGCCGGGAACGGATGCAGCGGCTCGCCGAGACGGTCGGTGCTCAGCGGCTGGACGTGGTATTCGAGGTCGGGGGTGGCGACATCCGGGCTGCTGCGGGAGAAAATGCCCAGCTGGCTCGGTGCCATTGACATCGGGCCGCTTTGGGTCAGCAGATACTGCAGCGCCATGCCCGCTTTGCCCGTCAGGCTGTTGGCGCGGGTATTCAGGGTCTTGGCATTTTCCACCCGGAACACGGTGCGGATCTGCAGATGGTCCTGCAGGTTCGCGCCGACGCCGGTCAGGGCGTGCCGCGCCGGGATACCGGCCCGGGTCAGGATTTCCGGATCACCGATCCCCGAGTGTTCGAGGATTGCCGGCGAATGGATTGCCCCCGCCGCCAGCAGCACCTCGCGCCCCGCACGCGCCGTGGACATTTCGCCGCGCCACGCGAAGCTGACGCCGGTGGCGCGCCGTCCCTCCAGGGTGATGCCATGGACCTGTGCGTGGGTCAGAACCCGCAGGTTGGGCCGGCCCATCACCGGTTTGAGAAACCCTTTCGCAGCGCTCCAGCGCACACCCCGACGCTGGTTGACCTCGAAAAAGCCGGAGCCCTCGTTGCTGCCGTCGTTGAAATCGTCGGATTTCGGGATGCCGAATTCCTGCGCCGCATCGCGGAAGGCTTCGAGAATCTCCCAGCGGACCCGGGCGGTGGAGACTTTCCACTCACCGCCGGCGCCGTGCAGTTCGGTCCTGCCGCGGAAACTGTCCTCGGAGCGGATGAACCAGGGCAGGACATCGTCCCAGCCCCAGCCGGTGTTGCCCATCTGCCGCCAGCCGTCGTAATCCGCCGCCTGGCCGCGCATGTAGATCATGCCGTTGATCGATGAACAGCCGCCGAGCAGGCGGCCGCGTGGATAGGGCAGCGCGCGCCCGTTCAGACCTGGTTCGGCGACGGTTTTCATCATCCAGTCGGTGCGTGGATTTCCCATGCAGTAAAGGTAGCCGACCGGGATGTGCACCCAGTGGTAGCGGTCGTTCCCGCCCGCTTCCAGCAGCAGCACCCGGTTGGCGGGATCTACGCTGAGCCGGTTCGCCAGCACGCAGCCCGCGGTACCGCCGCCGACAATCACAAAGTCATATTCACCTTCATCGACCACGCAGACCCTCCCCCGGCGGTTTGCCGTTGTTCTTGCCCGGGCCGGTGTGCCGCATCCAGGGTGATCCGTCCGGTCGGCGGCGGATCGGCGGGACGGGTGAACCGGCGGGCCCCGTTAACGGAGTTACAGGCATCTGCGTGCCATGGGTAGGGGAACGGGTGCGCGACTGCCCTGTTGCCGGCCCCGCGGTTTTGCAGCCGGGGGCGGTTTCGTGCCGTGGACCGCGCTCAGTTCCAATAATTCAATCGCACCGCGATATGTTTACCAATATAAAGACGCAGTACCGGTCGAGAAAGATTGACAAAATGCAGTCGTCAATTAGGATCGCCGCGGGGTTTGGCCCAAAAAATCCCCCGATCTGTCATTAATGTTTTGGTGAGTTCCTGGCGTGTTAAGGTTAAGACTGTTTTCAGCGGCGGGTCAGACCGACAGTTTCTGGTATGAGACTGCCGACTGGGCGCCGGTCTCCAATTCGGCATCGAGGATCGTTCTCAAATCGACCGTGCAGTCCGGACGGTTTGCCGACAAATCGATCTATGAACTGTCGTTCGGCACATTCGATACCCGCACCGGCGAAACCTACGGCCTCGAAAAGCGGCAGTATTTCATCAACGGGGACAAACACAGCACGCTGATCTTCGACGAGGGTTTCACCAATACCGAGCCGGAATGGATCGAAGCGTTCAAGAATTCACTGCATTACACCGGAAACGGCTACCGCAACCATCTGACAACCGGTGACGGCGATGATTTTGTCTACGGCGGCGGTGGCAACGATCTGATCGAGACCTATCAGGGCGATGACGTTCTCAACGGCGGAAAAGGCGCCGATGAGATGGTCGGCGGTCCTGGCGACGACATCTATTACGTGGACAACAAGGGCGACACCGTTGTCGAGGGCTGGAGCGACGGGACCGATCTCGTCTATTCCAGCATCAACCGCACCATCGGCTTCGGGGTCGACAACCTGACGCTGACCGGGAAGCTGAACATTGGCGGGCGCGGCAATGAACTGGACAACGTGCTGACCGGAAATGGCGCGAGGAACCGTCTGTTCGGCAATGACGGCGAGGACACGCTCGACGGTGCCGGCGGCGATGACGAGCTCTATGGCGGCAACCGGGACGACACTCTTCATGGCAGTGGCGGCAGGGATACGCTCCATGGCGAACAGGGCGACGACACGCTTTACGGCGGCAATGGCGGCGACCGGCTGTTTGG
>JAUIHM010000035.1 GCA_030432315.1 Alphaproteobacteria bacterium | reverse complement strand
GCAGGCGTCACGTTGATGATGGTCAGACCCGCCGCCTGCGCGCCTTCGGCCGACAGAACTTCCGATGCCGTCGGTCCTGACCGCGGCAGGGTACATCCCGCCAGCACACCGGCCACCATCGCGGCACACGCAATTCGCGCCGTCTTTGCAATCCACTGCTTCATCTGCCCCAAGCCTCAAAGGGCCGGCCGTTCTCATCCGCCGGCTTTTGCCGGGCAGACTAGCGTTTTTGCAGCTCCGAAGCCAGAAAGAACGTCAGGCTGCCCCGGACCCGCGAAAAACTGTGCCCGAAATTCACGGTACCGCCGGTCACTCCTCCACCACCGACCAGCCGTCGCCGGGGTCAAAAGCCGTGATCCCGTCCACGACGCCTGCGGTATCCTCTCCGAGATCCGCCTCATAGATCACGCCGGATTCCCCGACCATGAAGGTCATGATCCCGGTTTCCCCATATTCCGCCGGCCAGGCGAGCAGCGCATGTCCCGCCAGCATGTGACCGCTGACCATGTAGTCGTATGCGCCGCCGGGCGCATGGTCCCCCTGGGCGGTCAGAATTTGGTAGAGATACCCCAGATACGGCTCCGGCGCCTGGTCCTCGCCGTCAAACCTGTACCCCTCCGCCGAAGCCCGCGCGACAAATTCGCCAATCGGGCTTTCCGGCGTTCCGGGTTCCGGCGGCCAGTAGAGGCCGTTGCGTGCGCCGTCATCGCTCAGGATCGCATTGGCGAAGGCGGGAACACCGTCGCCGTCATGGTCGATGGTGCGAAACTCCCGCTGCGCCAGCACGTAGCCGTGCAGCAGGTCGATGACGTTCAGCTCGTTCCGGCCGATGCGCCGGAACAGAATCTCTTCCCGCGCGGATGCGGCATCGAAGGACCAGGTGCCCGCGTCGCTTCGGGTCAGCGGCGCCGGGAAAGGCCAGAGATCCCGGCCGACCAGCAGTTCCACGCGCCCGGACCCGTCGTCGAGCAGTTCGCTGCGCGCCCGGTAGTCGCGCAGGAATCCCCCCCAGATATCGACATCCTGTGCGTGTTCGCCGGTCGTGACCAGATCGGCATTCTCTTCGCCAAAGACCGCGATCAGGCCGGGTCCGTCGCCGGCCTCGACCGCTGCGGCAACGGCATCCACCGCCGCCTCGGGCGTCTCGAACGCGAGCGGCTCCGCGGCAGCGGGCGGAGGAACCAGCGCGGTCAGACCGGAGGTCAGCAGTGGCAAAACGAAATTCCGTGCAAACATGACCGATCCCCTACCTGCGTCTTCCGCGATTCCCGGCGCTGGCCCTGCCCCGGTTGCTGGCCTTGCGGGCCTTCGATCCGCTGCTCTTGCGCTGAAAGGCGCTGGCGGATTTCTTGGGACCGGCCGGTCGGCTGAGTTTCGGCTTCACGCCCCCCCTGGCCGGTTTGGAAATCTTCTTAGGATGCGCCGCGGCGATCTTCGGTTTCGCGCCGCCGGAAGGAAGAGCTGGCCGCGCGGCGGCCGGCGCGTTCCTGCGCGCCGCCGCGGCCTGCCGCGCCTGTCCATCACCATTTCCGCCCGCCTCGATCCGCCGCTTGAGGTCGTCGCGGGCGCCATCCCTGCCGCCGCCCTGACCGAGGGCCATGCCGGACCCGGCTCCCTCTCTCGGATGATCTCCGCCCTTGCGGTCACGCAACGCCGCCTGCGCCTCGTTGCGCCGGTCCTCGTCAGGTTTCCATTTGCCGTCCCGGTCACCGAGGTCGATCTCGTCCCGGTCGATCTTTCCGACCCGGTCGCCGATGTTGCCTCTGTCTATGTCGATGTTGACGTCACCATCCACGTCTATACCCGGTCGCGGATAGATGCCGCCATCACCGTCCCCCCAGTGGATCGGTGGCGGATAGCCCGGCCCGTGCCGCCAGTAATCGTCCCAGTCGTCATCGTCGTCGTCAAAAATTTCGTTGACCAGCATCGCCGCGCCGAACGACATCGCGCCGGCCATGATCATGTCAGTGCCGGAATAGCCGTCAACCACCGGCGCGGTGGTCACGGGCTGGGCGAAGGCCATCGAACTGTCGTAACTCGGCACATAGACAATTTCCGGATCGGCAGGCGCGATCGAGATCTCGCCGTCCTCCACCTCCACCTGCTGGGCCTCGTTGCTTTCGAGGTTGCCGAATTCATGGGCCCTGGCCCGCTGGCGCTGCACCGCAGCCAGCACGTCATCGGTCTGGGCCAGCACGGCCTCGCCGAAAGTCTCGGTCCAGTCGATCTCATCCGCCATCCGGCTGACAACATCGGGAAAACCGCCCGCCAGAACCTGGATGCTCGGATCCCAGTCCTGCTGCTCGGCCGCGTTCATCCGCTCCGCGTCGCTCAGATCGGCGCTGTCTTCGACAAAGCGGTCGGCCTTCATCACATCGAGCGGATAGGTCGCGGCCACTGCGATCTGCGCCAGCAGCGAATCCGGGAACAGGGCGACCGGCGCCACCAGTTCATCCAGTTCCTCTTCGCCGAGCAGAGCCGAATCCTCTTCGCCCGCGGGCGCGGCCTCTGCGTCCGTGGCGCTTTCCGTCCCGCCGCTCTGCGACCAGGCCCGCGGCACCGGCAGTGCGACGGCCGCAACCCCCATTGCCAGGATCGCAACACACCCGAACCGGTTCCCGTCCATAGCTGTTTCCTCCCGCAATCCGCCCTCAGGTGCAGGCGGTTTCCACACGATCCTAGATCGTCTGACGAACCGTATCCAGAAAAACAATGGTGTGGTTTTTATCAACGTTTGCTGATTCTTAACTCGACCCTCCGGCAGGCCCACGACAGCGCAGCCGGCGCTGGACCCTGGCGGGCGGGAAGCCCGTCAGGGCCACTTCGACGGAACCGTTCCCGGCGGGTTACGTACCAACCCATGTTGATCCAGATCAGTGTTACGGGACCACAGTCAACATATTCAGATAGTGGAATTTTAAATGACGGTTCAGCAGAAATCGCGGAGGAAGCCATGATTACGGTAAGAGTTGACGCGTCGGCGGGAAACACCGGCTACATGTATCACGAGGCGGCCGACTGGAGTGCCCCGGAGATTACCCGGACTTCGATGGCGTTCGAAGGCAGAATCCTTGGCGGTGCATTCGCAGGGATGACGGTTACCGAAACATGGCTCGGACGCTTCGACACCGACACCGGAACCGGCCTCGTCAACAGGGCAGTCCAGTCCGTAAACGGTCAGGACCACTTTACGCTCATCTTCAGCAGTCCGCTCCGTGCCGAACGGTTTGAGGACGACTTTGGAACCGAAGCCGCTGCGGGTTTCGTTTTTCGCGGCAATGGATCCAACAACGCCTTTTCCGGCTACCTCGGCGACGACCGGCTGTTTGGCAGCGGCGGCAATGACTGGCTCTATGGAGATGCCGGCGATGACTACATCGACGGCGGTTCCGGCAGCGACTGGATGGACGGCGGAGCCGGAAACGACACCTACGTCGTCTCCCAGGCGTCGGACCGCACCTTCGAATACGAAGACGAAGGGCGTGACCTCGTCCTGTCTTCGGTCAGTTTCGCGCTGCAGGACAATGTCGAAGACCTTACACTCCTGGGTAAGACCGACAAGGATGCGACCGGCAACGGCCTGAACAACGTGCTCAAAGGAAATTCCGGCGCAAACCACCTCAGGGGACAGGGCGGAGATGACAGTCTGAACGGCGGCCGCGGCGCCGACCTGATGACGGGTGGGCGGGGTGACGACATCTATGTCGTCGACGATACCGGCGACAGGGTTGTTGAGCGCGGGAATGAAGGCAATGACACCGTCATCACCCGGCTGGGGCTGAAACTGGCTGACAATGTTGAAAACCTGATCCTCAAGGGCACGGGATCGGTCGACGGTACCGGCAACAATGGCAACAATATCCTCATCGGCAATGACTCCGACAATGTTCTCAGGGGCCGAAACGGCAATGACAGCCTCGAAGGTGGCGACGGCAACAATCATCTGATCGGCGACGCCGGACGGGACAGTCTCTACGGCGGCATTGGCAATGACGTCCTTGAAGGCGGCAGGGGGGATGACACCTACCATCTGCTGGAGAACAACGCCTACGACATTGTCGAACTGGCAAATGAAGGGACCGACAGCATCTTTGTCTATGGCGACATGCGCTTCACCCTGGCGGATCATCTGGAAAACCTGACCATGCTCGGGTCGGGCGCGGCATACGGCAACGCCCTCAACAACGTGATCCGCGCGTAGGGCTGGATCGAAGGTATCGCCGGCAACGACATCCTGATCGGCGGCACGGACATGTTCGGGGGCAACGGCGATGACGTATTGCGCGCGAGGAACGGCGACACCCGGATGAGCGGTGGAGACGGCGACGACCGGCTTGTTGGCGCCGGGGGCGACGACAGCCTGACCGGCGGCGCAGGCCGGAACCGGATGGAGGGCGGCGGGGGTGACGACGAGTACTACGTCTCCGATACCCGTGATGTTGTCGTCGAGGAAGCCGGGGCAGGTTTTGACCGCGTCATCACCACCGTCGATACCGTGCTCTCCGACAATGTCGAGGACATCATCATTCAGGGAACCTCGCACTCGAACGCTACCGGAAACGACCTCGACAACCGCATCTCCGGCAGCACCGGCCGCAACATCCTGCGCGGGGAACGCGGCGCGGACACGCTCTACGGAAACGCCGGCGACGATGTTCTTGTCGGCGGAAGGGGCGCGGACAGCCTGAATGGGGGAACCGGCGATACACGCTTCGTCTACGAACGGCCCGCCGATTCCAACGCGGCCGGTGGACGGGATACGGTCTTTGATTTCAACCTGTTTGGAACCGACATGATTGACCTCGAAGCGATTGACGCGGTCCGGGGAACTGCCGGCAACCAGGCCTTCACCTTCATCGACGACGACGCTTTCACAAACACGGCCGGGGAACTCCGCTACGACGGGGGCATTGTCATGGCGGACAGCAACGGCGACGGCACTGCCGATCTGGAAATCATCATCGACGGCCTTCCGACACTCACCGCCGGCGACTTCCTCCTCTAGCCGCGACAGGGGAAAGACCGTTGCCAGCCAAACCACAGGTGATGCCGGCGCCTGCCTCCACGGCGCAGACAGCGGAGCCGCAACGTGTTACTGTGAACTTCGCCAGGCGCCGCGGGCCCGGGCGGGCCGGAGGGGACAGATGACAGACCGGATCGAAAACGATCCCTATCGCTGGGCAATCGTCGCCTCGGTGGCGGCGATGCTTGCCATTTCCATGGGCCTGCTGGTCAACGGGCTGTCGGTATTTTTCGTCCCGCTCGAAGCGGAATTCGGCTGGCCACGCCGCTCGATCGCCCTGATAAATTCCGCCGGACTGATCGGCCTGGCGGTTGGCGGCATCGTCATGGGCGCCGTCGCCGACCGGGTCAGCATCCGGCTGATCAGCCTGACCGGCGCCGTCACCATCGGTCTCTGCGTGCTCGCCGCCTCGCAGGCGACCGCGCTCTGGCAGTTCTACATCCTGTTTTTCATCGCCGGGGCGGTCGGCGGCGGCTCGATCTTTGCCCCGCTGATGGCGCTGGTCGGCAACTGGTTCCGCACCGGCGCCGGTTTCGCCATCGGCATCGCCGCGGCCGGCCAGGCCATCGGCCAGGGCGGCATGCCGTTCGGCGCGGCGTTTCTGATCGACGCCTGGGGCTGGCGCGGCGCCCTGCTCGCCCTTGGCGTCTTCTGTCTCGCCACCCTGATCCCGCTCGCGCTTCTGACCCGCGATCCACCGGGCCGGGTCCGGTCGGCGACGGTCTCGGGGCCGCCGGACGACGCGCCGACCCGGCTGCCCAACAGCCTGGTTCTGGTCTGGCTCAGTGCGGCGGTGCTGATGTGCTGCACCTGCATGGCGGTGCCGCTGATGCATCTGGTTCCGCTGATCCAGGAGCGGGGCATCGCCGCCACCAGCGCCGGCAGCGTTGTTTTTCTCATGCTCATGGTTGCCATCGCCGGTCGGGTTTTCTTCGGTGTTCTCGCGGACCGGATCGGGGCGATTCCCGCCTGGCTGACCGCCTCCGCCTGGCAGACGCTGCTGGTGTTCGGCTTCACCTGGATGAGCGGCCTCACCGGGTTCTACGTCTATGCGGTGATCTACGGCTTTGGCTATGCCGGCGTCATGACCGGCGTGCTGATCACCACCCGCAGCCTGACCCCGCCCTCACGCCGCGCCTCATCGACCGGCATCGTGCTGGCCTTTGCATGGCTTGGCCACGGCCTCGGCGGCTGGCAGGGCGGGCTTTTCTATGATCTGACCGGCGCCTATACCGTGACCTACGCCAACGCGGCGGTGGCGGGCATGCTCAACCTGATCCTTGTCGGCAGCCTTTACCTCACCCTGAACCGCCGCCCCGCAACACCCGTGCCGGGCTGACCTCCTCAGCCGATCACATAGCCGATCATCCGGCCGAGCAGCAGCACCGCCAGCCAAACCGCGAGCGACACCAGCGCAAACACCCGGCCGCCGAACCGCATGTGCAGTCCCGCGTTCAGCAGCGCCACGCAGATCAGGCCCATTTTTACCTGAAACACCGGATTGCGCAGGTAGTCCCCGGCCTGGGTGACGAACAGCAGCACGCCAAATCCCGCCGCCGTGACGAACCCCGCCACCGCGAACGGCCGCAGCAGCGACAGCGCCGCCTGCGGATCGGCCCGCCGCACCACCCCCGCCAGCACCAGATCGAGCGGCACCATCGCCCCGATCAGCAGCGCGATCCCCAACAGATGCCCGGCGTTGACCAGCGGATAGACCCAGCGCGACCCCTTGAGGAACTGCGCCAGCCCCGTCGTCTCCAGCGCCGTGGCAAATTCGATCAAAGCCGCTCCGGATAGAGGTCGTAGTTGCGTCCGGAAATGATCACCCGCTCGACCTTCATCAGCCGCTCCTCCGGATCGGCCGACCGCTCGCCGACCAGCGTAACCTCGGTCCCCGGCACGATCATGTCACTGCGCAGACCGGCCCGCTCATTACGGTAGGGCTGGCCGATTTCCGCGATCCACCGCTCGCCGTCGACATCGACGGTCAGCTCGCCATGCGGATTGCCGAGCCTGACTTCGACGATCACTCCGGTCAGTTCGAACTCCCCTCCGTCCGTCCAGCGCCAGCCGTGGTGCGCCGCCACCGGACCGGCCGCGGCAACCGCCGCCATCAGCAGAAACAGCCTCCTCGGCACCTTTCCCTGCACATTCATCATCAACCCGCTCCTTCACTTCGACGTGACCGAACCCCACCGCCACAACCGTAACCCCGAAGGTCGAAATACCAAATAAACTCTTCGTAGAATGCCTCGCAGGCCCGCCCGGCCCGGGATCGACGCTTGCCGCCGGGCGCTCTGCGGGATAGGACGCCCGCGACAGCGGTCTCTTGGGTTTGGCACATGTTTACGGGAATCATCACTGACAAAGGCCGGATCGAACGGCTGGAGGACCGGGGCGACCTGCGCGCCCGCATCGCCTGTTCCTGGGACATGGACGAGGTGGCGCTCGGCGCCTCGATCTGCTGCGACGGCGTCTGCCTGACGGTGGTGGACCGGGGCAGCACCGGGACCGGCGGCTGGTTCGACGTCGACATCTCGGCGGAAACCGTCGCCGCCACCAACATCCGCTCCAACCGCACCGGCTGGGTGCCGGGACACCGCATCAACCTCGAACGCGCCCTGCGCCTCGGTGACGAGTTGGGCGGCCACATCGTTTCGGGCCATGTGGACGGCGTGGCCGAAGTGACCGCGCTGCGCGACGAGGGCGACAGCACCCGGTTTTCCTTCCGCGCCCCGTCCGGTCTCGCCCGCTTTATCGCCCCGAAAGGCTCGGTGGCGCTCAACGGCACCTCGCTGACGGTCAATGAGGTCGCGGGCGACACCTTCGGCGTCAACATCATTCCGCACACCAAACAGGAAACCACCTGGGGCACGGTGCAGGTCGGCGACCTGGTCAATCTCGAAATCGACACCCTCGCGCGGTATGTGGCGCGGCTGTCGGACTACCGGCCCGATGCGGGGGCAGCCGATGCGTGACGACCACTTCCGCGATGCGATTTCCCCGGTCGAGGACATCATCGACGATGCCCGCAACGGCCGGATGTTCATTCTCGTCGACCGCGAGGACCGCGAGAACGAAGGCGATCTGGTGATTCCGGCACAGATGTGTACCCCGGATGCGATCAACTTCATGGCCACCTACGGCCGCGGGCTGATCTGCCTCTCGCTGACCGGGGAACGTCTCGACGCGCTGGAACTGCCGATGATGGCCGCGTCGAACTCTTCGCGCCACGAAACCGCCTTCACCACCTCGATCGAGGCCCGCGAAGGCGTGACCACCGGCATTTCCGCCGCCGATCGGGCGCGGACCGTCGCGGTGGCCATCGATCCCGGCACCGGCCCGCAGGACATTGCCACGCCCGGTCACATCTTCCCGCTGCGTGCCCGCGACGGCGGGGTACTGGTCCGCGCCGGCCATACCGAGGCGGCGGTCGACGTCGCCCGCCTCGCCGGTCTCAACCCTTCCGGGGTGATCTGCGAAATCATGAACGACGACGGGTCGATGGCCCGCCTGCCGGATCTGGTCACCTTCGCCCGGAAACACGGCATCCGCATCGGCACGATCTCCGACCTGATCGCCTACCGCCGCCGCCACGACAACCTGGTGCGCCTGACCGCCTCCGAAACCGTCGAGAGCGAGTTCGGCGGCTCGTGGCAGATGCAGGTCTTCACCGACGAAATTGCCGGAATCGAGCATGTCGCCCTGATCAAGGGCGACGTGACCGGCAGCGAACCGGTGCTGACACGGATGCATGCGGCCAATCCGATGGAGGACCTGCTCGGTCTCCACCGCGGCCGCTCCAACCAGCTGCGCGATTCGATGACCGCGATCGGCGCGGAGGGCCGCGGCGTTGTGGTGCTGCTGCGCGACATGGCCGAGCGGCTGGAGATCGGCGATCACGTCAATCCCGACACCCTGCGCCAGTACGGCGTCGGCGCGCAGATCCTGAATGCACTCGGACTGCACAAACTCATCCTTCTCACCAATTCACCGACCCCGAGGGTCGTCGGGCTGGACGGCTACGGCCTTTCCATCACCGGCACGCGGCCCATCCCGGACCCGAGGACCTGACCCCATGGCCGAACACAAAGCCGAAGACAGCCTGCCCGTTCCGACGTTCGAGCGCCCGACCCGCGTGCTCCTCGTCGTGGCCCCGTTCTACCGCCACGTCGCCAATGCCCTGACCGTCGGCGCCACCGCCGTACTGCGGGACGCGAAGGTCACCTGGGAGACCGTCGAGGTCCCCGGCGCGCTGGAAATCCCAACCACCATCGCACTGGCACGGCGCAGCGGCGACTGGGACGGCTACGTGGCGCTCGGATGCATCGTTCGCGGCGAAACCACCCATTACGACACCGTCTGCAACGACAGCTCCCGCGGCCTGATGATGCTCGGTCTCGAAGGGGTCTGCATCGGCAACGGCATCCTGACCGTCGAAAACCACGATCAGGCCGAAGCCCGCGCCAATCCCGAAAAGATGAACAAGGGCGGCGGCGCCGCCGAAGCCTGTCTGCACCTCATCGCCCTTGCCCGACGTTTCGCCCCCCGCGCCGCGCCGCTGCCCGACGGCAGCATCAAGGTCGCCGGCGCGGACGACAGGACCATTGCCTGACATGACCGAAGAGACCGCGACCCCCGCCAAACCCAAAAAACCGACCGCCGCCGAGGGCCGCCGGATGCGCTCCGCCGCACGGCTCTATCTCGTCCAGGCGCTGTTCCAGATGGAAGCCGCCGATACCGGCCTCGACGAGGTGCGCGACGAGTTCGAGACCTACCGCTTCGGCGCCAGCATCGACGGCGAGGAATTCGCCGAAGCCGACGTGGACCATTTCCGCGCGGTGCTCGAAGCGGCGGTGCAGTCGCAGGCGGCAATCGACCAGATGACTGACCGCGCCCTTGTCAAACGCTGGCCGATCGACCGCATCGACCCGACCGTGCGCGCCCTGTTCCGGGCCGCCGGCGCCGAATTCGTCGCCACCGACACGCCGCCAAAGGTCACGATCACCGAATATGTCGACGTTGCCAAAGCCTTCTTTCCCGACGGCAAGGAAGCGAAGTTCGTCAATGCCGTGCTCGACCACATGGCGCATGAAGCCCGCCCGGAAGCCTTTGGCGCCTGAGTACCCGTCCCGCCGCGCCCCGATTCGCGTGGCGCGGCCCCTCTTCTGAAATTCCCGCCGGGAGCAGCGAACCGTGACCCTTCCTTCCAACCGCCCCGCCTCCGGTACCGGCATTCTGACGCTGATCGTTCCCAGCTTTCGGCTGCTGTTCGCCAATTTCGGCATCCTGTTTCCGATGGCCATGGCCCCGGCGATCCTCGCGGATGCGGCCTTCATCGCGATCCTGCCCGAGGCGGAGATCATGGATCCCGCGGAAATCCTCACGCCCGGCTTCTTCCTCGTGGTGGCGGCGGTCAGCGTGCTGACCTACATCATGATGGCGCTGGTGATCCTTGCGGCCAACGACCGGATCGACGGACACCATTCCTCGCTGGAACATTACCTCCGGTCCGTGCTCCGCGATGCGGTGCCGATTCTCGCCTGCGGCACCCTGCTGTCGATTGCCATCGCCGTCGGGCTGATGTTTCTGATCGTTCCCGGCCTTTACATCACTGCCCAGTTCGCGGTCTGGCTGCCCTGCATTCTGCTCGAAGGCGCGGGCATGGGCGCACTCGGCCGGGCCCGCAATCTGACCCGGGGCCACCGCTGGCCGCTGGTCGGAGCGATGGTGATCATCGGTCTGTTCACGCTTGTGATCAACCTTCTGGGCGAGCCGCTGATGCTGCTCGCATTTGACGCCGGCGGCATCGGCACGGTCGTCGGGGCCCTGATCAGCGCCGCCAGCCAGGCCTTCACCTACGCGGTCATCGCCATTTTCATGACCCTCGCCTGGCGCCACCTGACGGCGCTGGAACGGGGCTGACCTGCAGGAAACCGTCGCCCCCGCGGCTATTTTGTGACGTAGATCGCCTCAAAGAGCCGCCTGTTGTAATCCGCGAGGAACTCGCCCGGCCCCGAAGCCTTGTCGAACCCGGCAAAGGTCTTCAGCGACGCCTCTTCGATTTCGGCAAAAATCCCGGAAGCGTTTTCGGGAACCAGGTCGGTTGCGGTACCCAGAGCGACCTCGCGCTTCACGTCGATATCGAGCGGAATTCCCGCGGCAACCGCCTGTTCATATCCGATCTGAATCCCCGGCCAGAGTTTCGCCATCAGTGCCGGAAGGCTGTCGACCTCCCCGATCCCGGATTTCTCGGTCTCGCTGTAGCGGATCCGCGCCCCTTCGAGGCGGACCATCATCGAATGGTTCGGCGTGCTGATCTCGATCACGTAATTGGCGTTGTCCTGTTTCGACTGCGCCACGATGAGCCCCATGGAATGTGTGACAAACTCTCCCGCTTCAAGCTCACTCTTCACCACTCGGGTCATCTGCCCCTGCTGCTCGAGGTCAATGGCTGCCGGCGCACCGGTGATCCCGCCGACCGAAGGCGGCACGGGGTCGTAATTCGACCCCATCCCCTCCCAGGCCTCCTTCAGCATCAACGCGCCCTCGAGCGCGTTCTCCTCCATCCTGGCGCCAATCCGCCTCGAAATACCGTCCAGATGCCGGTTCAGCTGTTCCAGCGATTCTGCCGGACTGCCCGCTTCCGGCACCCAGGAGACGATCGCCTTCCAAAGCTCCTGCTCCCATTTCCCCTGGGTCTTGAAAACCTCCGTGAACCCGAGACAGAGCCCGTTCAGCACAATCCCGTCATACCAGTCCAGAGTATCCGCATCCTGCGACAGCACCTGCACGCCCTGCCGGTTGCGCCGCACCAGTTCGGCAATCTCGATCAGCTTGCGCTGCACCGAATCCTGGGCCTGCGCCTCCTGCGCCAACTGCTGGTTGAGCAGAGCCTGCATCTCGCCCGCCAGCGCCCGCGCCCCGTCGACGCCGATGTAGTCCCGGTCGGTGACATTGTCCCAAACCGACTTGTAGCCGTAGAAATAATGCAGCCCGTTTGCGGTCAGAAAAGCCTCGGCCGCCTCCACATTCTTCACCTCCCTGAGCGTTTTGTCGTCAGGCCCGACCCGATACCGCTGCAGCGCCGCAGCACCGCCGTTGACGCCGTCCTGCAGGCGCTTCAGCCGCTGCTGCGCCGCGCCGGCATTCGCCGCCTGTTGCAGGGCGGCCAATGCGCCGGTTCCGGCCTGCACCGGTGCCGGACGCGCGGCAACGGCCGGGGACGAAACCGGCCTTTCCACCCGCGTCCGTCCCGCCATCGAAGCCGCCTCCTCCTGATCCGCCCGGCCCGGCGTTACCGCCCGCCGGACACCGCAATGGTCGTGCCGGTGGCGTAGCTCGCCGCATCCGACAGCAGCCAGACAATCGCCTCGCCGACCTCCTCCGCCGTGCCCGGCCGGCCCATCGGCGACGTCACCCCCATGCGCCACGCCCGGTCCGGCTCGCCGCCGGAAGCGTGAATGTCGGTTTCGATCAGCCCTGGCCGCACGCCGTTGACCCGGACGCCTTCCGGCCCCAGTTCCTTCGACAGTCCGATGGTCATGGTATCGACGGCGCCTTTCGAGGCCGCGTAATCCACATATTCATTCGGCGCCCCGAGCGTCGCTGCCATCGACGACAGGTTGACGATCGACCCGCCGGTCCCGCCCCGGCTCTTCGACATCCGCCGCGCCGCCTCGCGCAGGCCGAGAAACGCGCCCAGCACGTTCAGCCGGAAAATTCCTTCGATCCGGTCGGTCGGCATCTCAGCCACCGGGCTGCCGGGGGCGACGATCCCGGCATTGTTCACGAACCCGGTCACCGGTCCGAACGCCGCCTCCGCCGCGTCCCACATCGCGGTGATATCCGCCTCGACGGCCGCATCGCCCTGGATCGCCACGGCCTTGCCACCGGCGGCCCGCACCTGCGCCACAACCTCATCCGCCGCCGCGGCGTTGCTGACGTAATTGACCGAAACCGACCAGCCCCGCGCCCCTGCCAGCCGTGCCGTCGCCGCGCCGATGCCGCGCGACCCGCCGGTAATCAGAACATGCATGCAAAACCTCCCCACAAACAATTGTCCGCATCATTGAGGCACGACCGGGATTTGTCCAGCCGGCGGCACACGGCCAGGATCGCGGGCAACCGGCGCCGGCCGCAGCGAGAAAGGCCTTGATCGAACTTCCCATCTCCTGTTCTCTGACCGAATAATCCTCATGCGAGTTTTATTGATGCCGCGACGCGTGAAACCCGTGCCTATTACGACAACCGGCCAGGGCCTGAACCGCAGGCCCCATGCCACGGGGATTGCACCCGACCGCCTCGCCACCCTGCAAACCAGCGCAAACCGGAACCCGGCGCTGCAACGCCTCCGCGACCTGCAACCGGAAGCCGAACTGCCCACCGCAGAACCCGACAGTCCTGCGGCGCAGTCCCGGTTCACCAGTCCCGCCCTGAACAGCCTTGCCGGGCTTCAGCGGGCAGCAAACGCCAATCCCCAGGCCGGACGGCTGCGGGCGCTGCACGGGGCCCTGCCGACCGCAGAGTCCGAAGCTGCCGCGCCGCAGGAACGCGAAGTTGCGACCCCGGCACCCCGACCCAAGGCATCGGGAACGCGTCCGTCGGTACGACCCGGCGGTTCCGCCCACCGCCCGGTCGCACAGAGGCACCGCGCCCCGGCCGGAACGTGGACCTCCCGCACCCTGCGAACCACGACAATTCTACAGCGCGCCCCCGCCCCGACCGGCCAGGTCCGCACCCCCGCCTTCATCGGCGCGTGCAACACGCCGGTACACTCGCCCGAACTCACCCGTCAGGGCGCAAGGGCCGCGGTAATGTCAAACGCCGACTACGCCGCCTGGAAGGGCACGATCCAATGCCGCCTGGCGCCGCACGGCGCCTCCAGACAGGGCAACACCACTCTCGTCACCCAGTACAACAACCCCACACAGGTGATCCAGGGCTGGTTCCTCTCCAAAAACACCAAGGGGCTGCTGCTCTACCTTGAGGGTGGGCTGACGCTGCTGGCCGGCCTCACGGCGCTGGGCGTCGCGGTCATTGCCGGACCGGCAGCCTTTCCCGCAGTTTTCGCCGGACTGATGAGTGTCGGCGTCGGCATTTCCAAGATCTGGCGCGGCTACCTGATGCGCAGCGGCGACCCCGCCCCCGATCCGGCGCTCAGTCCGGCGCAGAACCGGGCGGTCGCGGCTCAGACCAAAGCCGACCGCCGCGAACGCATGGACCAGCTGCGCGCCTTCGAGGCATTGCTGGCCACACTCGGGGCGATGGCGCTCGCCTTCGACCCCAAAGCCACGGCAACCGCCGCCAGCCTGATCGTGTTCGGCGTTGCCAAGGGCGTGCGCTCCTTCGCCACCTGGCTGGCAAAGGACGACCCCGAGGGCACAACCTCCACCGCGGCCAAAGTCGCCGCCGCCGCCCATGTGGTCGAGACCGCGGCGCTGTTTTTCGCCGGCGGCTTCTCCCTCGACGCAGGCATTTCCGGCGGCGCGGAACTGGCCCTGAACGGCGGCCCCAAGATCGGCGCCGGCGCCTCTTTCGTCGCCGTCGGCCTCTCGAAAGGCGTGCGCGCCGCCGATCAGACCAAAGACGCCTTCTTTCCCGCCGGACCCGCCGCCGCGGCGCCTGATCAGGTTCAGAACGCCGGCCCGCCACCGCCGCCAAACGGCGGCGGGCAGAACGGCGTCGCCGTCAACCCGCAGGGGGCTCCCGACCGGCAGCCGCAACAG
The DNA here is from genome assembly GCA_030432315.1 of Alphaproteobacteria bacterium. Taxonomy (GTDB): domain Bacteria; phylum Pseudomonadota; class Alphaproteobacteria; order Rhodobacterales; family Rhodobacteraceae; genus Amaricoccus. Next base: position 17,969 of record JAUIHM010000035.1, on the reverse strand, counting down.
GCGGCGGTCCCGGCCAACGCCCAGGCCAACGCCGGGGCGGACAATGCGCTGATGCAGGCCTGGCTGCGCGGCATGTTCGACACCTACCCCAACCTGCAGCAGTTCCATCTCGACACGGTAACCGACGCCGATATTGGCGAATTCACCCGCACCGGCGCCATCGCCGAATGGCAGACCGAAGACGGGGCCGGTGGACCGAAACACAACGCCGCAACGCTGCATCTCACCGGCGCGGCGATCCAGGCAACCTATCCCCGCGATGACCTGCAGATGGCGGACCTGAGCAATGACCAGATCGGTGAATTCCTCATCACCGGCAGGGTCGCCGCCTGGGAAGCATTGCGCAACTGACCCGGCCGCTGCGGCCTGGTTCACTCCTGACGGAAGCCGCGGCATGAACCTTGAAAACGCGGGCGTTTCGGCTTAAACCTATGGGAGAATTGTTGGTCGAAAGGCGATCATGAGCACCCGAATGCCTGCGGATCGCCAGACCGCCGCCCTCGCGCAGCGCCCGCATCCAACCGCCGCCGGCATCCGCCGGGACAGCCTCGCCAGCCTGCAGCGCGCCGCCGAGGCCGGTCCCGCCGCCCGGCGTCTGCAAACCCTTCAGGCCGCCGCCAACAGCCCATCGAACCTCAGCGTCGCCGGCCGGCTTCACGCCGTCAGCCCGGACGGCGCGGTGCTGCAAAGAGCCGAGGTCGACGTCTCAGGCGGCAAGTTCGTGGCCGACGATTCCGACTACTACGCGATCAGCGAGACCAAGGGGAAATTCCCCAAACGCGGCGCGCGGATGATCCTGAAGTTCTTTCCCGACGCCACCCTCGATGCCGAGGAAGTCAGCCTGGTACAGACGACAAACAGCACCATCGCCAACCAGACCAACCCGAACGTCCCCGACCAGACCGAATCGCTGCTCGATGAGCGCCGCACCAAAGGCGGCACCGCCATTGACCAGCAGATCTTCCTGCCCGAGGAACGCAACTTGTTCGGCAGGGTGGTCAAACCCGAACACACCAACCTCGACCCGCGCTACCATGAGGAACGCATGTCGGTGGAGGAACCACTGGCCAATCCGCGGGGCCGTCCGTCCGGCGGCCAGGCGGCAGTCAAATCCGAGGGTGCATGGACCCGCCACGCCATGGTCAAGGACGAACCGGGCCACACCACCAAACCCGGCGACGTGCTGACGGGGGCGGAAAGCTTCGAGGTCGCCGCCATGGCTGACGGCTCGGATTTCGTCGGCTCGGTGCGCTGGGGCTGGCGCATGACCGGCGACAACAAAGCCGAACTGGCCCCCGCCGCCATCGAACAGGTCAGCTACGGCAGCGCGTCGGAAGAATTCATCGAGGCCGCCGAAGCGTGGAATTCCATGCCGGTGTTCGATCCGAAAACCGGCCAGATCCACAGCACGATCCAACTGCCCACCGCCAAATTCCGGGTCGCCGCCCGGATGCAGACCTGGCTGCGAGCCATGTTCAACACCTACCCCAACCTGCAGCAGCACCACCTCGATACGATAACCGACACCGATATCGGCGAATTCATCCTCACCGGCGGCATCCCCCGCTGGGAGACGGACCTCAAACCCAAAGGACCGAAATTCAACCAGCCGATCCTGCAGCTGACCTTACGCGACATGCTGAAGGTCTACCCCCAGGGCGAACAGTACCTGCCGGATCTCACTGATGCCGAGATCGGCGAATTCGTCGGCACCGGCCAGATCGGCAAATGGGAGGCAATGGTCTGACTCCGCTCCCGCCTGGCCAAAGTCCGCGAGGCCGTTGATCGAATATCCGCGGCATGCTTCACTGTCTGGATACCCTCAAGGGAGACCCGCCTGATGCCAGACCACGTCACGCTCGACCGGCGCCCGGCGGTCCCGGCTTCGACGGGCAGGCAGAAACAATCCGCCGGGTTCAGCCACGACCGCCTCGTGGCGCTGCAACGGGTTCTGGCCGAAAACCCCGCATCCCGCCGACTTCAGGCTCTGCAGGACAGCGTCAATGCACGCGGGGACGCATCACGGGCCGGCGCTGCGCCGAACCGGGCGCCCCAACGGCAATTTCGGGACGGGTCCGTGAGCCAGCTTCGGCAGACGACCGGCCCAGGCATCACCCCGCTCCCGCCTCAATCCTTCCTCCTGAGGCAACCGCCGCTCCAGCGGGCGCGGGCGGCGGCTCTCTCCAGCACCGCCCTGTCCGGAACCGGGACCGTCCAGATGATGCCCGACTGGATGAACCTGCTGCTCGGGATCGGCGGCGTCGCCGCGCTCGGTGCCACGGCTTTGGGCGCAGCCCCGGTGCTGGCGGGCCTTGGCGGAGCACTGGCTCTGGGGACCGGCATCAAGGGGGCCTATGACAACAGCCAGGAACGGGCACTGGACACCAAACCCGGACTCGATGCCGCGTTCAACCGGTTGCACACACGGGAACAGGCCCTGCTGAGACAGCTTCGTGAGATGGGTCCGGACCAGATCGCTGCCCGCAAACCAATTGAGGAACAACTCGACCAGCTCAATGTCCACCGGCGTAAGCTGGTTGGCAAAACCATTGCCGGCGGCCACGAACTCTGGCTGCCCGACTCGGTCGAAGGCGTCGACCGCGACGAGGCCCGCGATCTCTGGTCTTCGATCAGCGGCAACAGGGGCAACCTCCAGGTCGACCAGGATGATCCCGAATTTCGCGGCAAAGCCCTCGCCGACATTGCCAAGCTGCTGCAGTCGAAACACGCACGGAGAATGCTCGGTGACCTGAATGCCGCTCCGGCAGGCGGCAACCGCACCATCGACATCAAACCGACAGCGGGCGGAACCGACAACGCACCGAAAGGCACTCTGGACGATGGCCACCCAGGTGAGGGAAGCATCAGTTCGATAAATTACGCCGAACCCGCCTCCAACTCCACCGGTTTACAGGACGAACCGATCTACGACCCCACCTACATCAAGCTGGGGCACGAACTGGGCCACGCGTCCCACTACCTGAAAGGCACCAACAGCAGTTCGGGGAAAGTTGAAAATCCCGAAACCGGAGAAGGGCAGGACAAGGATCTCTGGACCAGCCAGGAGGAATACAACAACATTACTCGGGAGGAAAATCCCATGCGCGCCGATCTCGGTCTCGCGCCCCGCAAATATCACAAGGGCTACGGCGATGCGCTGCGCATCCGCAAACTCCTGCCGGTGCGCGACGAACTTTCCCGCCGCTACGGCAGCCTGCCGATTGACCGGGACACCCACAGGAAACACGGCCCTCTGCTCGAAGCCGCCGAGGCGTGGATCGAACTCGACACCACATGGTCAACCATTCCTCTCGACGGGCTCGACGCGGCCATCACACGGGCCCGCCACGACATGGACAGACTTGCCGAGGCCCTTGCCTGAGCGCGGGGGAACCCTACGGTTAACCTTTCGGTCCGATCCGGAAAACGTTGTTACCGGATGGGTACGGGTTGGGTACCGGTCGGGTATTCGGCCGCCGCGTGGTTAACGGCGCCCTGAGGGTCAGCTGAATTTGTTCTCCTTGGGGAATCCCCGCGGCGCCATCCGGCCCGATCCGGCCCTCGCGCCAATCCATTCGTCGAGCTCCGTCACCGTGCGCGTCCGCCCGGCCGGGTCGAGCCAGCTGATCCCCCCGGCCAGGGCGAAGGTCGTCGCGTCGCTGAGACCGCCGTCCTTATACCTTTGTAAACGCACGCCTTTTCCGCGGCCCATCTCCGGCAGTTCCGCCAGCGGGAACACCAGCATCTTGCGGTTCTCGCCGACCACGGCCACATGGTCGCCGTTGACCGGCTGGCAGATCACCGCCCTGACCCCCTCGCGAAGGTTCAGGATCTGCCGCCCCGCGCGCTTCTGCGCCACTGCCTCCGCTTCCGGCAGAATGAACCCGTCGCCCGCACTCGACGCCACCAGCAGCCTCCCCTCCGGCACATGCACCCGCACCGCCACCGTCTCCGCCTCGTTCGGCATGTCGACCATCAGCCGCACCGGCTCGCCCATGCCCCGACCGCCCGGCAGCTGCGAGACCTGCAGCGTGAACATCCGGCCGTTTGAGGCGAATATCAGCAGCTTGTCGGTTGTTTCCGCATGCAGAATGAACCGCGATTCGTCGCCGTCCTTGAACTTGAGGTCCGATCCAAGGTCCACATGCCCCTTCAGCGTCCGGATCCAGCCCATCCGCGACAGGACCACCGTCACCGGTTCGCGCTCGATCATCGCTTCCAGCGGCACGTCCTCGATTTCCGGTGCATCGGCAAAATCCGTCCGCCGGGCCCCTCCGGGAGAAGCCTTGCCGAACTCCTTGCGCACGGCCCGCAATTCCTCGGCGATCCGCGCCCACTGCACGTCTCCGGATGCGACCAGAGCCTCCAGCCCGCTCCGTTCCGCGAGCAGTTCGTCGCGCTCTTTGCGCAGTTCCATCTCTTCCAGCCGGCGCAGGTTGCGCAGCCGCATGTTCAGGATAGCCTCGGCCTGCACATCGTTCAGGTCGAATTCCGCCATCAGAACCGCCTTCGGCTCGTCCTCGTAGCGGATGATCTCGATCACCCGGTCGAGGTTGAGATAGGCGATGATGTAGCCTTCAAGCACCTCCAGCCGCTGGGCAATTTTCTCCAGCCGGAAATTGGAGCGGCGCAAAAGCACGTCGCGGCGGTGATCGAGAAACGCCCGCAGCACCTCAGCCAGCGAACAGACCCGGGGCGTGCGCCCGTCGATCAGCACGTTCATGTTGATCGAGAACCGCGTCTCGAGATCGCAGTTGCGGAACAGGGTTTCCATCAGCAGCAGCGGATCCACGGTGCGCGACCGCGGTTCGAGCACCAGCCGGATGTCCTCGGCGCTTTCGTCGCGCACGTCGGCAAGAATCGGAATCTTCTTGGCGATGATCAGATCGGCGATCCGCTCGATCAGTTTGCTCTTCTGTACCTGGTAGGGCATTTCGGTGACGACGATCTGCCACTGGCCGCGGCCGGTTTCCTCGATCTCCCAGCGCGCCCTGAGCCGGATCGATCCCCGTCCTTTGGCATAGGCATCCTTGATGACCTGCCTCGGCTCGACGATGATGCCGCCGGTTGGGAAATCGGGCCCCTGGACAAAATCCATCAGCTTTTCGTTGCCGGCATTGGGAAACTTGATCAGATGCAGACAGGCGTTGATCAGTTCCTCAAGGTTGTGCGGCGGGATGTTCGTCGCCATGCCCACGGCAATGCCGCTCGATCCGTTGGCCAGCAGATTTGGAAAAGCTGCCGGAAGGACGACCGGTTCTGATTCCGACCCGTCGTAATTGTCACGAAAATCAACCGAATCCTCGTTCAGCCCGACCATCAGCGTCTCGGCCGCGGCGGTCAGCCGGGCTTCGGTGTAGCGCTGGGCGGCGGCATTGTCGCCGTCGATGTTGCCGAAATTGCCCTGACCGTCGATCAGCGGGTAGCGCACGGCGAAATCCTGCGCCAGTCGCACGAGCGCATCATAGATCGCCTGATCCCCGTGCGGGTGATAGTTGCCCATCACCTCACCGACGATCTTGGCGCATTTGCGGAACGCCCCCCTGGAATCGAGCCGCAGCCCCCGCATCGCATAAAGGATCCGGCGGTGAACCGGTTTCAGCCCGTCACGGGCATCCGGCAGCGCCCGATCCATGATGGTCGAAAGGGCATAGGTCAGATACCTGTCGCCTAGCGCACGCCCCAGCGGCTCTATGGTAACTGCATCATCGGGTATATCGGTGTCATCAGTATGGTCGGTCATAGATATGGTATGTAGAACACCAAAATCACCCGGTCCAGAAGGAATGGGTTAACAAAAGCTTTCGTGGAGCGCCCAGGATGCCCCCTGCTGTCGAAAACACCGCCGATGTTACCGGTTCCGCCACCGCACGGAACCGGCGTTCGGTTCTGATCACCGGCTGCTCTTCCGGCATCGGACTTGACGGGGCACTGACGCTGCACCGGCGCGGATGGCGGGTCTTCGCCACCTGCCGGAAGCAGGAGGACTGTGAAAGACTGGTTGCGGGGGGACTCGAGAGCTTTCCGCTCGACCAGGCCGATCCGAAGGGCATTCGCGCGGCCGTCGCGGAGGCGCTCGCACGCACCAGCGGCACACTCGACGCGCTGGTCTGCAACGGCGCACATGCCCTGCCCGCTGCCATGGAGGACACGCCGCGTGATGCGTTGCGGGCTCTGTTCGAGGTCAACCTCTTTGGAGTTTTCGACGCGATCAATGCCGTCCTTCCGACGATGCGCGCCCAGGGTCACGGGCGGGTCGTCAATATCTCCAGCGTGCTCGGCATCGTCGCAGTCCCGTTTCGCGGGCCCTACAGCGGTACAAAATTCGCCATGGAAGCAATGACCGACGCGATGCGCCTCGAACTCCACGGAACGGGGCTGCATTTCACTCTGATCCAGCCCGGCCCCATTTCGACCAGGATCCGCGAAAACGCCGTGCCGCATTTCGAGCGCTGGATCGACTGGGAAAAATCACCGCAGCGTAGAGCGTATGAAGAAGCGGTCATCCCGAGGCTCTATGCGCAAAAGTCGAAACCGGACCGGTTTGAACTCCCGCCGTCCGCCGTCACCGGGAAACTGGTTCACGCACTGGAATCGGCCCGTCCACGGCGGCGGTACCGGGTCACGACACTGACCCATGCCGCGGAAATCCTGCGCCGGACCCTGTCGACCGGACAGCGCGACCGGGTCCTTCGCGGCCGTTGAATTGCGGCCGGGCATCGTGCAACTGTGCGCAAAACCCTTCGGGACGCCTCAATGAAAGACGACATGCTGCGCAACCGCCGTCCGCTTGCCTCGCGGCGGCTTCGCGTCACAGGCTGGATGGTGGAACGGCTGCTGCGCACCAGGATCACGCCGGACCAGATCTCCGCTGCCGGCGTCGTTGCCGCGTTTGCAGCAGGACTCGCGCTCGCGGCGGCCCCCGGCAGCGCGGTCTGGTACCTCGTCGCGGCAGTGTTTGTCCAGTTGCGGCTGCTTGCCAACATGCTGGACGGTCTCATTGCCGTTGAGGGCGGGAGGGGCGGGCCGCTGGGTCCGCTCTGGAACGAAATGCCCGACCGGCTTGAGGACACGGCGATCCTGACCGGTTTTGGCCTTGCCGCGGCAAGCCTGCCGCTCGGCCTCGCCGCGGCGCTTGCGGCGGTGGGCTGCGCCTATGTCCGCACCCTCGGCGGGGCGCTCGGCCAGGATCAGAGTTTTGCCGGTCCGATGGCCAAACAGCACCGGATGGCTGCGGTGACGGGCGGCTCCATCCTCGCTTTCGCCGGCGCGGTGGCGGGGTTTGATCCTGCCAGACTGTCCCTGGTGGTGCTCTGGTTCATCGTGGTCGGGTCGCTTGTCACAATCGTCCGCCGGACCGCCATCATCGCCAGAGCCCTGAAACGATGAGCCTCGCCGCACCACTGATCGGCGCAACACGGTTTCTCGTAGGAGGACGGGCGCTTTGGCTCGGGTGCAGGCCGACACCGGCAAAGCGAATCTATTTTGCCAACCATACCAGCCATCTCGATACGCTGGTTCTCTGGGCCGCACTGCCCGAACGGCTGCGGGCTTTGACCCGCCCGGTGGCCGCTGCCGACTACTGGGGCCGCACGCGCCTGCACCGGTTCGTCGCGGAGGACATACTCGGCGCCGTGCTGATCGAACGCGGCAAAGGGGCCGATGCGCTGATCCCTCTCAACGACGCCCTGAAGGACGGGGCGTCGCTGATTGTATTCCCCGAGGGCACGCGCGGTGCAGGTCCGCTGCCTGGGCCGTTCAAGTCGGGCCTGTTTCATCTGGCACGGCAGAACCCGGATGCGGAGCTGATACCGGTCTGGCTCGACGGACTGCAGCGTGCCTTCCCGAAAGGGGTATTTCTGCCGGTGCCGATCACATCCACCGCACTCTTTGGTACACCTCTGCGGCCTGAGCCGGGCGAGGACAGGGATGTGTTTCTCACCCGTGCCCGTGGCGAGATCGTCGCGCTGGCGCAGCGGCAGGGCGGAGGCGCTGGCGATGTCTGAACTTCTCCTCTCGCCGCTCGTGCTGCTGTTTACCGGCGTATTTGTCGCACTGTCCGTTGCCAGCCTCGTCGCCCGCAGGCTGGTCTCCCGCAATGCCGCCGCCTCACCTGAGCGGGCGGCAACACTGCGCAATCTGAGCGAACGCATCCGAGCCTGGTGGTTCATCATCGGCACGCTCGCGCTCGCCTTTGCGCTGGGAAGTGCCGCAACAATTCTGCTGTTCCTGCTGGTCTCGTTCTGGTGCCTGCGGGAGTTTCTCTCGATCACGCCCACCGGCCGGAGCGACCATTACATGCTTGCCGCCGCGTTCTACGTGTTTCTGCCGCTGCAGTATGTCCTGATCTGGATCGACTGGATCGGCATGTTTTTCGTCGCGATCCCGGTCTATGCCTACCTGATTCTGCCGATGATCGCGGTTCTCGCCGGCGACACCACGGATTTCCTGCAGCGTGTCTCCAAGGTGCAGTGGGGCCTGATGCTGGCGGTGTACAGCGCCAGCCACGTCCCGGCGCTGCTGCTGCTGAACATTCCCGGAATGAGCTCGAATTTCGGTCTGCTTGCCTTCCTTCTGATCGTGGTTCAGGGCAGCGACGTGCTGCAGTACGTATTCGGCAAGCTCTACGGACGCCACCGGATTGCGCCCGGCGTCAGTCCGAACAAGACCTGGGAGGGTTTCGTCTTTGGCGGCGGCGCCGCAACCGCGCTCGGCGCCGCGCTCTGGTGGATCACACCGTTCACCATCCCGGTCGCTGCGGTCGTCGCCTTCTGCATTGTCCTCGCCGGGTTTTCCGGCGGCCTGGTGCTGTCCGCAGTAAAACGCTCGCTCGGGGCCAAGGACTGGGGAACCATGATCGAAGGCCATGGCGGCATGCTCGACCGGATGGATTCGCTGACCTTCGCGGCGCCGATCCTGTTTCACCTCACCCGGTATTTCTACACCGTTTGACGGCTGGGCGGATTGTGATCGCGACCGCGCTTTGCTTCACCGGGCAATTCGGCTAAATGCGGTCCAAACAGCGAGGTTCAGCCAATGCGCGACGATCCCCTTTTCATCTTTGCCGCGGTCGCCTGCCTGGCGGTTCTCGCGGTCCTTTTGTTCGGTGTCGGAACCTTCGGGCGCGGCGGTGACTTCAATCGAAAGTATGCCAACAGGATCATGCGCCTGCGTCTGCTCTTGCAGTTCATCGCCGTCATCGCGATCGTCGCTTTTGTCTATTTCAGCCGCACGGGAGGCTGACCGATGGTGGTTCTGAACAGAATATACACCCGCACCGGCGATACGGGGCAGACAGCGCTGGGCGACGGCACCCGCGTCGACAAGCACGCCCTGCGTGTATCGGCCTACGGAACCGTGGACGAGCTGAATGCAACCATGGGTCTCGCCCGACTGCACGCGGAGGGCGAGGTCGATGGGCTGCTGTCACGGATCCAGAACGACCTGTTCGATCTCGGTGCCGATCTGTGTACGCCGGACCTCGAAAACGACGCAAAGGCGGAGTATCCCCGGCTGCGCATGACCGATCCCCAGACTGATGCTCTAGAGGTCGAAATCGACCGGCTCACCCGCGAGCTTGCGCCTCTGCGCAGCTTCATCCTGCCGGCCGGCGCGCCGCTGGCGGCCCATCTGCACCTCTGCCGTACCGTGTGTCGCCGGGCCGAACGCCTCGTGGTGGAACTCGCCGCAGCGGAGCCGGTCAATCCGGCCGCCGTGAAATACCTCAACCGCCTTTCCGACTGGTTTTTCGTCGCCGCACGCATGGCCAATGACGGCGGCCGGGCGGATGTGCTCTGGGTTCCCGGGGCCAACCGGACCTGAAGCGCTGCGCGCGCCGGTAACACAACGCTGATAACCAGACTCCGAGATTGCGTTTCCAAATTTTTCACAAGTCTGATCTAATTTCAGACGTGGGGGAAATGGGTATGCTGAAATCGCGGGAACCAAACGTCTACACGCGTGCGGAGCGCCTGTCAGATGGCGCAATCCACGTTCTTGGGGTTCTGAGCGCGCTGATCGCGGCACCGGTGCTGATCACGCTCGCCGCAGTCTGGTTTCACGACCGCTCGATGATTGTCGCTGTGTCGGTATACTGCGTCTGCCTCGTGCTGATGCTCAGCTGTTCCGCGATTTACCACCTCGCACCGCTCCCGAACCGGCGGGACCTGCTGCGAAGGTTCGACCAGTCGGCGATCTACATGAAGATTGCCGGTTCCTATACGCCTTTTGCCACGCTGGCCGGCGGATCGACCGGCTTGCTTCTGGCCGGCATCTGGACCGCCGCCGCCGCCGGAGTGGCGGCAATCCTGTTCGGACCGTCGTGGATGCGCCGCGCCAGCATCCTGCTGTACCTCGGCATCGGCTGGGCCGGAGTCATGGCCGGTGACTCGCTGTTTTCTGAAATGACCACGACCGGTTTCAGTCTGATCCTCGCCGGGGGATGCCTCTATACCCTTGGCGTGTTGTTCTTTCTCTGGCAACGTCTGCCGTTTCACAACACGATCTGGCACGTGTTCGTGCTCGCGGCCACCGCCGTGGTCTACTGCGCGGTCTTTGCGGAAATCTGGGGGCGCTCGCCGACCATTTGAGCCGATCCGGGCCAAAACGCTCCGGCTGACCCAAAGTTTCTATTGCACCGCCGCAATGCCCTGCCGTATCCACCACAAACTGGTGTCTTGAGAGCGCCCCGGGACGCTGCTCCCGCCCGAAGCGCTCGCGCACAAGAAAAGGATGCGTCATGAAGGTCCTCGTTCCGGTCAAACGCGTGATCGACTACAACGTGAAGGTGCGGGTCAAATCCGACGGCACCGGCGTCGATCTGACCAACGTCAAGATGTCGATGAACCCGTTCGACGAGATTGCCGTCGAAGAAGCGATCCGGCTGAAGGAAAAAGGCGTTGCGACGGAAATCGTCGCCGTTTCCATCGGTGTGAAGCAGTGTCAGGAAACCCTGCGAACCGCGCTTGCAATGGGTGCGGACCGGGCGATCCTCGTGGTTGTGACTGATGACGTTCATTCCGATACGGAACCGCTCGCGGTGGCGAAGATCCTCAAGGCGGTCATTGATGACGAAGAACCTGGTCTGGTGATCGCCGGCAAGCAGGCCATCGACAACGACATGAACGCCACCGGCCAGATGCTGGCGGCCCTTCTGGGCTGGCCGCAGGCGACGTTCGCCTCAAAAGTGGAAATATCCGACGGTTCCGCCGAAGTGACCCGCGAGGTCGATGGCGGTCTTCAGGTCATCAAAGTGACGCTGCCGGCGATCGTTACCGCCGACCTGCGCCTGAACGAGCCGCGCTACGCCTCGCTGCCCAACATCATGAAAGCCAAGCGCAAGCCGCTCGAGGAAAAAACTCCGGAAGATTACGGCGTGGATGTCACGCCGCGCCTGAAGATCATCCGCACGGCCGAGCCGGAAACCCGCAAGGCGGGTGTGAAGGTGGCATCGGTGGACGAACTTGTCGACAAACTGAAAAACGAAGCGGGGGTCATCTGACATGGCTGTTCTGGTCTATGCCAAACACGACAACAGCGCCCTGAACGATGCAACGGCGCGGACCGTTTCGGCGGCGAAATCCATCGGCGGTGACATTACCCTGCTCGTTGCCGGGGAAAACTGTGCCGCCGTTGCCGCGGAAGCCGCAAAACTCGACGGGGTTTCCGCCGTCCTGCACGTCGAAGGCGCACAGTACGCCCACCGCCTGGCGGAACCGCTCACCGAACTGATCCGCGGCATGGCGGACGGCTACAGCCACATTCTCTTTCCGGCGACCACGACCGGCAAGAATGTCGCACCGCGTCTCGCCGCACTTCTTGACGTGATGGTCATTTCCGACATCACCGGCGTGGTCGACGCCAATACCTTCGAGCGGCCGATCTATGCCGGCAACGCGATCCAGACCGTGGAAAGCGCCGATCCCGTCAAAATCATTACCGTCCGCGGCGCCGCGTTCGACAGTATCGGCGCGCAGGACGCCGTCGAGGTCTCCACCGCCGAAGCGGGTGCGGATCCAGCGCTCTCCGCCTTCGTTGAGGACCGCGTCCAGACGAGCGACCGCCCGGAACTGGCGTCCGCGAAGATCGTCGTTTCCGGAGGCCGGGGGGTCGGCTCGGAGGAAAACTTCGCACTGATCGCCGGACTGGCCGACGCGCTCGGTGCCGCGGTCGGAGCATCCCGCGCCGCCGTCGATTCCGGGTACGCCCCCAACGACTGGCAGGTCGGCCAGACCGGCAAGGTCGTCGCGCCCGAACTCTACATTGCGGTCGGCATTTCCGGCGCCATCCAGCACCTGGCCGGGATGAAGGACAGCAAGGTGATCGTCGCGATCAACAAGGACGAGGAAGCGCCGATTTTTCAGGTAGCCGACTACGGGCTGGTGGGCGACCTGTTCGACATCGTGCCGGAACTGCAGGCCAAGCTCGGCTGAGTTTTTCCCGCCGCTGCCCGGTTCCCGCGCGGATCAGGGCAGCGCCTGCCGGCGTTTCTCCGGCACGGCTTCGAACGTGACCACATAAGTCCGTTCGTCCGTACCCTCGGGACAGGCGAACTGGACGAAATAGCCCGGATTGTCTCCAACCGGAATCTCAATACCGACCGAACCGGGGCTTAGCTTGGAGCCTCCGGCAAACTGCCGCCGCCAGTCGAAGTAGAACACGTCACAGGCACGGTCCCCCTCCCGCACCACAACCTGAAACCGACCGTCCGTGAGCGACTCGGTTCCCAGAAGGTACCAGTCCCAGTCGCTACCGGAATGGGTACCGGTGACCATCTCCCCAAGGCGGATGAGACCGGCTGCAGCCATGCCGTTGTTTGAAGGTTCGAAGTCCCGCCGCGACGCTTCCGGTGGAATCTCCACCTGCACCGTTTCGACGGGCATCTGCGTCAGCCCCGTCGCACTCAGTGCTCCGGACACGAGCTGTGACGTCCCTTCAGGCTCAACGATCGGCGCGATTGTCGTCACCGATCCCGCCAGAAACACCGCGAACCCGGCGGGCACCGCCTGCACCTCGACCCCGAACAGGGCAAGCTTTGCACTCCCTGTCTCGCCTTCGAGCAGCATCAACCAGACACCGGCCAGCGCCATCAGACCGCCGAAGCTCATCAGCCCGACCGCTTCGGCCGACAACATTCTACCGACCTCCATGGGTCCTGACCTCATCCAATGTGCACGCGGAAGAGTTGCGCACAGTAACATGAAGGCAAGGTTATCTTTGAAGCCGGCTGCGCTGCGGAAACCGACGCCGCGTACGAAGTTGCCACCCGCTGGTGGCCATCATTTCCTGCAGGTAAACGCGGTTAATCCTCCATTTATCCACATGTGAAACTGTGACGCCTGAAATTCTTGTTCATGCTGTTGGGTATCCCATGACAGAAACCGGAACCGTGTCGCCGGCACGACTTGACCTCACACACAAGCTGACCCTCGTTTTGCTCGGCTCAGCCTTTGCAACCGCGCTTCTGGTCGGTGGCGCGGCAATTCTCGTTGCCAGGAACAGCACGATTGATCTGGTTTCCGAACGCATTGAATCCGTCAGCACCGTCCATGGTGAATCGATCGAGGCCTATTTCGAGCGGATCTCCGAAGACATCAACTTCTGGTCAACGACCGAACCCGCCCGTGCCGCGCTCACCGAGTTTCAGGACGCCCTGAACTTCGCCCCGCGGATGTTGGGTACGACAGTCGATCCGCTGAACGTACTGCGCCGGGGATATATCAGTTCCAACCCCAACCAGGCTGACAGACGGGAAAACCTCGACTATTCCGACGTCTATTCCGGCTACGGACTGGTGCACCAGAAGTATCACCCCCTGTTTCGGCAACTGAAGAACGATCGGTGCTATCACGACGTCTTGCTGATCCTTCCGAGCGGAGAGATCATCTATTCGACGAAAAAGGCCGATGACTTTGGAACCAATCTGACTACGGGCTCCTACAGTGAAACTGCACTTGCGAGGGTATTTCGCGAGGCACTGGCGAATCCCTTCGACAACTCCGACGCAAAATCCGATTTCGTGGAGTATCCGGTCGCCGGCGGCCTGCCGGTCGGTTTCGCCGCCCGCGCCGTCCGCGGAGCCTCGGGAAAACCGGTCGGGGTAATTGCGTTCGAATTTCCGGTCACCACACTGGACGCGACCATCGCCGCCCATGTCGGCCGTGACACCCGGACGGAAAACTATGTTGTCGGGCCGGACATGCTCCTGCGCAGCGATCTGTCGTCGCGAGACACACCCACGGCACTGAAAGTCACGAAGGACAGCGAAGCGGTCCGACAGGCTCTGGCGGGACATTCGGGAGTGGCGGAGGGCGTCAACGATGACGGCACCCCGGTCCTGCAGGCGTACCAACCGTTCGAATACAACGGCTCCCTTTGGGCGCTAGTATCTGAGATTTCACACGAAAGCGCCTTCGCACCGGTCAAGACCATGCTCTGGACGATGGTTTCGCTGTCCCTCGCCTCGCTGGTTTTCGTCGGTCTTTTCAGCCGGATCACCGCGGCCCGCGCCGTGCGCCCGATCATCGAAATCGGCAAAGCCCTCCAGAAAATGTCCCGCGGCCAGAGGGTTGAGGTTCCAGGTGCCGAGCGCGCCGACGAAATCGGCATGCTGGTGCGGGAAACCGAGAAGATTTACGAGCACGGTATCGAGAGCGCCCGGCTCCGCTGCGCGCTCGACGGCTGCAGCACCATGATCATGGTTCTCAACCTGGATAACCAGGTGGTCTACACCAACGCGAAACTCGACGGACTGTTTGCCGAACACGGAACCAACATTGCCATCCAGATCCCCGCGCTCGATCCGGAGGCGGTTGTCGGCACTGGCATCGACGTGTTTCTGACCGGATCCGAATACGCGCAAGACATTGACTCCGTCATTGCCGGCACGAGAGATATCCTTCTGTCGCTCGGCGGCCGTCGCGTAGTGCTTGCCTTCAATCCGGTGACGGACCCGACAGGCCGCCGCACCGGCACGGTCGTTGAATGGCGGGACATCACCAACGGCATCCAACTGCGCGAAAACATTGAGGCGGTGGTTCATGCAGCAAGCAAGGGCGATCTCTCCGGCCGCATCGAGCTTTCGGAAGAGGAATCGACCTATCACACGCTCGGCAAAGGCGTGAACGGCCTGATAGACGTCGTCAGCAATCTCGTTGACGAATTTGGAGGCCTGATGTCCGCAATGGCAAAGGGAGACCTGACCCACAAGATCACTGCCGATTACTTTGGCCAGTTTGGCAGACTGAAAGCCGATACCAACGAAACCGTTGACAAGATCGGCGATATTGTCGGTCGTCTTCAGGCCGCTTCCGTGCAGGTCGATACCACTTCGGGACACATCGCGGACGGTGCCCACAAACTGTCCGTCAGGACCGAATCCACCGCCGCCAACCTCGTGGAAACCTCTGCGGCGGCCACCCAGCTCAACCAGACCGTCAGGGAATCCACGAAGATCGCGGAAGAGGCCAACCGGCTTGCGGTCGCCGCCCGCGATACCGCGATACGCGGCAAGGAAATTACCGCAGAAAGTGCCCGCGCCGTTTCATCGATCCAGGACTCTTCGGAAAAGGTTTTCAACATTGTCGGCATGATCGACGAAATTGCGTTCCAGACCAATCTGCTGGCCCTGAATGCCTCGGTCGAGGCCGCACGGGCCGGCGATGCGGGCAAGGGCTTCGCAGTCGTTGCAACCGAGGTTCGTGCCCTCGCCCAGCGCGCCGGTGGCGCTGCGACCGAGATCCGGAAGCTGATTTCCGAGACCGACGGCCACGTCAAGACCGGCGTCGAAGTCTCACAGCGTGTCAGCAGCGCGCTCACCGACATCACGACCTCGATCGGCGAGGTTACCGGACTGGTCGACCAGATCGCCCATGCCGCGCTCGAACAGGCCAGCGGAGTCGAACAGATTTCGACCGCGGTCAATGACATGGATGCGATGACGCACGAGAACTCGATCATGGTGACGGAAACCGCCAATTCGACCGAAGCGCTTGTCAGACTTGCCCGGGAACTGGCCGAGGCGACTTCATTCTTCCGGATCCCGTCGGCAGCGGTCGGGAACAGAAGCGGCTTTGCCGGCAAGGCGGCCTGACCCCTCCTCCTTCTGAGAGCTTTTTGGGCGATCAGGCGTCCCATACCGCCTGTTTCGCCGATCGCGGGAGTATCCTGTTGCGCCCCTGAGCCAGGACCGCATAATGTGCGGTGCACGGCACCAGTAAGGCAAATCTACATGGACATCAGGCGTATAGGCGTGATCGGCGCAGGACAGATGGGCAACGGGATCGCCCATGTTTTTGCCCTTGCAGGGTTTGACGTTCTGGTCAACGACGTATCGCAGGATGCCCTGGACCGCACCCCGTCAATCATCGCGAAGAATCTGGACCGGCAGGTATCCCGCGGCAGGATCACCGCCGAAGAACAGGCACAGGCACTCGCACGCATAACCACCACCACGGACATCGCCGCCATCGGCGAAACCGACCTGATCGTCGAGAGCGCCACTGAACGCGAGGAAATCAAGAAAAAGATCTTTTCTTCGCTTGCCGATCACCTTGCGCCGCACACACTGCTGACGACCAATACATCATCGATCTCCATCACGCGCCTCGCCGCCGACACGGACCGTCCGGAACGGTTCATGGGATTTCATTTCATGAATCCGGTGCCGGTAATGCAGCTCGTCGAGCTCATTCGCGGGATCGCTACCAGCGCGGAGACTTATTCGACGCTGCATGAGGTGGTGAAAACCCTCGGCAAGACCGCCGCCAGTTCCGAGGATTATCCGGCTTTCATCGTCAACCGCATCCTGATCCCGATGATCAACGAGGCCGTGTATGCCCTCTATGAGGGCGTCGGCTCGGTCTCGGCCATCGACACCTCGATGAAACTCGGCGCCAACCACCCGATGGGTCCGCTGGAACTGGCCGACTTCATCGGCCTCGATACATGTCTCGCAATCATGAACGTTCTGCATGAGGGGCTTGCCGACACCAAGTACCGCCCCTGCCCGCTTCTGACCAAATATGTCGAAGCCGGCTGGCTCGGCCGCAAGACCAAACGCGGTTTTTACGATTACCGTGGTGACGGCGACCCGGTTCCGACCCGGTAATCTGGCAGACGGGCCCCGGCCACCTGCAACTTCCCCGCCGCTCCGGAACCTCCACTTCGGTCCAGTCTCTGACCTCGCGGTTGACTGCTGCAGCCGACCGGCCTCACGGCCAGGCCACCACCGTCAGTTCCGGCCAGTTGACCTGCGCCCGCGCTGCCTTTTCCCTGTGGGAGGCGGCGTTTGGCAACACTGTGTTGGGCTCCATGCGCATGGCGAACACCGGCTCCAGACCAAACGGGGCCCGGATTTCGATCCCCTGCGGGCCCGCGCGCACGGCAACCGCATGGGTCCGACTGGCGTAGTAATCGAGCGATTCCGTCGCATGGCGCAGCATTGGGTAATCCGCTCCGAACCGGTGCCGGTACCACAGATGCACCCGCGCCTGGTTTCTGATTTCCACCGGCAGGCCGAGTGATGCCATCAGCGCGGAAACTCGGCGGATCTCCCGGTCCTCGCCTTCCCACGACAGGTCCGACCCGTCGAAATAGATGATGTCATAGTCCTTTATCCCGTGGCGGCGGGGCCGCCCGGTCAGCACGTTCCAAACCGTTCCATAAATGGCGCCCGACGACAGCCACGCGTCGGGAAGCCCGCTGTCCCGCAACCGCACGAGCAGTGCTGAAAGGTCCGGATCCTCGGTAACTATGCGGGCAACCAGCTGCTTCAGTGTCGCCCCGTCTTCCGCCGCATACCGCCAGGGGTTCAGGCACATCACACGCCGGTCAGTTCGAACTCCGCCGACCCCAGCACCACGCCGTTGGCAACCAGTTCGACCCGGTGCGTGCCATTGTAGTACACCCGTGTGGTGATCGGCCGGATCGGATGGCGCCGCTTGAGCCTTACGGTCTTTCCTGCCGCAATC
>JAUIHM010000131.1 GCA_030432315.1 Alphaproteobacteria bacterium | reverse complement strand
ACGATCAGGTGGCCGGTGAAAAACGAGGGCGCGAACATGGCAAGCACATGGGCGCTGACCACGTCGGCGGCCTGGGCGGTGCCAAAGCCGCAGCCGACGATGGCCAGCGGGGTCGAGGTCATCACCAGGTTCATCAGCGCATAGGTGACCATGGCGCAGATGATGGCGACGGCGATGCGCGGCGTCCGCAGCAGGTCGAACCATGACCGCGGCGGGGTGTCGGCGGCTCCGGGTTTGGCGGGGCGCGGGCTGTCGAGGAACAGGAAGGTGCCGGCGCCGACGAGGTTGAGCAGTACGGTTGCCAGATAGGCACCGGCGAAGGGGACCGGGGCGAGGGAGTCGGCAGTCAGTTTGACCAACTGTGGGCCGATGATTGCGGAGAGAAGCGCCGCGGCCATGACGTAGGAAATTGCTTTGGCGCGATAGTCCGACGGGACGCCGTCAGCGGCGGCAAAGCGGAAGAACCCCTGCGAGGACATGTAGATGCCGGTGCAGAAACCGCCGAGGAGAAACAGCGGGAAGGACCCGTTGAGCAGCGCGAGGGCGCAGATGGCCGATCCACTGGCGCCGCCGGCGGCACCGATCAGAAACCCGACGCGCCGCCCGTAGCGCTGCATGATGTTGGACAGCACCGGGGCGCTGATCATCGAGCCGAAAACAATCAGGGTGATCGGCAGGGTGGACCAGCATTTGTCCGGGCTGAGAAGCTGCCCCGCCAGCCCGCCGAGAATGAAGTTGATCGGCATCTGGCTCCCCAGCAGAACCTGGGCGCAGGCCAGAACCGCAATGTTGCGTCTGGTGCGTCGGTCCGGTCCGGAGGGTACAGTGTCAGCGGCCTGCATGCCCGCGTTGTAGCGGGCGTTATTCGGCAAGCCAAGGCCGGTAATCGCATCTCCCGCGCCAGGGATCTCGCATCGAGCCGGGCAACGTGGCAGAAGCGTGTCTGCGGCGCGGGGGCGCCGGGACGCGCGGCATGACAGGCAGGGGGAAATGTTTGGGTGGTGGGACGGATAATCGAAACGGACCAGGATGTTGCGGAGGGTGCGGCCTGGCTGGCATCTGTCGAACCGAGGTTCGCCTGGGCGCTGGAGCGCACCGGCCCTTTGCCGTTGCGCCGCCGTCCGGACGGCTTTGCAGAGCTGTTTTCCGCGATCGTCAGTCAGCAGGTTTCAACGGCATCGGCGCGGGCGATCTGGGCGCGGGTGGAGGCGCTCGGGGCAGTTACGCCGGACGCGGTGCTTGCCTGCGGTGAAGAGGGTCTGCGGGGCTGCGGTCTGTCGCGGCAGAAGGTGGCCTACGCGCTTGGCCTCGCCGGAAGCGGGCTGGATTTTGCTGCACTTCGCCGAAAGCCTGACGCCGAGGTGGTTGCGGACCTGGTTCAGCTGCGCGGCGTCGGGACATGGACGGCAGAGATTTACGCGATGTTCAGTCTTGGCCGGGCGGATGTGTTCGCGCCCGGGGATCTGGCGCTGCAGGATGCGACACACCGGCTGTTCGGTCTGGAGGCGCGGCCCGGGGAAAGGGCGCTGCGGGCGCTCAGCCTCGATTGGTCGCCGTGGCGGTCCGTCGCGGCCCGGCTGCTCTGGTCATATTATCGTATTTCGAGTGGCCGTGAAGGTGTGACGTAAAGAACACATCGGCAAAGGATTATTGCGGGCCCTCCGGCGTCGTGCCGATTGGACCGCCGCCACCCTGGCAATCGAGAGCCGTCCTGATGGCAGCACCGCGTGAGGTCGCGATGGTGGGCGACGTGCCGGACGGAACGCCTGTCTGACCACCGTTCAACTCTCCTGACTTGAACAGACATATCGGGCCACCGGGAGCGAGGAATCGGAGCGCGCAGAAAAACTGTTTAGTAGCAAAAGGTTGCTTCGGCTATGCCAGGCCGGTCTCACTTTCCGGGGCTGTCGGCAGGGCTGTCGGAACCGGTATGGCACAAAAAAAGGCCGGGCAATGGCCCGGCCCAAGTCCAACAGGGAGGTTGAAGGTGATCGCAACCAAGGCGATCACCTTCAAAAGTTAATATAGCTGTCATGGCCGCTCGTATCAAGTGCATTTGCACAAATGCAGTGCATACCAGCCATGGCGCTGCCGCATGGCACGGGAGGGATCAGCCGTCCTGGGCGACCTTCTTCTTGAAGGCGCTCAATTCGTTCAGGACGAAGTCCCGAAAGGCGCAGACCCGCTTGGAGTGCCGCAGTTCCTCGACAAACGCAAGATAAACCGGAATCTCCGCGCTGGTGGCTTCGGGCAGCACGTTGACGAGGTCCGGGGAGTCGGCGGTGATGTAATCGGGCAGGGCGCCGATGCCGACATCGTAGATCACGCTCTGCATGATGCCGAAGTAGTTGTTCACGTTCAGCAGCGCGGTCTGATTGGCGAGGAACGGCTGAATGAACTCGGCCCCGGCGCGCACCTGGGGCGAATTGGGATTCTGCACAATCAGCCGATGGTCCACCAGATCGTCGGTGGTCTTGGGCTGGCCGTGCTTCTTGATGTAGTTCTTGCTGGCGAAAAAGCTGATCCGGGTGGTCATCAGCCGCCGACGGATCAGGTCCGACTGGCTCGGCTCCTTCATGCGGATCGCCACGTCGGCCTCGCGCATCGGCAGATCCAGCAGCCGTTCCTCAAGCATCAGGTCGATCTTCAGGTTCGGGTACAGTTCGAACAGCCGCGGCAGGCGCGGGGCGAGCCAGAGCGTGCCGAAGCCGGTGGTGGTGGTGACGCGCAGTTCGCCGAACACCTCGTCTTCGGAATCGCGGATCCGGGCGGCGGTGGCATCAAGCCGCTTGGACATGGTCCGGGTTGCCTCGAACAGCAGTTCGCCCTGTTCGGTCAGCAGCAGTCCGCGGGCATGCCTGCGAAACAGCGTGGTGTTCAGGCTTTCTTCGAGGGCGCGGATCTGGCGGCTGACGGCAGACTGGCTGAGATGCAGGGTGTCGCCGGCGTGGGTGAGGCTGCCGGCATCGGCGACCGCATGAAAAATCCGCAGCTTGTCCCAGTCCATTATGAGCTGCTCCAGTCTGTCAGGTGGTTCGGGAGGCGTCGCCGTGGCAATAGCACAGATTTTCCGGCCCGCCATGCGGTTTTGACACCCGGCACCCATGTTGCCTGTGGTTGTTTGAATACTGCCACAGGTTGCAGAGTGTTGCCCGTCAAGCTGCGGTAAAGCCTGACAATTTGCCGCAACGGCTTTGTCGCGGCCATGACACGGTCAGGCATAGGGTCTTTGGGAGAACGGCGGACAGTCGCGGGGACCGGGCCGGACCCGGTTTGACGGGGCATTGCCGTTGACAAGTCCGGGCATAACCCGTTGACTCCCGGTTGCAGAACAACACGTTCGGCGCGGGTTCCGGTAGGAATGGATCACGGTCAGGCAGATTTGTGAAGTGACATGACGGCTACGGGAGTTCTTCGTTCAGGCGCACAATCCTGTCGGACGCTGATGCGGCCGCTTCGGGCGGCGGTGCTGCTTGCCGTGCTGGCGGGATGCGCCAGCGGCGTTCCGGTCGAGCGGGTGGTGGTGGTGGACGGTTCCCGGTTTGACGCGGTGCAGGGCGAGGCGGGGCTCACCGTCCGCACCTTCCTTCCTGCAGACGGCGATATGCGGGCCGAAGTCATCGGTGCGAAATGCGTCGTTCGGACAAGCCTTTACACGGCGGAACTGGTTACGCCGTCGCGTCTGCGTCTGCCGGGGTTCGGGCCGCAGTCGCCGGAGCTTGAGATCACCTGCACGGCGGACGGGTTCAGCGGCGGCGAGACGGTCGGAATTGAGACCAACTGGCGTTATCCGCCCGGCTACTGGCCCTATCCCGGGATGTATGGCCCCTATGGCTGGGGGTACGGCGGCGGCGCGGCTTTCGGCTGGGGCTATGGCGGCGGGGCGGTGCCGGTGTTCTACTATCCCGATGCCCACGTCATGCTGCGCTAGACGAACCGGCGCGGGTCGGTTCTGGCGTCCGGACACGGGGTGGTGCTAAGGTCGCGAAGAAATGGATCTGATGCGGATGGGAGTGTCATGTCGGTTACGGTAAATGAAGCTTCGGCGGTGTTGCGGGAGGCGGTCCGAAATACGATCCGCAAGCGGTCGCTGCTGTTCCTGATCCAGGGCGGGGTGATGGTGGCCGCGGGGGTTCTTGCGCTGATCTATCCTGCCTTCGCCAGTGAGGGGATTACGGTGCTGCTCGGCTGGCTGCTGGTGCTGGCCGGCGTGGTTCAGGTGCTGTCGCTGGTCGGGGCGACCCAGGTGCCGTATTTCTGGATGCGGGTGATTTCCGTGGGGTTGCAGGTGGTTGTGGGTCTGCTGCTGATCCTCAATCCGATGGCGGCGGTGGCGACGATCACCCTGCTGATGCTGGTTCTGTTCCTGGTCGGCGGCATTGCCCAGGTGGTGTTCGCGGTGATGATCCGGCCGATGCAGGACTGGGGCTGGATCCTGGCCTCCGGAGCGGTGGCGATCTTCTGCGCCCTCGTGCTGATCGCCAACCTGTCGAGCACCCAGCACTGGCTGCTGGGACTGCTGCTGGGGATCGAACTGATATCGGAGGGTGCGGCACAGGCCTGGATGGCGTGGCGGCTGCGCCGGAAACTGGCTGCCGGAGTTTGAATGTGGAGACTGGATCTATGAAAGCCATTGGAATCGTGTCGGTTCTGTTCGCGCTGGCCGGATGTGCCGGTGGCAATCCGCTTGTCGACGACGGCCTGCCGGAGGTGCAGATGCGCAATACAACCGGTGACGTGGTGGCTCCGGCGCGGAAGTATCTGGCCGTGCCGGCCCGCAGCTTTCAGGCCGGTGCAGACGGGACATGGCTGGAAGTGACCGGCGCGCAATGTTCGGTAACCTCAGGGGTTTACCAGGCGACGCTCACCACGCCGGCGCGACTGGTGCTGCCGGATCTGGGGCCTGATGCGCAGCCGATCACCGCAGCCTGTTCGACCGGGACACTGAGCGGGCGGGATCAGGTGGCTCCCGAATATCCCTGGCCGGCCGAGGGCGAGGCGTCCGCGGCAAGCCGGGTGAGTTATGGCCGGGGGTGGTGGTATGGTTATGAAAAGAGCGGACCGATGAAATATCCGGACATCGCGGTTGCGCTGACCCAGGTGAGGTGATGCGCGCAGGTCTCTGGATTTGTTTGATTTTCCTCGTTCCGGCCTGCGCGCCGGGTCCTGTGGCGCCACCTGGCGCGTCAGTGGTCCGGTCGGTGGCGAAAGCGGGTGCGCAGCCGCCGCTCGCGCAAGGCGAGGCACGGCTGATCGTGCGCACCTTCGCGGCGGAGGGGCCGGAGGTGCGCGGGGCGGAGTGTCTGGTCGATGCGCCGTGGTTCCAGGCCCGCGCCACCAGTCCGGCTGAGGTGCTGATGCCGGCCTATGGAGGGCAATCCCCTACACTTTCAGTCACTTGTGAAGCGAACGGTGCGCGGGGACAGGTTGCCGTCGCGCCCCGGTCGGTGCTGAACCAGGGCTATCAGTCGCTGCCGGCGGTCGGGGTTTCGGTCAATTCGGACGGCGGTGTCGGGCTCGGGCTCGGCTGGTACGGCGGTGGGTACGGGGCCGGGGTTCCGGTCGTCGGCTACCCGGAAGCGCAGGTGGTGCTGCAACCAGGTTAACGGCCGATTTGGGTGTG
>JAUIHM010000034.1 GCA_030432315.1 Alphaproteobacteria bacterium | reverse complement strand
TCAGCATCACCAGCAGGACCCAGACGAGGACGCTGGAAGTCGCGGAACGAAATATTCTGAGCATGAGCGGCCTGTTTACGGAATTTCCAAGGTACGTTGGCGGGTTTTAGGCGGTGGCCGGCTCACTGGCAAGAGCAGCCTTGCCGCAGCAAAGTTGCGAGCCGCTTCTTCATCCGTACACCGCCCGAAGCAGACACTCGGGTGGGAACTGGGCCTGCTCGGGAAGTGTCGGCGTCGGTGCCACGGACGTGGGACCAACGCCTTTGTCCTGGCCCTCCGGGTCTGGGCGCAGGCCAACCGTGCAAGGACCTGCCTGCCGGTCGGGGGGAGTCGGCGCCCGCCGGAAGCGTGGGCGCCGTTGTGCCAGGGGCCTGGCTTGCCGGCCCGAAACTCTGTCCCCACTTTCCAATCTGGAATCGAACCGGGGACGGGTCACCAGGTTCAGGCGTTGGCGGTATCGACCACCTCCACCACGACCCCTTCGGAATCAGTGGTGCACGACCAGGGTGCATCCACTTCCGGAACCGCAACCATCACGTTGGTTCCGGAAGGAATCGGGGTCACGCTGATTGTGGTTACTTCATCGACTCCGACCTTGTTTCCAACGGCAACCAGACAGTCCTGCTCCGCTGCGGTCACCACTACCGAGTCTGTAGGTGCCGGCAAGGCGGCGATCTCCGAAGCCGGGATCGCCGAGTAGTTTTCTGCATTGCTGCAGGCACCCAGCGCACCAACAACCATCAAGCCTGCAACTGCACTGCCAAGGTATTTTATTGTCATTCCATCCATCGCTCTGATTAACCCCTCATTCGGGGCATTCTGCCACCTGAGTGCCTTCCAGCCCAGGGAAAACGTTCATCTGGTAGTCCAAACTCGAGGAAAACCCGGATTTTCTTGCACCAAGACACGCTTTGCCAGGGTGTCCATGGTCTCCACCACCGACACCAGCGGCAAAACGGAGAACTGCTTCGACGCTTCCGCGTCAGTGGCCGAACACGTCCGCGTCAGTCATTTTCGGATCGGTCTTTCCGAGTCCATCAATGACCGCAAGGTCATCGGCACTGAGGCTGATGCGGAAGCTGTCGAGGTTCTGCGCAAGTCGTTCGGAGTTGGAGGATTTGGGGATCGGCACCCATCCGTTTGCCGTGTGCCAGCGCAGGACCACCTGACCCGGCGTGGCGCCGTGTGCCGCGGCGATGGCGGTGATTGCCGGGTCGGACAGCAGGCCTTCGTACTTGATAGGACTCCAGCATTCGGTGACGATCCCGTGGGCGCCGTCAATGGCGGTGATATCGTCGCGGCGGACGTACGGATCCAGCTTGATCTGGTTGACATGCGGTGTGAAGCCGGCGTCAAAGAGTTTCTGCAGATGGTGGGGTTTGAAGTTCGAGGTGCCGATGGCCCGGACGAGACCGGCTTCAAGCACCCGCGTCAGGCCCTCGAAGGCTTCGACATAGCGGTCCTGATCAGGGTTTGGCCAATGGATCAGCAAAAGGTCGATGTGGTCGAGGCCGAGACGTTTGAGGCTGGCTTCGCAGGTGGTGCGTACGCCGTCGACGCTGTGCCATTCGCGGTTGAACTTGGTTGTGACGAAAATTTCATCGCGTGGCACTGAGGCGGCGCGGACACCCTCACCGACACCCGCCTCATTGCGGTAGTTTTCGGCGGTGTCAATCAGGCGGTAGCCCATGTCGATCGCCTCGCGCACGGTTGCCGCGGCCTCGGCGTCGGACATGGGCCAGGTACCGAGGCCGAGATGCGGCATCTCAACACCGTTGTGCAGGCGCAGGGTCGGGGCTGGGGTGATTTTCGTGGACATGGTGGACTCCCTGGTGATCCCGTTTCGCGACCGGGTCTCGGTCAGGTGTTATGTAGGGAATTGCTGCAGGGAGGTGCAACCCAAATGGGACGTGCCCGACGGTGTTTTCCCGTACTTGTCGGGCCGAGAAGGAGCCACCCGTCCCTGGCATGGGTGATCAGGCGAGCGCTTTTGCCAGCACCGCCTCGAAGCGGGCGCCGATCTTCCGAAAACCGGCGCTGGTGCCGTGGATCTCGTCGTTCCAGTCGGTGACGTCGGGCAGGGCGCCGCGGCAGTCGACCAGCCAGACGCCGGTTGTGGCGGGATCGCCGGCGATGCTGCCGAGCAGGCTGTAGAGTTCGTCGATCATGAAGGCGACAATGGCTCGACGCTGCGAGGAATCGCCGATGCCCCGTCGGGAGAAGGCGCTGCCCAGCCACTGGTCTTTACGGGCATAGACCGGGTTGCGCGGATCGTTGACATCTACGGGATACGGGATCGCGTAGTCGTAGCCGTGAATGATGATCGGCAGTTCATGCATACCCGGTTCCATTCGTACGGTTGCGATAACCTTTTCATAGGCGCCACGCAGGAACTGCAGGCGGTCGACCAGCAGGTCGAGATTGATGTGGCCGTGAATGTCGCTGCTGTCGCCGTTGAACGGCCTGATCAGGTCCTCCAACACCGGACGGCCTGTCTTCGGATCCTCGCCGATGATGTCGTTGCCGGCGGCGGAAAACAGGAAGGCGCGTACCCGGGCTTTCTGTTGGCGCAGGGCAATCATGTATTCCGTCTTTCCTGACTGCTGGTTGCCGTAAACCATGTTCTCGGCGGTATCGCCGGCGGCGCCGACGGACCAGACGTTGTACTTGGGGCGGAGGGCGTCGATAGTTTCGTCAATCAGCAGCGGGAACTGAAACCAGCTGTCCCCTTCGGAAACCAGAACCGGGGCTGCAGGATCCTTGCTCAGTCGATCGAAAAATCGGACACGGCGCCGGAAGCGGTCGATGCCGTTGCCGATGCTCATGGCGTTCTCGAATTCCTCATCCGCAGGCGTCATGATGACCCGGTCCGGGTCAGGTTCAATGGTGAACTCGAATCCGCCTTCACCCTTAACGATTCGGACGTATTTCAACAATTCGTCGTTACTTGTGTCCGGATTGCGAACCATATCCAAGTATTCAGAATAGGTAATTTTTTCCATGACAAATCCTCAGCGGGGATTTTCGTATAAGGATTTCCATGATACCATGAAACGACCAAGCAGTAACCTGTGTTTTTCACGCATTAACGGGGAGGCCTGGCAATGGCTCTGAAACTTTCTGACTTTGGTGACCCTGAGCTCGAAAAAATCGCCAGGCGGGTCGAGCGCAAGCTGCCGCTGATCGAGGAGACGGAGCGCAACATCTGCAACGGTCGGCCGACGAAATCCGAGACCGGGGAGCGGGTGAAACTGCATGAGGTGAGGGTGGAGAAAAAGAAGGCGGAGGCGCTGTCCACAGCGCTGGCGTCTGAGCCCGGTGCCCATGCCGCCGACATCGACTGGCTGGCGCAGGAGGCGCTGATCGGTACCTCAACCAACATCGTTTCGATCGAATTTCTGGAGCAGGGAATGCTGGCGCGCCGGGCGGTGGGGCGTATTCAGGGTGACGGTTTTGGCTCTTTCGGGACCGGGTTTCATGTCGGTCTCGGGCTGGTGATGACCAACCACCATGTTCTGCCGGATGAGGCCACGGCCAGCGCCCATGTGTTCGAGATGAATTACGAGGACAACAAGTTTGGCGCTCCGCTGCGGCCGTACAGCTATCAGTTCGATCCTGGACGGTTCTTTTTCACCAACAAAGAACACGACGTTACCGTGGTGGCAGCGACCGATTTCGTCGGCACCAACCCGCCGCTTGAGAGTTATGGCTGGCATGTGCTGATCGCCAAGCAGGGCAAGATCCTGAAGGGTCAGCCTGTGAACATTATCCAGCATCCGCGCGGGCGGCCCAAAGCAGTGGTGGTACACAACAGCAATTTTCTCCATCTGGAGAACGAAACCGAGGATGACATTTACTGCTGGTATTCCGGGGACACCGAGAAGGGGTCCTCCGGCTCGCCCGTGTTCAACCGGTTCTGGGAGGTGGTGGCGCTGCACCACAAGGCAGTACCGCGCACCAACGACCGGGGCGAGGTGCTGGACCGGAATGGGCGCACGCTGAGTGTCGAGCGGGCGCGCGACAACCCCGATCTGATTGCCTATGTGGCCAATGAGGGCATTCGGGCCTCGCGGCTGATTGCGGCGATCACGGCATATGACCGGTTTCCAAATGCGGAGATGAAGAAGCTGCGCGACGATCTGCTGACCCATTGGAGCAGGCCGGGGGCGGCGGCATTTGCGCTGAAAGCGGCACTGCAGCCGGAGACAGAGGTTGCCGTAGTGTAGCCGGGGTGGTGGTTCCGGTTCTGCAAATGCGCCCGCGCCGCTGTGCCGACATTTGTTTTCCGCGTAGGATGCCCGGCGTCGTGGACCGCCCTAAACCGGACATTGCCTGGTCTGTGAAAACGTCTGAACGGGCATCCAGCGTCTGTGGCTGACGACGGCCGTCCGGGGAAGTACTCGGCGTTTTCCGGTGCGGCAGGCTGAACCCGGTCGGCGCCCGACCTTTGCCTGACCTGACCGGGGTAACCGGTGGCATCAGCCGTAGACGATGTTCGGCAGCCAGGTGATGATCTCCGGGAACAGCATGCAGAGAATCAGGCCGATCAGCTGAATGGCGAGGAACGGAAGCGCCGAGCGGAAGATGTCGCCCATCGGGATCGACGCCGGCGCGACGCCGCGCAGGTAGAACAGCGCATAGCCGAACGGTGGCGAAAGGAAGCTCATCTGCATGTTGACCAGATAGAGCACGCCGAACCAGAGCACCAGGTCATTGGGGTCGTCTAGTCCAAACGCCTGGGCGCCGAGAGCCCGGATGATCGGCACGAAGATCGGAACGCACAGGAGCAGGATGCCGACCCAGTCGAGAAACATTCCAAGGATGATCAGCAGCATCTGCATCAGGATCAGGATGCCCCAGGGACCTAGCCCGGTGGCGGCAAGACTGTCCTGGACGAACTGCTGCCCGCCTTCTAGCACGTAGAGGCCAACGAAGATGGTGGCGCCAAACATGATCCAGATCACCATGGCGCTGGCCTTGAGAGTGGTGATGCAGGCTTCGCGGATGGTCTGCCAGTCGAGTTTGCGGTGGATCGCCGCGACGATGAAGGCGCCGAATGTGCCGATGCCTGCCGCCTCGACCGGGGTGGCGACACCGGTGAAGATTACGCCGAGCACGACGACGATCAGGGCGATCGGGGCCGACATCCGGCCGATCAGTTCGAATTTTTCCCGGGTGGTGACACGTTCATCGACCGGGATTGGTGGTCCGAGCCTTGGGTTGATGTAGGAACGCAGAGTTACGTAGAGGATGTAGAGGCCTGAGAGCATCAGGCCGGGGATCACCGCGCCGATGAAAAGCTCGCCCACGGACTGTTCCGCCACCACGGCGTAGATGATTGCGAGAATGGAGGGTGGGATAAGAATCCCGAGCGTGCCGCCGGCCATGATCGAACCCATGGCAATTTTCGGATCATAGCTGCGCGCCAGCATGGCGGGCAGGGCGATAATGCCCATGGTGACAACCGCCGCACCAATCACTCCAACCATCGCGGCGAGGATGGTGGAGGCGATGATGGTGGCCGAGGCCAGCCCTCCTTTGACGCCGCCGAGCAGCTTGTAGATGACGTCGAACATCTCGTTGATCAGCCCGGCGCGCTCCAGCATCGAGGCCATGAAGATGAACAGCGGAATCGCCGAGAGCTGGTAGTTGGTCATCATCGGGAAGATGCGGGAGGGCACGATGTTGAGGGTCTGGGCGTCGCCGAGGATGAACAGGAAGACGCAGGCGAGGCCTCCGGTGACGAAGGCCAGCGGCAGACCGGCCATCAGCAGGACAAGAAGTGATCCGAACATCAGGATGGTCAGTACGCCGATGGAAATGTCGATGCCCATGTCAGTACCCTCTCGCCACGGTGCGGATGTCCTTGCCGAGTTTCGAGATACCCTGAAGCACCAGCAGCAACCCGCCGATCACCATGACCCACTTCATCGGCCAGAGCGGCACCTCCCATTCGTTGAAGCTGATCTCGCCCCAGCGGATTGCCGGGCTGGTGAACTGGGCGAGGTCAAACCGTGAGAGCATCTCAACGGTCGGAATTTCGCCACGTGCCCAGGAGGATATCAGACCGTTGCCGGAGGGCACGGCGATGGCATCCATGGCGAAGATGAAGGATGTCACCATCAGCGTCCCGGCAAAGATGAAGAAGAAAACCGACGTCAGAAGGTCGGTAATCGCTTTGCGGCGCGGGGAGAAGTTGGCGTAGAAGATGTCGACGCGCACGTGCGCTTCGGTCAGCATCGCATAGGCTCCGGCGATCAGATACTGCATGCCGAACATCAGATACATGCTTTCGTGCGCCCAGTTGGTCGGGGAATCGAACACGTAACGGGCGATCACCTCGTAGTAATAGACGAACACCGCGATCACCGCCCAATAGCTGACGAATTCGCCGCAGAACAGCGACATGCGGTCGATGAAATTTGTGGCATAGGCCGGATCGGGCTGGCGGCTTTCGGGCTCAATGACCACTGGAACCACGGGCTCGTCACCGATGCTGTCGTTTGCCCGCCGCACCAGACCGGGAAGCAGGACGGCGTCGATGGCGACGAGGGCGAGCAGCACGTAGAACGCCCATGCGGCGGACCGGGACCAGAAGGCGCGTTTTTCCGAAGCGGCGGCCTGAAGCGGGGCAATCTCGGTCACGGCCGCCCTGGCTTCGGTCAGTTTGACGCGGCCGGTCTCGATCGTGGCTTCGGCCCGTTCGACCTTTTTCTCGGCGCTGCGTCGGGCGAATGAGCCTTCCTCGGTTGCGGCGAGTTCGGCGCGCAGGCCGTCGAGGGCCGCTTCCGCCTCGCTGACGCGCGGTTCCTCGCGGGCGACGATGCGTTCGGCCATCCGCATTTGGTTGATTATGTCGGTCTGCAAGGTGCGCGCGTGTTGTTCGGAACTGTTTGACCAGAGAATGAATACAAAGATCGGAATGAAGATCAGCCCCACCAGGCTCTTGAGGTAAAACCGGTGCAGGCCGATGATACCGCCTGCAACCAGGATCATGTAGGCCAGGATCGTGGAATAGCGCCGCTCCACGGGCCGGGGGCGGCGGGCAAGTACCATGGCGATCGCCGGGAAGGCGATGAGCCCTACCCAGTAGAGCCAGTGTGGCAGCGTGAAGCTGAGGCCAGGCATCATTCGGTCCTGTGTGTTCGGGGCATTGCGGCACCGCCCGGCACTGGCCGGGCGGAAAGTCGGGCTTTCAGACCGGCCGATGGTTCAGAGGTTCAGGGTCAGCCCTTCGATCTGTTCCGGTGTCACGTAGCCAAGCGAGCCGGACATCATGTAATCGAGCTGAATCTTGAAGATCCTCGCGGCGTTGGGATCGCGGTTTGCATAGTTGAACCAGATCGGCACCGCGACTTCGGTCATCAGTTCCACGTCGTCCTGGCTGAGGCGGTTGATTTCGGTGCCGTCGGCCTCGAATTTTGCCCAGGCTTCTTCGTCTGCCTTCTGGATCATGGCGTGGTGATGGATCGAGTAGGCCTTGGTTTCCATCTCCACGAACTGCTTCATTGCCGGGCTGAGTGCATCCCATGAAGACTGGCCGACGGTGATGTCCATCAGGTCGACCGGCTGATAGACCGACATGAACCCCGGAGGGCCCATGATGATGTATTTGGTGACCTGCGAAAAACCGAGCGCGTAGTTGACAGCCGGACCTGTGTAGTCGGCCACGTCGATCGTGCCCTTTTCGAGCGCCGGGAAAATTTCTGAACCGGGAAGCACAGTGGTTTCCGCGCCGATTTCCGAGAAAACCTCGGAGACCATGCCGCCGGGAAGACGCATCTTGCGGCCGGCGAAATCGTCGATGGACCGGATCGGAACCTTGGAGTGGATGATGTTGGCACCGTGCTGAACCGGGCCGACGTAATACATGCCCTGGGCCGCGTAGAGTTCGCGGGCAATTTCAAGGCCGCCAAGACCATAGAAGAACACGTCCCATTCGCTAGGCTGGCGCAGGCCGAGCGGGTAGGAGGTGAGAAACGTTGCCGCGGGGATGATGCCCTGGGCATAGATGGTGAAGGGGTTCACCGCATTGAGCACGCCGTTTTTCACTGCGTCATAGAGCTGGAAGTCGCCGACCACGTCATTGGCGCCGAATGGCTGAAACGCAAGTTCGCCGCCGGTTTTTTCCACAATTGTCGCGCACCAGTCCTTGAAAATCTGCAGCCCGGTGCCGCCAGGCCAGGAAGTCTGGATTTTCCAGGTGGTGCCGTTGGCCTGGGCGCCGGCAATGTGTGGCGCGGCCAGGGTTGCAGCACCGGCGCCGGCAAGTGTACGCATGGCATTGCGGCGGTTGGTCAAACGTTCGGTCATTGTATCCTCCCTTGGATCAGCAGCGGGTTCCGCCGTTTCTTGGTTTTTGTGCGGTCCTTCAGGCACATATTAGGCACCTCATTGAGGAATGCCATTTCTTTTTGCAGCTTGCGCCAGCGGTACTGTCCGTGATGGGGAAACGGACTGTTGCTCGCCGCGTGATGGTTCGAAGTTGGCACTGCGGTCTGGCCCCGAGGTTGATGGAGGCAATAGGGACGGCGCAGGCGCAGTGTGGCAGAGGTCCGTTTGGGAGTGGTTGACCCGGCGTCGCCGCCGGATTAGTGGCTGCGGTCATGGCCGAACCTCCCATTCTTACCCTGAGCGAAATCGCCCTGACCTTTGGCGGCGATCCACTGTTTGCCGACACCTCCCTTGCCATTCATCCGGGCGAGCGCATCGCGCTGGTCGGACGCAACGGTTCGGGGAAGTCGACGCTGATGAAGGTGATGGCCGGCAGCGTGACACCCGATGCCGGGACCCGGTTTCTGCGGCCCGGACTGAGCGTGGGCTATATGGCGCAGGAGGCGGATTTCAGCGGCTATGCCACACTCGCAGATTTCGTCACCGCCGGGGTTGACGGGGCGGAGGTTTGGCGGGCGGAAATGGCTATGGAGGGCGTGAAGCTCGACGGAGGCCAGGACCCCGCGAAAGCATCAGGGGGCGAGAAGCGTCGGGCGGCGCTGGCCAGGATTCTGGCGGAGGCACCGGATCTGATGCTGCTGGACGAGCCGACAAACCATCTCGACATCGAGGCGATCTCATGGCTGGAGCAGTATCTGGCCGATACCCGCACCGCCTTTGTCTGCGTGAGCCACGACCGGGCATTTCTTCGCAACCTGACGGATCGGACGCTCTGGGTGGACCGGGGAGAGGTGCGGCGGCTGAACGAGGGCTTCTCGGCTTTCGAGGAATGGCGCGATCATGTGTTCGACGAGGAGGACCAGCAGCGTCACAAGCTGAACAGGCTGATCAAGGCCGAGGCGCGCTGGGCGGTGGAAGGCATTTCCGCACGGCGCAAGCGCAACCAGGGGCGGGTGCGGCGGCTTGCCGAGCTTCGGGAGCAGCGCAGTGCACAGATCGCCCGCAGCGGCACGGCGCGTATGGAGTTCGACGATGCGGCGAAGTCCGGCAAGCTGGTTGTAGAGGCGGAGCACCTGAACAAGGCATTTGGCGGCAAGACCATTGTCGCGGATTTTTCCATCCGGGTGCAGCGTGGTGACCGGGTGGCTCTGGTCGGGCCAAATGGTGTCGGCAAGACCACGCTGCTCAACATGCTGACCGGCCAGGAGGCGCCGGATTCGGGCCGGGTAAGGCTGGGGACCAATCTGGTTCCTGCGCTGTTCGATCAGAACCGGGCGGTGCTGAAATCTGAGGCGACGCTTTGGGAAACCCTGACCGGGGATGCGGATATCGGCGTGTCCGGGCGCAGCGACCAGATTCTGGTGCGCGGGACGGCACGGCATGTGGTGGGGTATCTCAAGGAATTTCTGTTCATCGAGGCCCAGGCGCGGGGACCGGTTTCGGCCCTGTCCGGGGGGGAGAAGGCGCGGCTGCTACTGGCGCGGCTGATGGCGAAGGAAAGCAACCTGCTGATCCTCGACGAGCCGACCAATGATCTCGACGTGGAGACGCTGGACCTGATCCAGGAGCTGATTTCCGACTATGCCGGCACGGTACTGCTGGTCAGCCACGATCGTGATTTCATCGACCGGGTGGCGACCACCACGGTGGCGATGGAGGGCGACGGCCAGGCGGTGATCTATGCCGGCGGGTGGAGTGACTACCAGGTACAGCGGGCCGCGGGGCGGCAGGACGAACCAGGGCGCAAACCCGCCGCGAAAAAGGCTCATGCCCAGACGGCGCCGGTGAAGAAGCCGGAACCGCAAAACCGGATGGGGTTTCGGGAAACCCGGCGCCTGGAGGCTTTGCCGGGTGAGATGGAGCAGCTTGAAGCGGAGATCGCCAGGCTGGAGGGACTGCTTGGCGATGCGGAACTGTTCAACCGCGACCCGGACAAATTCACCAAGGCGAGCGCGGCGTTGACCCTGCGGCAGGAAAAACTCGCGCAGGCGGAAGAGGAATGGCTGCGGCTCGAAGAGCTGCGCGAACAGGCGGGCTGACCCGGCCCGCATCCTGCCGGATGCCACGGGTCTTTGGAATATCGGTGTGCCGACTCCCAGGCTGTTTGCAGCTCATCACAGCCGTGTGTTTTTGCTTTAGTCCGTGTGTTTTGGTACCGTCATACAGAGGCGCTATAGCAGGCAGGAATTCAGACCCACCCGAATCCGCAGCGTTCGGAGGACAAGAAAATGTTTGTAAGAACCGCGAGTTACAGATTGAAACCTGAATACGACAACCCGGAAGGCCAGGCGATGATCCGCAGGGAACTCGGTGGCAGACTGCAGAGTTCTCCGGGGGTGAGAAACGCCATGCAGCTGGGGGAAAAGGACTGTGGGCGTTACATCGTCATGGCGGTGCACGATGACGAGGCATCCGCCGATCAGGCTTTCGAGGCGGTGCGCCGGCAGTGGAACGATTACGGCTACATGCTGGCGGGACCGCTAAGGCTCGAACGCTACGCGTCGGAGTTCCGCGATAGCTGATACTGGCGGGACCGGCACATTTGCTGGCCGGTCCCTCCGTTCACAGAGCTACCACTTGAATCGGAGGCCGGTGAAATAGGCCTGTCCGTCGTCGTAATCCCCGGCGTCGTCGTCGTAGGAGAACTGGCGTGCGGTGAGGTAGAATTCGGTATTCGCCCGGTCGATTTTCTGCACGTAGCTTGCCGACCAGGTGTCGGCATGTGCCGCTTCGGTGTTCAGGCTGTCGCCCTTGTACCAGTCAACCGCGAAGGCGGAGTAGCCGATGTTCCAGAACGTGCCGATCCAGCCGAGTTTGGCATAACCGTAACTTCCGTTGACGCCGTTATTGTCCTGGTTCCCGCCGGCCAGGGTGAAGTTGATGCCGGTCGGCGTGTGCAGGATCGAGCCTGAGCCGCTCAGGATCGTCACATCCGCGCCTTTCCAGGCATAGGCCGCTGCGCCGGTGACTTCGAAATCGCCGTGTGTGTTGCCGTAGTTGACCGCGACGTCATAAAGGTCGTCTGAATTGTCATTCAGAACGTCCTGACCGTAGCTGATCTTGCCGGTGAAACCGCTGAATTCCGGCGTATCGTAGCGGACGCGCATTTTGCGGCTCAGACCGTCAAGATTAGTAAAGGCACCGCCGACGGTGATGTCGGAAAGCTCGCCGTCGGTCAGGCGGAACAACTGACCGCCGGCGGAATCTCCGACACTCGAATAGGCGATGACCCCGGTGCGCGACAGGTCGGCCTCGGCGGAACCGTCGGATGCCATAGAGCCCTGCCCGAGCCAAAAGGTGCCGACCCGGTCACTGGAGAAAACGAAGTCGGCGTAACGCAGGTAATTGTCGAGGGTGAAATCGTAGGCTCCGTCCGGCACGTCACGCTCGATGTTGGCTTTGCCGGAAGAATAAGGGTCGTAGGCCATTTCGAACTTGGAGCTGAAGTCCCAGTTCGCCCCGATCTGGCGACCGTAGTTAAATCCGAACCGGGTGTTCGAGTTTGCGTTGTCGATCAGGTCGTAGGTCTTGTTCTCCTCGCCGTCGTCGTAATTGAGGAAGCCTTTGTTGATCTGTCCATAGAACTCGAAGCGCGAACCGTCGTTGAAAACGGTCTCGATCTTGGGGATGCCCTGACCGAACGCGGCTGGCGCGAGGCCGAGCGTAAGCGACAGCAGGGCGGTGGCAGGTATCACAGGGATAGGAATTTGCACGACGGCGTCCTCCGATGGGTCAGGTCAATCAATAACGCCGCTCCGGAGCGATGCCCGTGAACTGCGCCGACTCATTCTGCAATAGCCGAAGAGTACGTCAGATTTGTTCCGGTTAACGAATCGTGAATGGCGCAACCTTGAGATGTTGCGCCGAGGTGTTGCGCTGCTGCCGCAGCGATCCATCAGGAGGTCGCGGCCCTTCGGGTCTCGGCGGTGAAGGTGACACTGCGCGGAGGCACCTGGACCGAAGCCGGGTCATCGGGCCAATCCCAGCCGTCGCGGGCCGGAAAGGCGAATTGGAGCGGCTCCAACGTGCGGTTGAAGAGCACGGCCAGTCGGCCGCCGTCGCTGCGGCCGAGCAGCATCGCAAGGCCCGGTCCGGAGCCGGACTCCCAGTCGCCGGCTTCCATCGTCCGTCCGTCCGGCGCAAGCCACTCGACGTCGGCGACGGATGCTTTGTTGATCTCACCGGTCAGGAATGCGGGGTCGGCAAGTTCCGGGTGGCTGTGGCGCAGCGCCGAGAGCCAGGCGACATGATCCTCCAGCGTGCGGTCGCGGTTTTCCCAGTTGAGCCAGGTGATGACGTTGTCCTGTGCATAGGCATTGTTGTTTCCCTGCTGGCTGCGGCCAAACTCGTCTCCCGCTGTCAGCATGATGCTGCCACGCGTGGCAAAGAGGGTGGCAAGCAGGGCGCGGATGTCGCGCGTCCGTGCAGCGAGAATGGTCGCGTCGTCGGTCGGACCCTCGGCGCCGTTGTTCCATGAGTGGTTTTCGCCATGCCCGTCGCGGTTATTCTCACCGTTCGCCTGATTGTGGCGGTGAGCATAGGCGGTGAGATCGGCGAGTGTAAAACCGTCATGGGCGGCAATAAAGGTGACGCCGCGGGTTTTCATGCCGGTGAAGCTGTCACTGGAGCCGGCGAGCGTAGTGGCTAGCTCGCCGAGCATATGGCCATCGCCGCGCCAGAAGCGCCGCAGACGGTCGCGGGCGCGGTCATTCCATTCGAGAAAGGTTTCAGGAAAATTGCCAAGCTGATAACCGCCAGGGCCGATATCCCAGGGTTCGGCGATCATCACCCGGTCGCGCAGACGGTCATCGGCCTCGATTTCCCGGAAGAGTTCGGCGTTACGGTCAAACCCCTCAATGCTGCGTCCAAGGATTGGCGCGAGGTCGAAACGAAAGCCGTCGACCCCGGCCTGGGTGACGAAATGGCGCAGGCTGTCCAGCACCAGTCTGCGGGTGGTCGGGTTATCGCACTGCAGGGTATTGCCGGTGCCGGCGTCATTGATCAACTCACCGTTCTTCGCGTGGCGGAAGTAGGCCGGGGCGTCGAGACCGCGCAGCGACAGGGTAGGCCCGAAGGCGTCGCTTTCGCCGGTATGGTTGAACACCACGTCGAGCAGGGTGCCGATGCCGGCGGCACGCAGCGCCTCCACCGCGCCGCGCAGTTCACCGATGCCGCCCGGGCAGATGCGCGGATCCGGCGCCATGTAGCAGACCGGATTGTACCCCCAGGCATTGTGCAGGCCGAGCGGATGCAGGTGGCGCTCGTCGATCCAGGCGGTGATCGGCATCAGTTCGACCGCGCCGACGCCGATACGGGTGAGATGCTCGATAATGGCGGGATGGGCGAGGGCCGCGACAGTGCCACGCTCGGCTGGCGGAATGTCGGGATGACGCATGGTGAAGGCGCGGACGTTCAGCTCATAGATCAGCCCGCCAGGCCGGAACAGCGGCGGTCGGGCGGGCAGCGGCGGCGGCAGGTCGGTGACAACGGATTTCGGCACAAGGGCGGCGGTGTCGCGCTCCGCCTCCGGGTGAAGACAGAGGTCCGGATGATAGGTAAAGGCACGGCTGAGCCCGAGGGCCCAGGGATCGGCCAGCAGCTTGGCCGGATCAAACCGCATGCCTCGTTCAGTCACAAACGGGCCGTGCGCGCGAAACCCGTAAAGCGCGCCGGGTTTGAGACCGGCGACCCGGGCGCCATGCACCCCGCCGGCGGCGGCCATGGGAATACGGCGGCTTTCAGTAGTCTCGTCCTCGAACAGGCAGAGATCGATACGCTCTGCGCTGTCGGAAAGGACACGAAACGTCACACCACCGGTGTCCGGAACGGCGCCGAGGTCGTTGCTGCGCGCTCGCACCACGCTCAGGTGACGACGTCCGGGGCGACGCGGCCGGTGCGGCTTCGGATACCGGCGAGGGTGTCGGCGGCGGCGATCACGTCGGCCAGCGCCTGCTGGGTGTCGAGGCCGAGACGGGACGGCTGTGTTACCAGCCGTTCGAGATAGACCCGCAGGGTGGCGCCCGAGGTCCCGGTGCCGGAGAGGCGGAACACAACCCGGCTGCCGTCGGAGAAGCCGATGCGCAGCCCCTGGTGTTCGCTGACCGAACCGTCGACCGGATCGTGATAGGCGAAGTCGTCCGCGCTGGTGATGGTCAGACCCTCGACCGACGTGCCCGGGAGCCCCCCGAGTCTGCTGCGCAGGTCGTCCATCAGGTCGTTGGCGGCGGCGGTGTCGACCGCCTCGTAATCGTGGCGGGTATAGTAGTTGCGGCCGTAGGTGATCCAGTGCTGCTCGACGATTTCTTTTGCCGGAAGTTTGCGCACGGCGAGGATATTGAGCCACAGCAGCACTGCCCAAAGCCCGTCCTTCTCCCTGACGTGGTTCGATCCGGTGCCGGCGCTTTCCTCGCCGCAGATCGTCACGCGTCCGGCATCGAGCAGATTGCCGAAGAACTTCCAGCCGGTCGGGGTCTCGAACAGCTCGATCCCGAGCGCGGCTGCGACCCTGTCGGCGGCGCCGCTGGTCGGCATCGAGCGGGCGATGCCGGAAATGCCGCCGGAATAGCCTGGCGCGTGGTGGATGTTGGCGGCCAGCAGTGCGAGCGAGTCGGATGGCGTGATAAAGATGCCACGGCCGATGATCAGGTTGCGGTCGCCGTCTCCGTCCGAGGCCGCGCCGAAATCAGGGGCATCTTCAGCCATCATTTCGTCGTAGAGGGCCTTGGCATGAACCAGGTTCGGGTCCGGGTGGTGGCCGCCGAAATCCGGCAGGGGGGTGCCGTTGCGCACTGTGCCTTTTGGGGCGCCCAGGCGGTTTTCAAGTATTTCCGTTGCATAGGGGCCGGTGACCGCGTGCATCGCGTCGAACGCCATACGGAAACCACCGGCGAACAGCGCGCGCAGTGCGGTGAAATCGAACAGGCTTTCCATCAGTTCGGCATAGTCGGCGACGGGATCGATGATCTCTACCGTCATGTCGCCGAGTTGCCGGCTGCCAACGGTGTCGAGATTGAGGTCGTCGGCCTCTACGATGTGGTACTCGGTGATGGTCCGTGTGCGCGCGTGGATGGTGTCGGTGATCTTTTCCGGGGCAGGGCCGCCATTGCCGATGTTGTACTTGATGCCGAAATCTTCTTTCGGCCCGCCCGGGTTGTGGCTGGCAGAGAGGATGATGCCGCCGAAGGCGCCGTTCTTGCGGATAACGTGGCTGGCGGCGGGAGTGGAGAGAATGCCGCCCTGGCCGACGAGGACGCGGCCAAAGCCGGAGGCGGCAGCCATTTTCAACACGGTCTGGATCACTTCGCGGTTGTAGTAGCGGCCGTCACCTCCGACAACGAGGGTCTCGCCTTCGAAACCTTCGAGACTGTCGAAGATCGCCTGGACGAAGTTCTCGACATAGTTCGGCTGTTGGAAATGCGGTACCTTTTTGCGAAGGCCGGACGTGCCCGGTTTCTGGTCGGTGTAGGGGGTGGTGGAGACTGTCTTGTTCATCGGGGCGTTCTCTCCTTCAGGCAACCAGAGACTCGAACAGTTGTGCGTAAGTAGCGGCGCTGCGATCCCAGGACACGTCGGATTTCATTCCCTGACGCTGCAGCGCGCTCCAGGTTTTCGGGATCCGGTACAGATCTGCCGCGCGGCGGATCGCCAATGCCAGAGCGCCGGGATCGGCGGGTGCGTGCAGCAGGCCGGTTGCCACGCCCGCATTCAGGGCGGCGACATTGGCATCGACAACCGTGTCGGCGAGACCACCGGTGCGGGCCACAACCGGTACGCAGCCGTACCGCAGTCCGTAAAGCTGGGTCAGGCCGCAGGGCTCGAACCGCGAGGGAATGAGGATCGCATCCCCGCCGCCCTGCGCCAGGTGCGACAGAGGTTCGTCATAGCCGATCAGCACGCCGACCCGGCCCGGATACTGCGACGCAAGGCCAAGAAACCGTGTCTCCAGTTCCGGTTCACCGGAGCCGAGCACCGCGAGTTTTCCACCTGCCGCGACCAGGGCCGGCGTGGCATCTGCCAGTAAATCGAGACCCTTTTGCCATGTCAGGCGGCTGATCACGGTAAAGAGCGGGCCGGGTGCGTCGCTCAGGCCGAACCGGCTTTCCAGCGCCGCGCGGTTCACGGCACGGTCCTTCAGCCGGCGGGCATTGAAGGTCTGCGGCAGGTTGGCGTCGGTTTCCGGATTCCAGACCCCGGTGTCGATCCCGTTGACGATGCCGTGCATGCTGCCGGCGCGCCCCGCGATCAGCCCGTCCAGGCCCATGCCGTATGCGGGTGTGGCGATTTCCTGCGCGTAGGTCGGGCTGACGGTTGTCACCGCCCAGGCGCATTCTAGGCCGGCCTTCAGATAGCCGACGCCGCCGAAATACTCGACTCCATAGATCGAGAACGCCTGGGGCGGCAGTTCGAGGTTCTGAAAAATGCTGGCCGGAAAGTGCCCCTGGAAGGCCATGTTGTGGATCGTCACAACCGAAGGCAGGTTGATGCCTCCGTATTTCAGGTATGCCGCCGTCAGGGCTGCCTGCCAGTCATGGGCATGCACAAGGTCGGGTCTGTACCCGGGGATCAGTCCATCGGCCACGAGCGCGCCGGCACGGGCAAGGGCGCCGAACCGGCGCCAGTTGTCCGCGTGATCCCGGCCTGCGGTGTCCGAATACGGCCCGCCAGGCCGGTCGAACAGCGTCGGCGCATCCATCACGATCAGATCAAGGTCGCCGACCCGGGCCGACAGCAGCCGGGCCGGAGCACCGAGAAGTCTCAACTCGTCGACCGCAACCTCGGTCTCCTCAAGCCGTCCCATGACCGCTGGATATCCGGGGATCAGGCTGCGTACTGCAACATTCTGGCCGGCCAGAGCCGGCGGCAGCGCCCCCGCGACATCGGCCAGACCGCCGGTTTTGATCAGCGGGAATATCTCGGACGCAACGGAAAGAACCTGCATTCGTCAGTGTTCCAGCGCGTCGATCATTGGCTGGGTGATCAGGCACACGCCGCCCTCGGACCGCCGGAACCGTTTGGCGTCGAGTTCGGGATCGTTGCCGACCTCCAGACCTTCGGGAATGACCACGCCGCGGTCGACCACCACCTTGCGGAGATGAACGTTGCGGGCAATCGTCACATCCGGAAGCAGCACCGCCTCGTCGAGGCTGGAAAATGAATTGACCCGCACCCCGGTGAACAGCAGCGCCCGGCGAAGGCTGGCGCCGGAGACGATGCAGTCGCCGGAAATCAGCGAGGAGACGGCGGCGCCGCGGCGGCCTTCCTCGTCGTGAACGAACTTCGCCGGCGGCTTGATCTC
This sequence comes from Alphaproteobacteria bacterium, assembly GCA_030432315.1. Classification (GTDB taxonomy): domain Bacteria; phylum Pseudomonadota; class Alphaproteobacteria; order Rhodobacterales; family Rhodobacteraceae; genus Amaricoccus. The sequence goes on along the minus strand of JAUIHM010000034.1, from coordinate 15,776 downwards.
GGCATAGGTCCAGATCGGCCAGGTGGTGTCGTAGAGGTCGAGATCGGGCAGTACGTCGGTCAGGTCGAGATTGGCCTGCCAGTAGGCGTCGATCGTGCCGACATCGCGCCAGTAGGAATTGGCCTCGAGCGTCGAGCGGACGCAGGAACTGGAAAAGCGGTGGGCCTGCGCCTTGCCGTTGGCCACCACATAGGGGATCAGGTCCTTGCCGAAATCGCGGTTCGAATCCTTCTGTTCTGCATCGCGGCGCAGCAGGTCCATCAGGAACTTGGTGTGGAACACATAGATTCCCATGGATGCGAGCGCGACATCGGGATTGCCGGGAATGCCCGGCGGGTCGGCAGGCTTTTCGACAAAGTCGGTGATGACGTCGTTCTCGTCCACATGCATAACGCCAAAGCCGACCGCTTCCATGCGTGGCACTTCGAGACAGCCGACAGTAACGTCGGCGCCACTGTCCACATGCTGGCGCAGCATGATCTCGTAATCCATCTTGTAGATGTGGTCGCCGGCAAGAATGACCATGTATTCGGGCGCATAGCCCTCGATGATGTCGATGTTTTGATAGACGGCGTCGGCAGTGCCCTCGTACCACTGGGTTTCCGAGACGCGCTGGCTGGCGGGCAGGATGTCGAACCCTTCGTTGCGTTCAGGACGGAAGAAGTTCCAGCCGTTCTGCAGATGGCGGATCAGGGAATGGGCCTTGTACTGGGTGGCGACGCCGATGCGGCGGATGCCGGAATTGAGGGCATTCGACAGGGCGAAGTCGATGATCCGCGTCTTGCCGCCGAAATGGACGGCGGGCTTGGCCCGGCGGTCGGTCAGTTCTTTCAGCCGCGACCCCCGCCCTCCGGCCAGCACATAGGCCATTGCGTCGCGGGCCAAAGGTTGTGACGGTCTCTCCATGGAAGCAGCCTCCCTGTTTCGGTTTCGTTTCTTGATCGTCATGTCTGCTCCTCGAATTCGAGCCAGACGGTCGCCAGCGGCGGCAGGGTCAGGCGCGCTGTGATGCCGTCCCCGCTTTCGGTCGCGGTGATGCCGCCGAGGTTGCCGACGCCTCTGCCGCCGTAGTCACGCGCGTCGGTATTGAGAATTTCCCGCCAGTGCCCGGGCTTCGGCAGCGGAACGACATAGTCGCTCCTCTCCACCGGGGTCAGATTGCAGATTATGGCGACTTCAGGGGTGTCCGGAGCGCGGCGGACCCAGGCATATACCGAGTTCATACTGTCGTCTGCGATCAGCCACTCGAAGCCTTCCGGTTCACAGTCCCTCGCGTGCAGCGCCGGTCTGTCGCGGTAAAGATGGTTCAGGTCACGCACCAGCGACTGCACGCCCCGGTGCTGGGGAATGTCGGTCTGCCACCAGTCGAGAGAGCGCATCTCCGACCACTCTGCACCCTGGGCGAATTCCTGTCCCATAAACAGCAGCTTCTTGCCGGGATAACCCCACATGAAGGCGTAGTAGGCGCGCAGATTGGCGAATTTCATATCGCCGCTGCCGGACATTTTGCCGAGCATCGACTGTTTGCCGTGCACCACCTCGTCATGGCTGATCGGCAGCACGAAGTTCTCTGAAAACGCGTAAAGCAGGCCGAAGGTCAGCTCGCTGTGGTGATGTCGGCGGTAGACCGGATCGAGAGAGAAATACTTCAGTGTGTCATGCATGAACCCCATGTTCCACTTGAAGCCAAATCCGAGCCCGCCCTCATGTGCGGGTTGGCTGACCTTGGGCCACGACGTGCTTTCCTCGGCGATTGTCATGATGCCGGGATGGCTGCCGTAAACGGCGCGGTTCATCTCCTGGAGGAACGACACCGCTTCGAGATTCTCCCGCCCGCCCTCACGGTTGGGCACCCATTCGCCCTCCTTGCGGGAATAGTCGAGATAAAGCATCGAGGCGACCGCATCGACGCGCAGTCCGTCGACGTGGAACTTTTCCGACCAGTAGAGCGCGTTGTTGACCAGGTAGCTGACCACCTCGCGCCGGCCAAAATTATAGATCGCAGTGTTCCAGTCCGGGTGGAAGCCCTGGCGTGGGTCTGCATGTTCATAGAGCGCCGTTCCGTCGAACCGGGCCAACCCGTGGGCGTCGGTCGGGAAATGCGCCGGCACCCAGTCGAGCAGAATGCCGATACCGGCGCGGTGCGCTCCGTCGACGAAACGCGCGAAGGCCTCCGGCGGACCAAAGCGGGCGGTGGGCGCGTAGAGCCCGGTCGTCTGGTATCCCCAGGACGGGTCGTAGGGGTATTCGCTGATCGGCATGAACTCGATATGGGTAAATCCCATTTCGACCACATAGGGGATCATCTGATCAGCCAGCTCGTCCCAGCTTAGAAACTCCCGTTCCCCGCCCGCGCCCGGGTCCGGTTTTCGCCAGGAGCCGGGGTGGACCTCATAGATTGAAATCGGCTGTCGTCGGGCGTTCGCGCCGGACCAGAACTCCCGGTGCGCCGCATCGCCCCAGTCGTGGTCGAGTTCCGGCGCCACGACGGAAGCGGTATCGGGACGCAGTTCCGAAGCTCGGGCATAGGGGTCGGCCTTCAGGGGCAGTCGGACGTCCCCCTCGGCGACGATTTCGAACTTGTAACGCAGTCCGACCGCCACGTCGGGAATGAATATCTCCCAGATGCCCGTATCATGGCGCAGACGCATGGCGTGGCGGCGCCCGTCCCAGGCATTGAAATCCCCGACCACCGAAACCCGCCGTGCATTCGGGGCCCAGACGGCAAAATGTACGCCGTCCGAATGCTGGTGCGTCATCGGATGCGCGCCCATCCGGTCAAACAGACGCCTGTGGCTGCCTTCCCCCATCAGGTGATCGTCCATCGGCCCGAGGACCGGGCCGAAGGTATAGGGGTCGGTCACCCACCACTCCGCATCGCCACGGGTGGCGAGATACTTCAGCGGCTGGTGGACCTTGAGTTTGACGGTTCCCTCAAAGAAACCCTCCGGGTGGCGCTGCTTCAGCCTGCCAAGCTTCCGGCCGCCGAGCGTGTGGGCGCTCAGGGTTTCAGCGTCCGCTACGAATGCACGGACGGTAAAGACGCCGTCCCGTTCATGCAGTCCGAGCACCGAAAAGGAGTTTCCGTGCAGGCCCCGTACAATCGACTCCACCTCGCTTGCCGGGAGGTCGACTGCTGCGGTTTTTTTTACCCTGGGCGCGCGCTTCTTTTCGGTCATCTGCTGCTCCCCCTACACAGCTGCTTACCTCACGCTACAACGGCACGCCCCATATGTCTTGAGAATATTCACGAATTGTGCGGTCGGAGGAAAACCAGCCCATTCGCGCGGTGTTCAGGATCGCCTTGTGCCGCCAGACGCCCTGATCGGCCCAGAGAGAGTCAACTTCGCGCTGAGCTGCGGTATAGGCGTCGAAGTCGGTAGCGGCCATGAACCAGTCATGCTCGTAGAGGCCGCCGATCAGATCGCGGTATCGGTGCGGGTCATCGGGAGAGAATACTCCGGAGGAAATCGCTTCCAGCGCCTGGGCGAGTTCGGGGGATGCGGCGATGATTTCGCGCGGGTTGTAATGGCCGGCGCGAATGGCTGCGACCTCGTCCGCCTTCTTGCCGAAGATCACGATGTTTTCGGCTCCCACATGTTCGAGCATCTCGACATTGGCGCCGTCGAGCGTGCCGATGGTCAATGCGCCGTTAAGGGCGAACTTCATGTTGCCGGTGCCCGAGGCTTCCATGCCGGCGGTGGATATCTGTTCACTCAGGTCGGCGGCGGGCACCAGGATCTCGGCGGCGCTGACATTGTAGTTCGGGACGAAAACCACCTTGAGCACGTCGCGGACGCTGGGGTTGGAGTTGATCACCTTGCCGACATCATTGGCGAGTTGAATGATCAGCTTGGCGTTGTGGTAGGAGGGGGCTGCCTTGCCGGCGAAAATCTTCACCCGGGGTGTCCAGTCACGCTCGGGATGCGATCTGATCTGATCGTAGAGAGATACAGCTTCAATGATGTTGAGCAGCTGGCGCTTGTATTCGTGGATGCGCTTGATCTGGATGTCGAACAGGGCGGAGGGATCAAGCCGCACGCCGACGCGCTCGCGCACCAGTTTGGCGAGCCGTACCTTGTTGTCGTACTTGACCTTGGCAAAGGCCTCCTGAAAGGCGGCGTCGTCCGCATGGGCTTCGAGCCCGCGCAGGGCGTCGATGTTGTCGAGGAAGTCCGGTCCGATCGTATCCCTGATCAGGGCGGTCAGGCCGGGATTGCATTGCACCAGCCAGCGGCGTGGGGTGATGCCGTTGGTCTTGGCGTTGATACGGTCCGGGAACATGCGGTGCAGATCGTGAAACACCGTCTGTTTCATCAGATCGGTATGCAGTGCAGAAACCCCGTTGATGGAATGGGCCCCCGCGAAAGCAAGATTGCCCATGCGCACGCGGCGTTCGCCGCTTTCGTCGATCAGGCTGATGTTGCGGATCGCGTGATCGTCAAGATTGTGGTCCTTGCGCGCCGCCCGCAGGATGAAAGCGTTGATTTCATAGATGATCTGCATGTTGCGCGGCAGCATGCGCTCGAACAGCGGCAGCGGCCAGGATTCCAGCGCCTCGGGCAGCAGAGTGTGATTGGTGTACCCGATCGTCGCCTGGGTCATCTTCCAGGCTTCGGCGAAGTCATAGCCATGCACGTCGATCAGCAGGCGCATCAGTTCGGCGACGCAGACGGCAGGATGGGTGTCGTTGAGCTGAATCGCCACCTTCTCGCTGAGATTGTCGAAGGTGCCGTACTGCTGTTTGTGGCGGCGCAAAATGTCCTGCAGCGAGGCGGAGGAAAAGAAGTATTCCTGCCGCAGGCGAAGTTCCTGACCGGACGGCGAGGCGTCGGCCGGATAGAGCACGCGGGTCAGGGCGTCGGCGCGGTTGCTCTCGTGCAGGCTGCCGATATGGTCACCGGCATTGAAGGCGTCGAGGCGGATCGGATCCAGCGGTTCGGCGTTCCAGAGCCGCAGCGTGTTGACCCGGTGCGCCCGCCAGCCGACGATCGGCGTATCGTAGGCGGTTGCCTTGACCTTCTCGCCCGGCTTCCAGACGAACTTGGCCCCTTCGTCGCCGGTTTCGTCATAGTCCACCCAGCCGCCAAACCCGACCTCATACGCACTTTCACGTCGGTCGAACTCCCACGGATTGCCGTGCTCCAGCCAGGTTTCCGGGTATTCCTGCTGCTGTCCCTCGCGGATTTCCTGGCGGAACAACCCGTGGCGGTAGCGGATGCCATAGCCGTAGGCGGGCACGCCGACCGTGGCCATGCTCTCCATGAAGCATGCCGCGAGTCGTCCCAGGCCGCCGTTGCCGAGCGCTGCGTCCGCTTCGAGTTCAGCAATAACGTCATAGTCGACGTTCAGCGTCGCGAGCGCCGCCCGCAGCGGTTCGGTCAGCCCGAGGTTTGAGGCCGCATCGCGCATCAACCGGCCGATCAGAAACTCGAGGCTGAGGTAATAGACGCGCTTGTTCTGCTTTTCGTAGGTGTTCTTGGTGGAGGCCATCCAGGTTTCGACTGCGCGGTCCCGGATCAGCAGGATGGTGCATTCGAGCCAGTCGTTGTCATTGGCCACCGCAACGTTCTTGCCGATCCGATAGGTGAGGCGGCGCAGAATTTCCCGGGCCAGATCTTCGGGATCATCGGAGCGCAGGAGGGGGTTGGTCGGGATTTCCGCAAGACTGTTCATGCTGTTTCTCCGGGGAGGGCTGTTCTTTCCGGGCAATATCACTCAGGTATTGCCGGATTTACAACCGAAATAGGGGAATCTGCCTGCACCGGCGGCTGCTTGGACGCAATTGCCTCAATTGCATCAGCGATCATGAAAAACTGGCGGGAATCACGCCAAGGACTGCGCAAAAAATACACGGTCAAAGCGTCGGCGCTCATACCTGGCGCCGCCACGGGTGAGTCTGTGCCGGCAAGGGCGCGTCGGGTTTCGGGGGACGGGCGGAAATGCCGCGCGGCCTATTCCGCGACGCGGTCGATCCCGCCATGTGCCGCCGACCATGCGAGAGGCGCAGCCAGAAACGCCTCGACCGCGGCGAGCGCCTCCGCGTCGAAGTGGCCGCCGGCCCGGGCCTCGGCCAGCACGTCCTGCCAGATTGCGAGGTAGTGCAGCTGCAGCCCGTGTTTGGCAAGCACCGGAACCGTGCTCTCGAAGATGCCATAGTAGAAAACCACCAGCGTGTGGGCGCATTCGGCCCCGGCAGTGCGGATCGCCTCGGCGAATTTCAGCTTCGAGCCGCCGTCGGTGGTCAGATCCTCGACCAGCAGCACCCGCTGGCCTTCGGAAATGTCGCCCTCGATCTGGGCGTCACGGCCGAAGCCTTTGGGCTTCTTGCGCACGTAGAGCATCGGCAGGCCGAGGCGCTCGGCGATCCAGGCGGCAAAGGGAATGCCGGCGGTCTCGCCGCCGGCCACCGCGTCGAACCGGTCGAAACCCGCGTCACGAAGCAGCTTGGCGCAGGCAAAATCCATCAACGCCGAGCGGATCAGCGGATAGGAGATCAGCTTGCGGCAGTCGATATAGACCGGCGAGGCAAGGCCCGAAGTCAGTTTGTAGGGGTCATCCGCGCGGAAATGCACCGCCTTGATTTCCAGCAGCATCCGGGCGGTCAGCCGCGCCATTTCGGCGTCATCGGGGAAAGTGTTCGCGAACATGTCCGTCTCCTGATCAGTCGATTACGTGCCAGTGGAGCGGTCTGCCGGGATCGAACACGACCACCGGTCCGTCGCCGGTTTCCAGTGTGGCGGGAAAGGATACCGGTGTCGGCGACCGGCGCAGGCGGGTGCGTTCGGTGTTCACTGGCCTGCCATAGAATGCCGGGCCGTTGCGCGAGACGAAGCCTTCGAAGGCGGCAAGCGCGTCCTCCTCCTCGAACACCTGGGCGAGCCAGCCGAGGGCGACCGGTGCGGAAAAAACTCCGGCGCAGCCGCAGGCGTTTTCCTTGGTGTGCCGGGCATGTGGGGCGCTGTCGGTGCCGATGAAGAACCGCGGATCGCCGCCGGTGGCCGCCGCCCGCAGTGCGGCACGGTGGCGGTCGCGCTTGAGGATCGGCAGGCAGTAGAAATGCGGGCGGATGCCGCCAACCAGCATGTCGTTGCGGCTGAGCACCAGATGCTGAACTGTGAAGGTGGCGGCGGTGTTGCGGTCCTGGGACTTGACGAAATCGATGCCGTCGGCGGTGGTGACATGCTCCATGACGATGCGCAGTTCGGGCAGATCACGGCGCAGCGGCGCCAGTACCCGGTCAATGAACACCGCCTCGCGGTCGAAAATGTCGATTTCGCGGTCGGTGACCTCGCCGTGAACGCAGAGCGGCAGGCCGATTTCGGCCATGCGCTCGAGCACCGGTATCACGTTGCGGAAATCGCGCACGCCGCTGTCGGAATTGGTGGTGGCGCCGGCCGGGTAGAGTTTGACCGCCGTGATCAGACCGGAAGCATGGGCGGCGGCGACGTCATCCGGGTCGGTGCCCTCGGTCAGATAGAGCGTCATCAGCGGGGTGAAATCCTGACCGTCGGGCAGGGCGGCCAGAATGCGGTCGCGGTAGGCCGCGGCCTGCGCACCGGTCACCACGGGCGGCACAAGGTTCGGCATGACGATGGCACGGGCGAAATCCGACGAGCCTGGCAGGATGCCCCGCATCATCGCGCCGTCACGCAGATGCAGGTGCCAGTCGTCGGGGCGGGGAATGTCCAGCAGGTCGGTCAGGGCAGGGTACTCCGGTGCGATTCCCTGCCCTTAACATTTTGCCCGGCCCGGTGCGAGCCGAACCGGCGGCTCAGGACCGCGCCCTCTGGCCGAAGAGGATTTTTTGCGCCTCCCGGTCATCCTGGATCTGATTGCGCGCCTCCGCGCCGAGTTCGCTGCCGGCCTTCACTGCCGGTCGGTCACCGATGCGGTCGAGCCACGCCTTCATGTGCGGGAAGTCCGCGATGTCCTGCTGCTGGCCCTCCCAGCCCATCGCCCAGGGCCAGATCGCCATGTCGGCGATCGAATAGTCGCCGGCGACGAAGTTCCGGTCGGCCAGGCGCTTGTTGAGCACGCCGTAGAGCCTGTTGACCTCATTTCGGTAGCGGTCCTTGGCATAGGGCAGATCGTTGGGCGGATCCATCGACGGGGCGTAACGCAGGAAATGGTGCGCCTGACCTGCCATCGGTCCGACGCCACCCATCTGCCACATCAGCCACTGTTCGATCTCGACCTTCTCCCGTTCGGTGGAGCCGTAGAAAAGGCCGGTCTTGCGGCCGAGATACTGCAGGATCGCGCCGGATTCGAATATCGAGATCGGCGCGCCGTCCGGCCCGTCCGGATCGATGATCGCCGGCATGCGGTTGTTTGGAGCGATTTTCAGGAAATCCGGCTTAAACTGGTCCCCGGCACCAATGTTCACGAGGCGGGTTTCGAACGGCAGGTCCATTTCGTAAAGGGCGATGGAAATTTTCTTGCCGTTCGGGGTCGGCCAGAAAAACAGTTCGATGGGCTTGCTCATGGGATCCGCCTTTGGTTGTTGCCGCTGTTCCCAACCTGGCGTCCGGGCGGAAGGAATCAAGCGTTTTCGAGACTTTCGGCCAGACCGGGATCCTCCGCAGGCCGGGTCCAGGGCAGGCCGATCGCCGGCAGAAGCCTGCTCCAGCGTCGGTCCTGGCCGCGAAAGCAGGCCTGCCTGCGAAGGGTTTCCACGTCCCACCCCGGTCGCCGGCGCAGGATCGCCTGGTAGACCGCCAGGGTGCCGTCGCGTGTGTAGAAGCTCCAGTGGCACAGGCGCGGCGCCTGCTGCAGCTTCAGGCCCTGAAACTGGAACCACGCAGTGACCGCCTGCCGGTCGATCTGGATGTCCAGCCATCCAGGCTCCTCCCCGCGAAGCCCGCAGCCCAGCGACCGCCCGCGCACCCCGCGGCGTGGCGCTGCCACTTCGAACAGAGCGTCGTAGATGTCGTTGAACCGGCCTGTGACGTTGTAGATTTCCGGGCGGTCGGTCCCCGGCAGGGCGGCGAGAAACGCGCGGGCATTGACCTCGAATTCCGCGGCGCCGAGCAACACCATCCGGCCCGGGGCCCGGTTGAGATGCGGCAGGCTGCTCAGGGCAACCCGCGCACCCAGCGAATGGGCAAGGATGTCCACCGGCCGACCCGGGGCACTTTCCTGAATGAACCTGATCAGGCGCGCGAGCATTCTTCCGTATTCCGGTGCCGCGTCATAGACCGCAGCGAAACTTGTTCGACCTCTGACGGCGATCGTGCCCGGACTGGCAGTGCATGCGGGCCAGCCAAAACCAATGCAGAGCCCGTCCCTGTCGCCGGAAAATCCAAGCCCGCCCGGCCAACTGCGGATTCTGGTGTTGCCGCGCCCGGGATCGGTGGAGAAAAGTCCACGGTGCGGATCGTTTCCGGGGCGGGCCGGATCGTAGCGGAATCCGTGGATCAAAACGACAACTGGCGCGTCGGCTTCCAGGCGGGCGAGGTGGTGGCAGAGCACGGACTCGAGCGGTTGCGTTCCGCGGGCCGTCTTCATTCCGGCGGCTGTCGCCGTGATGCCGAGATACGCCATGACCAGATCCATAACCGCAACCGTTACACCGCGCCCACGGACTAGATCGGAAATGTGAAACCTGCGTGGCGGTTTCGCCAAACTCCCGTGACTCCGCGGCGCCGCCGCGCCATTGACCGGCGGCGCGGTGCCGTTTAATCCCCGAAAGACATTCAGCAGAGGGGGCCGGGCAACCGGCGGCGCACATGGGCAACGACTGGACGGAACGCACAAAGCTGGTGCATGCGGGCGCACGGCGCAGCCAGTACGGCGAGATGTCCGAGGCAATTTTCCTCACCCAGGGATTTGTCTATCCCGATGCGGAAACCGCCGAGGCGCGCTTCATCGAGGCCGGAGAGGACGAATTCATTTATGCCCGCTACGGCAATCCGACCGTCCGCATGTTCGAGGAGCGGATGGCGGCGCTTGAGGGGGCGGAAGACGCCTTCGCGACCGCGTCCGGCATGGCTGCGGTCAATGCGGCACTGTTCTCGCAATTGCGCGCCGGCGATCATGTGGTCTCCGCAAAGGCGCTGTTCGGAAGCTGTCTGTTTATCGTCGAGAACCTGCTGCCCCGTTTCGGCGTCGACGTCACTTTCGTCGAAGGCACCGATCTTGAGGCATGGCAGGCCGCAGTGCGCTCCAACACCAAGGTGTTTTTCCTCGAAACCATGTCCAACCCTACGCTCGAAGTGATCGACATTGCCGGCGTCGCCCGCATCTCGAAGGCCGCAGGCGCCTGTCTGGTGGTGGACAACGTATTCGCGACGCCGATCTTCCAGCGCAGCTTCGCGCTGGGGGCTGATGTGGTGATCTACTCCGCCACCAAACACATCGACGGTCAGGGCCGCTGCCTTGGCGGGATCGTGATCGGCAGCCGGGATTTCATCCGCAATACCCTTGAGGGCTATCTCAAACACACCGGCGGTGCGCTCAGTCCGTTCAACGCGTGGGTGATGCTCAAGGGTCTTGAGACGCTGGATCTGCGCTGCCGGGCCCAGGCCGCGAGCGCCGCGATGCTGGCGGAGGCGCTCGTCGGTCACGAAAAGCTCAACCGGGTGATCTATCCCGGCCTGCCGCAACATCCGCAGGCAGAACTGGTGCGGCGGCAGATGGAAACCGGCGGGACGATGATTGCCGTCGACCTGAAGGGTGGCAAGACCGCGGCCTTCCGGTTTCTCAATGCCCTGAAGATCTTCCTGATTTCCAACAATCTTGGCGATGCGAAGAGCCTGGTCACCCACCCCGCGACCACGACGCACCAGCGTCTCAGCCAGACGCAGCGCGACTCACTTGGTATTACGGACGGTCTGGTCAGGATTTCGGTCGGCCTCGAAGGGCCGCAGGATCTGATTTCAGACATCCTGTCGGCGCTCGACGTGGGAAATTAGTATATGGTTCACCAAATTCTTGCATGAGGATTGTTTTTTCGTCGATTTTCTCCCTTAAGTTGTGTACGGACAATTTGTTGACTGACGTTCGGACGAACGAAACCATTCGTTTACTTGCGCGACGGCAAATGGCCCCGAACCGAGTCTGTGGATCGCTTAAGGGAGACACTTAATGAATGTTTACAATCCGGAGATCCGAAAGACATCTGCCAGCCCGGAAACGGAAAGTCTGCCGACGGCCGAAGAAGTGCGGGATGCCGCAAGGGTCCTGATCGCCTGGAACGCCGCCGCAGGCAGGGACGCCGCGGTTGATCCGCAAAGCGGGCAGGGCAGTGCATATCCGACATTCAGCCGTGACTACCCGAACGGATTTGAGGTCGACACCGTCTACCGCGCCGGTCTGCCCGACCTGCAGAATGGGCCGGAGAGCCTGATCAAGGGTGCGAAACGGTCAATTCAGCACGTCGGCATCTCAAACTTCCGCCTGCCGATCCGCTTCCATTCGCGCGATGGCGATGATCTGCCGCTGGAAACCTCAGTGACCGGATCGGTTTCCCTCGATGCCAACAAGAAGGGCATCAACATGAGCCGCATCATGCGGTCGTTTTACAAGCACGCGGAGCGCGAATTTTCCTTCGAAGTGATCGGCAGCGTTCTGAAAAGCTACGTCGACGACCTCGATTCGCTCGATGCCCGCATTCAGATGCGCATCAGCTATCCAATGCGCAAACAGTCGCTGCGCTCGGGTCTGTCCGGTTTTCAGTACTATAATATTGCGCTGGAAATGATCCAGTCGGAAGCCGGAATTCAGCGCATTCTCCACCTTGACTACGTGTATTCATCGACCTGCCCGTGCTCGCTGGAACTCTCCGAGCATGCACGCCGGACCCGCAATCAGATGGCGACGCCGCATTCGCAGCGCTCGGTCGCGCGGGTCTCGGTTGAAGTGGCGCCCGACGTGCCCGAGGTTCTCTGGTTCGAGGATCTGGTCGACCTGTGCAATGCCGCCATCCCGACCGAAACCCAGGTCATGGTCAAGCGCGAGGACGAACAGGCCTTCGCGGAACTGAATGGTGCCAATCCGATCTTTGTTGAGGATGCGGTGCGGCTGCTCTGCGAACAGCTTGAGGCGGACCCGCGCATCGGCGACTTCCGGGTTGTGGCGAGCCACCAGGAATCGCTGCACAGCCACGATGCGGTATCGATCCTCACAAACGGCGAGACCTTTCGGCAGCACAGCTACGATCCGCGTCTTTTCGACACACTGATCCACACAGGTTAGCCCGCGACCGCCGACCGGCTTGACAGTGCCGGACCGGCGCGCCAACGATCCAGCCCATGTTCGACATAAGACCTCTGGGCTTTCTCATCGGTTGGCTGGTGGCTGCGCTCGGAGCGTCGATGCTCCTGCCGCTGATAGCAAGCGTCATGGCCGGTCACCGCAACGGGTTTGTCTTTGCCGAAGCCGGGGCGGTGACCTTCGTGATCGGCTTCGTCACCGCGGTTTCCTGTACCCAGGCCCGGTCGCCCAGGCTGCGGCGGCAGGACAGTTTCCTGATGGCCACCGGGATCTGGCTGGTTTTTCCGCTGTTCGGCGCGCTGCCCTTCTGGATGGGGGCGCCGAATGTCAGCTATACGGATGCCTTTTTCGAGGCAATGTCGGCGCTGACCACCACCGGGGCCACGGTGTTCACCGGTCTCGAGGGCCTGCCGCCGGGCGTGCTGCTCTGGCGGGGAATGCTGCAGTGGTTCGGCGGGCTTGGCATTGTCGTGGTCGCCATGGTGTTCCTGCCGACGCTCAAGGTGGGCGGGATGCAGATTTTCCGCTCCGAGGCGTTCGACACCATAGGCAAGGTTTTGCCCCGCGCCGGCGAGATCGCCATGCGGCTCACCAACATCTACCTGTTTCTGACATTCCTGTGTTTCATGGGATACGTGATGACCGGCATGGGGGCGTTCGATGCCGCAGTCAATGCAATGACCACCATCTCGACCGGCGGCATGTCGAATTCGGATGCCTCGTTCGGCGCCTATAACGGTGCGTCGCATTACGTCGCTACTGCGTTCATGATCCTGTCGGCACTGCCCTTCGTGCGCTATGTGCAGCTGATGGCCGGAACGGCGCAGCCCCTCTACCGGGACGTCCAGGTGCGCGGGTTTCTCCTGACGATCCTGACGTTCTGTCTGGTACTGACCCTTGTCTACGATCATTCCGCCGGACGTGGATTCGAGCCGATGTTCCGGGAAATCCTGTTCAATGTCACCTCGATCGCCACTGGAACCGGCTATACCAGCGCCGATTACCAGCTTTGGGGGCCGCTCGCTGCGGTGATGTTCTTCATCATCGGCCTGCTTGGCGGTTGTTCCGGCTCTACCGCCTGTTCGGTCAAGATTTTCCGATACCAACTGCTGTTCGCGGCGATTTCCGCCGAGATCAAGCGCCTGCATTCGCCCAGCCGGGTTATTCTGCCACAGTACGACGGCAGGGCAATCTCCGATGAAGTGATGAATTCGGTGATGGCGTTTTTCATGTTTTTCTTCGTAACGCTGTCAGTGTCAGCGATCCTGCTGGTTCTGATCGGCCTCGATCCGGTAACGGCGATCAGCGGCTCGGCCACTGCCATCGCCAACATCGGACCCGGTCTCGGTCCGATCATCGGTCCTGCGGGCAACTTCACCACCCTGCCGGATTCGGCGAAATGGATCCTGTCCATCGTCATGCTAATTGGCCGGCTTGAACTGCTGTCCGTGTTCGTGCTCTTCACACCCGCATTCTGGCGGGGCTGACCGGCAGCCACGTCAGATCAGCGGGTCATGCGCCCATTGCAGCAGCGCCTGGCGCTGACGCGGCCGGCAAAACACGTCGCCCGGATCGCAGTTCGCCCTGACCTGGCCGGCATGGCGGGCAAATCCGCGCCAGCGGCCAATCTGGATCCGGTCGATTTCCTTGAGTCTGCGGCCGAGGTAATAACGACAGTACCACTGGAACCAGCCGCGCGGATCCGGGCCGTAAATCCAGCCCTTTTCCCGCCAGACCCGCAGCGGCTGCCGGCTCTTGACGCCGAAATAGTTCAGCGACGGGTCCGGGGTGGCGGAGAGCTTCGCGTTCTCGAACCATGCCTTTGGAAACTCGGCAGTGCAGTCATTGCAGTATTTGCCTTCGAACACCCCCATCTCCAGCATTTCCTGAGGCGTGTGCGCCGGCGTAAACCCCTCATCGAACCCCTCGCCGACCGGGGCGACCAGTTCGTAGGTGTAACCGGTCTGCATCCGGTCATTGACCGATATTCTGTCACCAACTGCCATTCCCTAGGCCTAGGGAATGCGCATCATCCTGTCAAAGGGAAGCGGACGATTGACGCTGACGCCTGCGCTGTTTAACCAGGCCTTGCCATTCACAACCCGCACCGGAACCGCCCATGTCGCAAACCGCCACACCCCGCAGTTTTCAGGAGATCATCCTGCGTCTGCAGTCCTACTGGGCCGCACGGGGCTGCGCAATGCTGCAGCCCTACGACATGGAGGTCGGCGCGGGCACGTTCCATCCGGCGACAACCCTGCGGGCGCTCGGCACCCGCCCCTGGGCCGCCGCCTACGTGCAGCCCTCGCGCCGTCCGACCGACGGGCGCTACGGCGACAATCCGAACCGGCTGCAGCATTACTACCAGTACCAGGTGCTGATAAAACCCTCGCCGCCTGATCTGCAGGATCTCTATCTCGGCTCGCTGCGGGCCATCGGCATCGACGACAACCTGCACGACATCCGTTTTGTCGAGGACGACTGGGAAAGCCCGACGCTCGGCGCCTGGGGCCTCGGCTGGGAGGTCTGGTGCGACGGCATGGAGGTCAGCCAGTTCACCTATTTCCAGCAGGTGGGCGGCCATGACTGCACGCCGGTTTCCGGTGAACTGACCTACGGGCTTGAACGGCTCGCCATGTACGTACTCGGCGCCGATCACGTGATGGACATGCCCTTCAACGATCCGCAGTCGCCGACTGCCCTGACCTATGGCGACGTATTTCGCCAGACCGAGCAGGAATACTCCCGCTGGAATTTCGATCAGGCCGACACGGACATGCTGCTGAAACACTTCGAGGACGCCGAGGCGGAATGCGCCCGCATTCTCGCCGCTCCGGCAGAGGACGGCACGGGCCGCACGATCATCATGGCCCATCCGGCCTACGACCAGTGCATCAAGGCGAGCCACCTCTTCAACCTGCTCGATGCGCGCGGTGTGATTTCCGTCACCGAACGCCAGGCCTACATCGGCCGCGTCCGCGCGCTCGCCAAAGCCTGTGCCGACGCGTTTGTTCAAACCGCGGCCGGCGGCGCGGCCGCTGCATGAGCGGAACCCGTCTCATCCAGGGCTTTCTCGTCCTGCTGGTGATCTTCACGGCGGCGCTGATCTGGTTTCAGTTCTTCGCCTACTACCAGCGTGACAGGGAGAGCGACGTGCTGCGGGTCGCCGGCCGCGACTATGCGGTTTCCGGACTTGACCTCATCAGTGCCGAAACCTCGCCGCTGAAGCTGCGGGCGTGTTTCGTCACGGCGCCCGGAACGTTCGACGACCTCCCGCTGGCAGAGGCGCCGACGCCGCTGACCCCGCCGATATGGTACCGCTGTTTCGACCCCAAAGCCATTGGCGACGACATCGCCTCGGGGGCGGCCACCGCGCACCTGCTGTCGGCAGACGATCCGGCGGGTTTCGACATCATCGTCGCCACCTATCCGGACGGGCGCAGCTATGTCTGGCGGCAGCTGGGAGCGGAATTCACCGACTGACCCGGATGTGTCGGGCAGGCGACGCGGTTGAGACAACAGGGCTGGACGCAATGAACTGGCGCAGGAAAACCACCACCCCC
>JAUIHM010000033.1 GCA_030432315.1 Alphaproteobacteria bacterium | reverse complement strand
GTAAAATGACCTGTAAAACGCAAAACGGCCCCACCGGGACCGCCAACCGTAAGTAGCTGATTTTGCAGTGGTGGGGGGGACTGGATTCGAACCAGTGTATCGTTACCGAGACGGAGTTACAGTCCGTTGCATTTGACCGCTCTGCCACCCCCCCGGGGATGACGCCGGTGACACGTCACCGGTTCAGCAGGGGGCGGGATATGACAGGTTTGCAGGGCCGTCAACCGGAAATCCGCCCGCTGCGGCCTTGCGTGCCTGCGGTTTATGGGGCTATTGCCGGAACCGCATCAACCGGAGACCACAATGGCCAAGAAACCCAGCTGGGCGGTCGAAAAGGAACGCGAGAAAAAGTCGCTGGGGGTCGAGGACTACTGGCTGTTCGGGCTGCATTCGGTGCGTGAGGCGCTGGCCAATCCGGCGCGGGTCAAGCTGGAACTGGTGGTGACGCGCAACGCCGCCGACCGGCTTGGGGACGCGGTGCCCGCGAGCGGCCTGCCGGTCCGGCAGGTGGAGCCGCGCGATTTCCGGGTGCCGCTCGATCCGAGTTCGGTCCATCAGGGGGCGGCGATCCGGGTTCAGCCGCTGAACTGGGGGTCGGTGTCGGAGGTCTGCGCGCCGCACGGCGAAACGCCGTTCGTGCTTCTGCTCGACCGGGTGTCGGACCCGCACAATGTGGGGGCAATCCTGCGCTCGGCGGAAGTGTTCGGCGCGCGTGCGGTGATCGCGCCGCACCGGCATTCGGCGCCGGAGACCGGGGCGCTGGCCAAGGCCGCCTCCGGGGCGCTGGAGCGTCAGCCCTATCTGCGGGTGAAGAACCTGGCGAATGCGATCCGCACCCTGAAGGACATGGGGTATTTCGTGACCGGCCTCGACGGCGAGGCGGAGGTGGATCTGACCCCTGCCCTGTTCAGCGCCCGGCGCAGTCCGACGGCGCTGGTGCTCGGCTCCGAGGGGCCGGGCCTGCGCGATCTGACAAAACAGCTTTGCGACACCATCGCGCGCATCCCCTCGCCGAGCGGTTTCGGCTCGCTGAACGTTTCCAATGCCGCCGCCGTCGGCCTCTATGCGGTGTCGATCGGCGGCTGAAACAGGTCGCGCTCACGACATGTTCACGTTTTATTCAAAGGCCTGTGCAGAAGCACCCCGCATCCCCATATGTTCAGTGAGGCGGATTGCCGGAACGCGCCGCCTCAACTCACTGTCCCTCGTTCCGACTGCGCCCGGACCTCCGTCCGGGCGTTCTTTTGTTTGCCTGGCAGTGCAGGACCGGTGATCTGCGTGTCGGTCCCGGGCGTCAGCCGTTCGGCAGATCCTTTTTCATCGAGACGGTATTGCCGCTGCGGGACACCTCGGCCCATCCAAGGTGCCGATAGAGCCGGATGTTTCCGGGCATGCCGGCGTGGGTGTTCAGGCGCATTTCGCGAAAGCCCTGCCGTCCGGCCTCGCTCTCCGCGAGCCTGACCAGTCTGCTCCCGAGCCCCCTGCCCGCGTGATCGGGATGAACCGCCAGGTTCGCCAGTTTCATGAAAGCGTCTCCGGCGACCAGAATCAGACCGGCGACAACGGTGCCGTCCTGCACGGCGATCCAGACCTGGTTGACGGCGATATCTTCCGCGCAGCCTTCGGAAACCGGCGGAAGATCGGCGATCTGCCCGGCGTATCGGGCGTATGCCGCATCGATGCAGGCGGCCAGCGCGCCGGCGTCGGTCGGTCGTGCGGGGCGGATGACCGGGATTCGGGGATTCATCTCGTTCAGACCACCTGTGCCGGTTCGGGTGTCTGTGCTGATAGCGCGATACGTCGGAACAATGAAGCGGGACAGGGTGCCGGGGTCGGGCGTCCGGGTGGTCAAACGTCGCAGGGCGGCGTCCGGTGCATGGCCGGAGGCAGACCGTCAGGGGTGGTAAGACAGTCCGGAGACCGGCCGGTAAAATGCCGCTTCGGGGGATTTTTGGATTTTATTTTGGCGAGGCGGGTGCTATAGGCAACGCCATGAGCATGGTATCCGACATTCAGCATACGGGAGCCGCCCGCGCGGTCCGCATTGCATCCGGAGCACTGGGGCTGCTAGGTCGCCTCTGAGTGTGCCGGGACCCGGCGCGCGCGCTCAGGGGATTTCAGCTTACGCGCCGCAAGACACCTTCAGGCTCAAGAGACCCAAATCATGCAAGACATCACTCCACCGCAGGACCATGTCCTGATCTTTGACACCACGCTTCGCGATGGCGAACAGTCGCCGGGCGCGACCATGTCGCTGAACGAAAAGCTTGAGATTGCCGCCCTGCTCGACAGCATGGGCGTGGATGTGATCGAGGCCGGGTTCCCGATCGCTTCCGAGGGCGATTTCGAGGCGGTTTCCGGCATTGCCCGGCTGGCCGCCAACGCCCAGGTCTGCGGCCTCGCGCGGGCGAATTTCCGGGACATCGACCGCTGCTGGGATGCGGTGCGCCACGCGAAGCGGCCGCGCATCCACACCTTTATCGGCACCTCGCCGCAGCACCGCGCCATCCCCAACCTCGACATGGACCAGATGGCCGAGCGGATTCACGATACGGTGACCCACGCCCGCAACCTCTGCGACAACGTGCAGTGGTCGCCGATGGACGCGACGCGCACCGAGCATGATTACCTCTGCCGGGTGATCGAGATTGCGATAAAGGCCGGGGCAACGACGATCAACATTCCCGACACGGTGGGCTATACCGCGCCGTTCGAGAGCGCGAAGCTGATCCGGATGCTTCTGGAGCGGGTGCCGGGAATGGACGAGGTGATCGTCTCGACCCACTGTCACAACGATCTCGGGATGGCGACGGCCAACAGCCTCGCCGCCGTCGAGGCGGGCGCGCGGCAGATCGAGTGCACGATCAACGGTTTGGGCGAGCGCGCCGGCAACACGGCGCTGGAAGAAGTGGTGATGGCGATGCGGGTGCGCAACGACATCCTGCCGTACCAGACCCGCATCGACACGAAGAAGATCATGCAGGCGAGCCGGATGGTCTCCACGGTGTCCGGTTTCCCTGTGCAGTACAACAAGGCGATCACCGGCAAGAACGCCTTTGCCCATGAGAGCGGCATCCATCAGGACGGGATGCTCAAGAGCGCCGATACGTTCGAGATCATGCGCCCCGAGGACGTGGGCCTGACCGAAACCAACCTCGTGATGGGCAAGCATTCGGGTCGCGCGGCGCTGCGCTCGAAGCTGGAGGAACTGGGGTACAAGCCCGGCGACAACCAGCTCAACGACGTGTTCGTGCGGTTCAAGGCGCTCGCGGACAGCAAGAAGGAAGTCTATGACGACGACCTCATCGCGCTGATGCAGGACACCGGGACCAATGCGGCCAACAGCCGGATCCAGGTGAAGCACATGCAGGTGGTCTGCGGCACCGAGGCGCCGCAGACGGCGGAGATGACCCTGGAGATCGACGGGGTCGAGCAGACGGTGAAGACCACCGGCGACGGCCCGGTGGATGCGGCGTTCAACGCGATCAAGGAACTGGTGCCGCATTCCGCGCGGCTGCAGCTCTACCAGGTGCATGCGGTGACCGAGGGCACGGATGCCCAGGCGACGGTCAGCGTGCGCATGGAGGAGAACGGCAAGATCGTCACCGGCATGTCGGCGGATACCGATACGGTGGTGGCGTCGGCGCGGGCCTATGTCAACGCGCTCAACAAACTGCTGGTGCGGCGGCTCAAGACCGCGCCGGATGTAGCAACCGCCTGACGGGCGATCACTGCACGACGTTTTGCGGCCGGCGCGGGTGATACCCTGCGCCGGTCTTTTTTGTGCGGGATGGCTTCGGTCTCTGGAGGGCGGGACGATGATGCAGGCGGCTTCGACCGGCAGCCGTCACGTGGTCCTGACCGGCTGTTCCGGGGGCGGAAAGTCCACCCTGCTTGCGGAACTGGCACGGCGGGGCCTGGCGACCGTGGAGGAACCGGGCCGCAGAATTGTTGAGCGTGCGCTGCGCGGTGAGGACGGTGCATTGCCCTGGGACGATCCGGTCGGGTTCGCGCGGTGCGCACTGGCCCTTGCAGCCGAGGACCGCCGGAGGATGGTGGAAGTCGACGGTTGGGTGTTTTTTGACCGTGGGCTGATTGATGCGGCCGTGGCGCTGGAACATGCTGCCGGGATTTCGGCCTCCGGGACGCTGGCGCGCAACGAACGTTATCACCGCACCGTATTCCTCGCGCCGCCCTGGCCGGAAATATTCGCGACGGATGAGGCACGGCGGCACGGGTTCAGCGAGGCGGTTGCCGAATACCGCCGGCTGCGCAGTGCCTGTTCAGAGTTTGGCTACGAGGCGGTCATCCTGCCGAAGGCGGGCGTGGCCGAACGGGCGGACTTCGTCCTGACCCGTCTCGGCTGAACCGCCGGCCCGGATCAGCCGGCGATTTCGTCAGGCGTGAGCAGCCCGGCCATGACCGCGCCCTGAAGAAGGTCGGGGGCAATGAAATGGCCAAGCATTCGGATTTCGTCTGACGGGGCGATCAGGTCGGGCACCTGGACGGTGACGGCGCCGGAGGCGACGGCGGCGCGGGTGCCGACCTCGCTGTCCTCGAAAGCGACACATTGGGAAGCAGTGCGTCCGAGACGGGCGGCGAGGCTCTGATAGACCTCCGGGTGCGGTTTGTGGTTTTCGACCCGGTCGCCGCCAACGATGTCGACGACGTATTGCAGCAGACCGGCGTTTTCGAGCAGCCGGTGCGCTTCATGGGTATCGGTGGAAGTGGCGATCCCCACCGTATAGCCCTTTCCCGTCAGCAGCTGCATCAGCCGGGTCGCACCATGTTTTTCGGGAACGTGTCCCCTGAGCCGTTCGACCACCCGCGCCTCGTATTCGAGACTGAACGCATCGTAGCCGACCACGTCGCCCAGGCTCCCGCTGATGATGTCGCGGGTTTTTTCCTGGCGCAGACCGACACAGCGCAGGATTGTCTGCGGGCTTTCCGGCAGGCCGAAATGCCGACGGGTTTCACCGAAACACTCATGGATCAGCCGTTCGGTGTCGAGAAGCAGTCCATCCATGTCGAACATGATGGCGGGGGTATCGGTGGCTGACATCTACCTGATCCTCATACACTCAGCTGGCACTGCGGGATGCCGATAGCAGAGCCTTCAGCGGAATGCCACAGCGGGTCGGCTTTCGGGCACGTCCCCCGCTGAGGACTGTCCCTCCGGGACACGATGGCGGCGCTGTCCGGGCCGCCGGAAGCGGTTGGAGGAACGCAGGCGTAAAACGGCGCCGGCGGGCAGTAAACCGGCAGTCGCGCAGCGGCGGCACCGGAGAATCAGTCCTGAAAAAAAGGCGTCCGGGAAAAAAAGATCGCGGCGTTAACCTTGCGCGGCAATCGTTCAGGATTTGTTTACCGGTTGAATGCAGACAGTATTTTCAACCGTTCGGCGAGACCTTTACCACTGCGACGCCAGCGGCCTATAAGGACCAAAAGCTACAGGCAAAGACAATACGCACTTCGGCAGGTTGCAGAAATGGCAGGACAGACATGCTAGGCTCACTTCGCGGGCTCTTTTCCACCGACATGGCGATCGACCTTGGGACCGCCAACACGCTGATCTACGTCCGCGGCAAGGGGATCATTCTCAATGAACCTTCGGTTGTGGCCTATCACGTCAAGGACGGGCGCAAGCGGGTCTTGGCCGTTGGCGAGGACGCCAAGCTGATGCTCGGCCGCACACCCGGTTCGATCGAGGCGATACGGCCGATGCGCGACGGGGTGATCGCCGATTTCGAGGTCGCGGAGGAGATGATCAAGCACTTCATCCGCAAGGTGCACAAGCGCGGAAGCTGGGCCAAGCCGAAGATCATCGTCTGCGTGCCGCACGGTGCGACGGCAGTTGAGCGGCGGGCGATCCGTGAAAGCGTCATGGCGGCGGGGGCCCGGCGCGCGGGCCTGATTTCGGAGCCGATTGCGGCAGCGATCGGTGCGGGCATGCCGATTGCCGATCCGACCGGCAACATGGTGGTGGATATTGGCGGCGGAACGACCGAAGTGGCGGTGATGTCGCTCGGCGACGTGGTCTACGCGCAGAGCGTTCGGGTCGGCGGCGACCGGATGGACGAGGCGATCATCGGCTATCTGCGCCGGCAGCACAATCTGCTGATCGGCGAAGCGACCGCCGAGCGGATCAAGACCGAAATCGGCACCGCGCGGATGCCGAATGACGGCATTGGCGAGCGGGTGAACGTGCGCGGCCGCGACCTGCTCAACGGCGTGCCGAAGGAAATGGAGATCAACCAGGGGCAGATCGCGGAGGCGCTGGCCGAGACGGTTCAGACCATCGTCGAGGCGGTGATGACGGCGCTGGAACAGACGCCGCCGGATCTGGCCGCCGACATCGTCGACCGGGGCGTAATGCTGACCGGTGGCGGGTCGCTGCTGGGGGATCTCGATCTGGCGCTGCGCGAGCAGACCGGCCTCGCGATCACCGTGGCGGAAGATCCGCTGAACTGTGTCGCCGTCGGTACCGGAAAGTCGCTTGAGTTTGAAAACCAGCTTGCCCATGTGCTAGACTTCGGCAACTGAGCGGACCAACGGGCGGTCGCGACGGCATCCGTTCGGAGGCCCGGACCAAAGGCATAACAAAGCGTGTCCAGCAGCACAGGCAATTCGCAGAACTACAGGCGCAGTATCCGTCGCGTGCTGCTCTCGGTTGTCTGTCTGGTACTGCTGGGTCTGTTTTTCCTCTGGCGGATCGACAACGCCCGGGTGGAGAACCTGCGGGTGCATCTGATCGACCGTTTCGCGCCGAGCCTTGAATGGACGGTCAAGCCGCTGGCGCGGACCGCGAGGATGATCGCCGATCTGCGGGCCTATCAGCGCGTTTATGAGCAGAACGCCGAACTGCGCCGGGATCTGCAGCGGATGCAGGGCTGGCGCGAGGCGGCGCTGCAGCTCGAACAGAAGAACGCGCGCCTGCTGGCGCTGAACAACGTGCGCTTGAGCCCGCGCCTGACCTTCGTCACCGGAGAGGTGATCGCGGATTCCGGCAGCCCGTTCCGCCGGTCGGCGATGCTGAATGTCGGCACCGACGACCGGGTCGAGGACGGGTCGGTGGTGGTCGACGGATTTGGTGTCGTCGGCAGGATCGCCGGCGCGAGCGGCGGCACCTCGCGGGTGCTGTTCGTTACCGACGGGTCGAGCCGCGTGCCGGTCGAAATCATGCCCAGCGGGCAGCGGGCGATCGCCACCGGCGACAATTCTCCGGCACCGCTGCTGGAATTTCTTGATCAGAGTGCAGAGATCAGGCTCGGGGAACGGGTCCTGACCTCCGGTGCCGGCGGGCTCTACCCGGCCGGATTTCTGGTCGGCCATGTGGCAATGGGACCGGACGGTCGGCGACGGGTCCAGGTGGCCGCCGATTTCGCCGGGCTTGACTATGTGCGCATCATCCGTGACCGCCCGGTGCCGCCGCTCGAGGGGCCGGGCGGCCTGATCGGGCCTGTATTGACCTCACAGGTGATGCCCCCTGCACCGACGGCGGACGGTGCGGAAGGAACCGCGCAGTGAGCCGCGCCCGCCCCGGAAGGATCGGGCGGCCTGCCCTGTTCACGGTGTTCGGTCTGCTCTGCATCCTGTTGCCGCTGACGCCCTATGCCGGAAGCGGCCCGCAGGCGACGGCCGATCTGTTTTTCGCCTTCGCCGTCGCCTGGACGCTGCGCGATCCGCTTTCTGCTCCAGCCTGGCTGGTGATCCCGCTGGCGCTGCTGGCGGATCTGCTGCTGTCAAGACCGTTGGGGCTCGGCGCGCTCGGGCTGGTACTGGCGGTGGAAACCGTGCGGGCGCATTCCGGCTTTTTCCGCGATGGCCGCTTCATCGTCCAGTGGCTTGCCTTCGCCGCCGGGTTTGCTTTGGTTCAGGCCTTTCAGCTGCTGCTGCTGCGGGTGACCGTGGCGGCAGCGCCGACGCCGGAAGACGTGATGTGGGTCTGTATTGCCACCGCCGCGGTATTTCCGGCGGTGCTGCTGTTCGTGGCGAAGGGTCTTCGGATCGGCCGGCAGCCGGCAGGACCTCCCGGGGAGTCAATGGTGTGGGGCCGATGAAAACGACAGGGGAACCGGCAAAGGGGCTGCTGACGCGGCGCGGACTGATGCTGCTGGGGCTGCAGTTCGGCGTGATCGGGGTGCTGGGCTGGCGGATTCACAATCTGCAGATCGTCCAGAACCGGGAGTTCCGGATGCTGGCCGAGGAAAACCGCATCAACATCCGGCTGCTGCCGCCTGCGCGGGGGCTGGTTCAGGACCGGAACGGCAGGCTGCTGGCCGGCAACCGGCAGAATTACCGGGTGGTGATGGTGGCCGAGCAGGTCAGCGACCCGGAGGCGACGCTCGATCTTCTGGGCACGCTGATCGACATTCCCCCGGACCGGCGGGAAAAGGTGCTGCGGGACGTGAAGGCACGCAGCGCCTTCGTGCCGGTGGTGGTGGCCGAGAACCTGTCCTGGGACGAGATTGCGCTCATTTCCGCCAATGCGCCGGTGATGCCGGGGATCCTGCCCGAGGTCGGTCTGAGCCGGTACTATCCGGAAGGCTATGCCACCTCTCATCTGGTGGGTTATGTCGGGCCGGTGTCGGAGCGGGATCTGGCCAAGATCGAGGACCCCGACCCGCTGCTGCAGATCCCGCGCTTCCAGATCGGCAAGACCGGCGTCGAGCAGCGGCTGGAGACCGATCTGCGCGGCCGGGCCGGTACCCAGCAGATCGAGGTGAGTGCCGCCGGCAGGGTGATGCGGGAACTCAGCCGGTCCGAGGGCATTCCCGGCGACGACGTGCGGCTGACGATCGACCAGGGCATCCAGGATTTCGCCATGCGGCGGATGATCGGGGAGAGCGCCGCGGCGACGGTGATCGACGTGCGCACCGGCGACATCGTGGCGATGGCCTCCTCGCCGGGCTTCAACCCGAACAGTTTCGTTTTCGGCATTTCCTCAAGGGAATGGAAGGGGCTGCTGGACGACGAGTACCGCCCGCTGTCGAACAAGACCGTATCGGGGGCATATCCGCCGGGATCGACCTTCAAGATGGTGGTTGCGTTGGCGGCGCTGGA
Source organism: Alphaproteobacteria bacterium (assembly GCA_030432315.1). GTDB lineage: Bacteria > Pseudomonadota > Alphaproteobacteria > Rhodobacterales > Rhodobacteraceae > Amaricoccus. The sequence continues at coordinate 24,569 of JAUIHM010000033.1, read as the reverse complement.
AGCCGGGGTGATGCGGCCGAACGAAACGGTCCACTGTTCGGGATTTACCCAGCTCGGACGGCGACGGTTTCACTGCTGGAAACGCGGCGGGCACGGTTCGGTAGACCTCAAGAACAGTCTCGCCCATTCCTGCGACGCCTATTATTACGAAATGGCCCGCCGGGTCGGAGCGGACAACATTTCGGCGATGGCAAAGAAACTGGGGCTGGGCATCGCCCATGACCTGCCGCTGCCGGCGATCACCGAGGGGCTGATGCCGGACCGCCAGTGGAAGGTGGACAACCGCAAGGAAGCCTGGACGGTCGGCGACAGTTTCAACTACGGGATCGGTCAGGGCTTTACCCTCGCCTCGCCGCTGCAGCTTTCGATCATGGCCGCGCGCATTGCCACAGGCATGAAAGTGATGCCGCGGCTGGTACATACGGTGGGCGACAATCCGCCGGAGGTGCCGGAAATGGCACCGCTCGACATCAACCCCGCGCATCTCGCGGCGGTCCGTGGAGGCATGTACGCGGTATCGAACGTGCCGGGCGGTACCGGTTTCCGGATGCGGATTTTCGACGATGCGATGCAGATGGCCGGCAAGACCGGAACCAGCCAGGTGCGGATCATCACCGCCGCGGAGCGCGCGGCCGGTGTGACCAGCAATGCCCAGCTGCCCTGGAACCGCCGCGACCATGCGCTGTTCGTCGCCTTCGCCCCCTATGATGTGCCACGCTATGCCATTGCCCAGATCGTCGAGCACGGCGGCGGCGGGTCGACCGCCGCCGCGCCCATTGCGCGCGACGTGCTGATGCGGGCGCTCTATGGCGAGGAACCGCCGCTGTCGGCCTATCCGCCGGAACAGCGCTCGCAGATCGAGGAACAGCGGATCGAACAGCTGGCAAAATACCAGGAGGCGGTTGCGGCCGCCGGCGTCGCGGACGTACCGGCATGAGCCAGGTGGACCGGCAGTATCTGGTCCCGCGCGGACCCTCCAAGATTTTCGCGCTGAACTTTCCGCTGACAGTATTGATTGTCGCGGTGGCTTCGGCCGGGTTTCTGATGCTGTTTTCCGTCGCCGGCGGACAGATCGACCGCTGGGCCTGGCCGCAACTGATCCGGTTCGGCGTGGGACTTGCGGCGATGATCGTCATTGCCATGGTGCCGATCCGGTTCTGGCGCATCGTCTCGCCGTCTGCCTACCTCGGCGCACTCGGGCTTCTGGTACTGGTCGAGATCATGGGCACGGTCGGCATGGGGGCGCAGCGGTGGATCGACCTCGGTTTCATCCTGCTGCAGCCGTCAGAGGTGATGAAGATCGCGCTGGTGATGGTCCTGGCCGCCTATTACCACGTTCTCAGTCCGGAAAAGGTATCGCGGCCGTTGTGGGTGATCCTGCCATTGATACTGATCCTGGTGCCGGTTGCGCTGGTGCTCAAACAGCCGGATCTCGGCACCGCGCTGCTGCTGATGATGGGCGGCGGAGCGGTGATGTTCCTGGCCGGTGTCAGCCTATGGTACTTCGGTACGGCGATCGTCAGCGGCGCCGGACTGGTCTACGCGGTGCTGAAATCCCAAGGCACGTCCTGGCAGCTGATCAAGGATTACCAGTTCCGGCGGATTTTCACGTTCCTCGATCCTTCCGCCGATCCGCTCGGCGCCGGGTATCACATCACCCAGGCGAAAATCGCCATGGGATCGGGCGGGTTTGCCGGACGGGGCTACATGCAGGGCACCCAGACCAGACTGAACTTCCTGCCGGAAAAACATACGGATTTCATCTTCACCACCCTGGCGGAAGAATTCGGCTTTGTCGGCTCGATGACGGTTCTGGGGCTCTATACGCTGATTATCGTGTTCTGCATGGTTTCGGCGATGTCGAACCGCGACCGGTTCGGCAGCCTGCTGACCGGCGGCATCACTGTCACGTTCTTCCTGTTCTTTGCCATCAACATGGGCATGGTCATGGGGCTGATGCCGGTGGTGGGCGTGCCGTTGCCGCTGGTGTCCTATGGCGGATCGGCGATGCTGGTTCTGCTTGCCGCGTTCGGGCTGGTGCAGAGCGCGCATGTGCACCGGCCGCGGCAGACGGGATGACTGACCGCGGACCGCGCATACTGCTGTCGATGCCGACGGCGCTGGCAGCGCAGTATCTGACGCCGCTGGCGCTCGCCTGCCGCGACCTCGGCCTTGATCCGGACATTGTTGCCGCGGGACCGTTGGAGGGCGATTTCGATTATGTCGTGTTCAGCCCGGACGGGCCGGTCAGCGACTTTTCCCGATTCCCGGGACTGAAGGCGGCGCTCGGCATTTGGGCCGGCGTCGAGCGCATCGTCGGCAATCCCACCCTGACCGTGCCGCTCTGCCGGATGGTCGATCCGGGACTGAGCATGGGCATGCTCGATTACGTCACCGCCCACGTACTGCGCCATCACGTCAATCTCGACGCGGTTCTGGCCAGGCAGGACGGGGTCTGGGACCAGGGTCTGCTGCCGCCGGTGGCGGCGGACCGGACGGTGGGTTTTCTCGGTCTCGGCAGTCTCGGTGGCGCCTGTGCCAGGCGGATGTCCGGGCTCGGCTTTCGGACCATGGGCTGGAGTCGCCGTCAGGCGGCGATGGACGGGGTCGACTGCCGGACCGGTCGGGAGGGGCTCGAAGCGGTGCTGCGCGGTAGCGACATCGTTGTGGCGCTGTTGCCGGATACACCGCAGACGGCAAACCTTCTCGATGCGGCGACGCTGGCCTGGATGCGTCCGGGTGCGGTTCTGATCAATGCCGGTCGCGGCAGTCTGATCGATGACGCAGACCTGCTGGCGGCACTCGACGGGGGACGGGTCGGCCACGCAACTCTCGACGCCTTCCGCACCGAACCGCTGCCGGCGGACCATCCCTACTGGGGGCACCCCCGCGTCACGGTGACACCGCATATCGCCGCGGCGACCCGGGTGAATTCGGCCTGTGCCGTGCTGGCGCAGAACATTCTGCGCGGCGAAACCGGCGGGACGCTGCTGAACCAGGTGGACCGCGCCGCGGGGTACTGACGCGCCCGCGGCGACGCACCGCTGAGGTCAGCGGAGAATTGGCGGTCTGTCCGGGTCCGTGCCGGGCGCGGTTCCGACGGCCGCCGGAGGCGCGGCCGGGGTTGGCAGTTCCACCCGCACCGAAACCTGACGGATCCGCACGAGCGCAGCGCTGCCGTCCTCGGGAAAGGTGACGTCCAGCCCGGTGTCCGGCAGGCCGGCAAACTGCAGGGTTTCGGAGATCGCCGCCGCGATGCCGTCGCGTGAAGCGGCCGGAACCCCGACCAGGACCAGAAGCAGACCGGTGCTGCCGTTGTCGAACCGGGCCTCCACCAGGTGCGCCTCACCGATCCGGTCGGCCATGATCGCCAGCTTGGCGTCGAGCGACGCAAGCAGGTCCGGCGGAAGGACTCCGGGGCTGGCGATGCCGCTGGCGGCAAGCTCGGCTTCCGTCACCGGCTGCGCGGCCATCTCCGCCATCCAGTCGAGGGTTTCCGCCGGAAGGAGGGTCGAGGACGGGGCGACCCCGAGGTTCAGGCCGATGCCGACCCCCTGCCCCGCCAGCATCCGCACCAACCGCCGCCCCGACATTTCGAGACAGGGGGCCGGACCTTCGACGAAGCCGGCCATCCGTTCACTGCTGTCAAAGGCGAGCACGAAGCGGCCCTCTTCGAGATCAAAGATCCTCGGCTCGGCCCGGTCGCCCTCCGGCACGGTTTCAAGCAGCAGCTGCAGTTCGCCGTCCATCAGCCGTTCGAGAAATCGCGCATGCAGCGGCGCGTTGTCCGGGTCGGCACAGTGGGCAAGGAACGCGAGGTCGATCGGGGTCTGCATCGGGACGGCTGCTCCGGCGGAAATCTGCCCCCGTGTCTATCCGTCCGACAGGGCGATGGAAACCCGTCGGCGCAGCTCCGGCAGAAGATCGTTGCCGAACCACGGTTTGCTTTTGCGCCAGCCCTGGGTGCGCCACGACGGATGCGGCAGCGGAATCACCCCGTCCGGCAGGCTGCGCCAGTTCTGCACGGTTTCGGTCACGGTGCGGTGGTTCGGACCGAGGTGCCAGCGCTGTGCATGGCCGCCGATCAGCAGGATCAGCCGGGTGTGCGGCATCGCGGCAAGGGCGCGGGTACGCCAGGTTGCGGCGCAGACCGGCGGCGGCGGAAGGTCCGAGCCTTTCGCATCGTAGCCCGGAAAGCAGAACGCCATCGGCAGAACGGCGAATTTCGTCCGGTCGTAGAAGGATTCCCGGTCGACGCCCAGCCAGTCGCGCAGACGGTCGCCGGACGGATCGTCGAACGGAACGCCGCTGGCGTGGACCCGCGCGCCCGGGGCCTGGCCTGCCAGCAGCACCGGCGCGGAGTGTGACAGCCAGGGGACCGGCCGGGGAGCGTGGGCGGTATGTGTGGCGGCAAACCGCCCGGAACAGATCCGGCAGGCGCGGATTTCCGACACCAGGGTTTCGAGGTCCTGCGGGTGGGCGGGCACGGCGCTGTCAGCGGGGGCTTTCATGACCGCAGTCTAGCAGCGCGGCGGCGAACTTTACACCGTGCCGTATCCCGCGCTATCTCTCGGGCCCAATGAGCGGAGATGCGCCATGACAGCCCCCCGAACGGTCCGGATCGGCCGGATCGACGTCTCGAACGCCGCCCCACTGACGGTGATAGCCGGTCCCTGCCAGATCGAGAGCCGGGACCATGCGCTGGCGGTGGCGGAGGCCGCCGCGGAAGCCTGCGCCAGAGCCGGTGCCGGGTTCATTTTCAAATCGTCCTTCGACAAGGCCAACCGGACCTCGCTCAATGCGGAGCGCGGGGTCGGTCTGGACGAGGGGCTGCGGATCCTCGCGGAAATCGGCACCCGGATCGGCTGCCCGGTTCTTACGGACGTGCACAGCGCCGACCAGTGCAGCGCCGTTGCCGAAGCGGTGGATGTGCTGCAGATCCCTGCGTTCCTGTGCCGCCAGACCGATCTGCTGCTGGCCGCGGGCGCGACCGGGGCGGCGATCAATGTCAAGAAGGGGCAGTTTCTCGCCCCCTGGGACATGGCCAATGTCGCGGCCAAGATCGCCTCGACCGGCAATGAGCGGATCCTGCTGTGTGAGCGCGGCGCATCGTTCGGCTACAATACCCTCGTCGCGGACATGCGCAGTCTGCCGACCATGGCGCGGACGGGGTATCCGGTGGTGATGGATGCGACACATTCGGTGCAGCAACCCGGCGGACTGGGCGGGTCTTCCGGCGGACAGCGGGAATTCGCCCCGGTCATGGCCCGGGCGGCGGTCGCCATTGGCGTGGCCGCGGTGTTCATCGAGACCCATCCCGATCCCGACAGCGCGCCGTCGGACGGGCCCAACATGATCCCGCTCGACGCATTTGGCGGACTGATCGCCGAGTTGATGCTGTTTGACCGTATCGCCAAGGCGCGCGGCACCGAAAGCTGAGCACAGGTCCAGGGCGCGACGGGGAATCGGCTGAACAGGTGCCGGCGGCACCGAAGACGGGCGGAGCGAAATACTCCGCATGTCCCGGGCAATGCTTTTTCCTTGAGGTCGCAGGGGAGGTGAACTAGATATCGCGCGCTGTTGGGGCGTAGCTTAGCTGGTAAAGCAGCGGTTTTTGGTACCGAAGAGCGCAGGTTCGAATCCTGCCGCCCCAGCCACGGCACTTCTGGTCCAGCTGAAGGCAGAAGAAAACGTAACGAAGCGGTTTTTCGTTCAGCCGGGTATTTCGTGCGGAAGAGAACACGGCGGCTGCGGGAAAAGCGGGAGGAGCAGCAGGCCGCCGCGGATTGGGGCAAAGCCGTCGTGGATCCCGGACCGGAAGCGGCATCGCCGCCGGCCAGGCCCGTTTCGAGCGCCTGGTTTGACATGGGCACCCACGGGTCAGATCGAATGCGTTGACGGGAGCGGGTGGTTTCGTAACCGTATGCAATCGGTCAGCGGAGACGGGAACATCAGCGCAGACAGGATCAAGGGACCGGCATCCTATTTTCCTCCAATCGAGAAAAAATACGGCCGTCCGATTTCCCATTGACAGGACCTGGTTCGTGCCGCGCTCCCCGCCAGCCACATGGACCTGGTTGCCATGTTGAAGGAAGAGCACGGGATGGGGCACGGCCACGCCAACGCGATTGTCGCGCATACCCTTGCCGAGGGTGGAAGCTGAGTCCGGTAGCATGCCGACAGGCATGGCCCTGAATTCCGGCGCAGGGCTGTCCGCAGTGGGGTGTTGCCTGGCCGTGGGAATTTGCCGGTTGCACTATGGCAACGGAACGCACCGAACGGGGCGGCCGGGACGGTCTTCTCTGGACGCCGGCCGGTCACGCGGCGATTCCACGAAGATGACCACGCCCGCCGCGTCGCCTCCGGCAGGAGGGTAGATTTGCCGGACGGCGCATACGGTCAGCTTTTCACCGGGTTCCGGGGACCCTGCCTTAGCCGCCGGTGGCGGCCGTCGCGGCACGGTCGACGAACAGTTCCGCGTTGCGGACCATCGCAAGGCGGTCGAGGTCGGGCGTCGCAAGACCGCGACCGGTGCAGACGGCGCGCACATGCGCCTCAACTGTGCCGCCCTCCCGGGCCTGTGCCTGCGCCGCGGCCTTGACGATGGCCTGCGCTTCCGGCAGCCCGATCTCGCCGGCCAGTGCGAAGGCCCAGGCTTCAGCGTCAATCGACCCGCCGCCGGTTTCAAGGGACCGGGCCATTGCGGCGGCGTCGGGCCGGATGTCGGCGACCAGCGCGGTGGCATGCCGCAGGCCGGCGGCGGTCGCGGTCAGCATCTGCGGCAGGCAGAGCCATTCGATTGCCCAGGCTGTGGAGTCGCGCTCTTCGGTCTGCAGGAGCGCCTGCTGCGCGAGTGCGGATTGGGCGGCGTTGGCGCGGGCCAGCGTCACCAGGGTTTCGGCAAGCACCGGGTTGGATTTTTGCGGCATGGTCGACGAGCCGCCACCCGGCCCGGCGCTGACTTCGGCAATCTCGCTGCGGCCCGACAGGATCAGGTCGGCACCGATGCGCCCGAGCAGCCCCGAAACCATTGCCAGCCAGTTCGCCAGTTCGACGAAGGCATCGCGCTCGACGTGCCAGGGTTTGGCCGGGCATCCAAGACCGAGTTCGGCGGCGAGCGCCTGCATCACCGGAACGCCCGACGCGCCAAGAGCAGCAAGGTTGCCGGTGGCGCCGCCGAACTGGACCACCAACAGGCGTGGGCGCAGTTCCGCAAGCCGGTCCCGGCAGCGGGCGAGCGGCGCCATCCATCCGGCAGCGCGCAGGCCGAAGGTGGTCGGCGCGGCCAGCTGCGACCGGGTGCGGCCGGCCATCGCCAGGCCGGCGTGGCGCCTTGCCAGCGCCGAGAGGGATTCGACGACGGTGTCGAGCCGTGCACCGAGCAGGTCGAGCAGGCTGCGCAGGCGCAGGACCAGCCCGGTGTCCATCGCATCCTGTGAGGTGGCCCCCCAGTGGATGAAGTCGCCGTGCGGGCGGCCGACGCCGGCTCGGAGCGCCGCAACCAGCCCGGGAACCGGCACGCCGGCGGCCCCGGTCGACAGGGTCAGCGCTTCCGGATCAACCGCAAGCGTCGCAAGTTTTTCGGCAATCGCCGGCCCGGCGGCGGCCGGGATCACGCCGAGCCGCGCCTCGACCGTCGCGAGGGCCGCCTCGAACCGCAGCATCGCCGCGATTTCCGCCTCGGCGCCAAAAAGCGCGGCTACATCGGGATCTCCGTAGAGACCTGCCAGCAGCGGGCTGTCGAACGCGGTGACCGGCATCCGTCAGGCTGCCCGGAGCCGGAGCATCTCACGGGCCTGCTGCCAGGTGGCCACAGGACGCCGGTACTTTTCGCAGAGTTCCACGGTCCGCCGCACAAGTGCCGCGTTCGAGGGAGCCAACGTGTTCGCGTCGATGCGGACGTTGTCTTCAAGCCCGGTCCTTGCGTGGCCGCCGGCGGAGACGCACCACTCGTTGAGAGTGATCTGATGCCGTCCGATTCCTGCCGCGCACCATTCGGCGTCCGGGGCAAGGCGCTGGACGGTGCGGATGTAATAGTCGAACACGTCCCGGTCGACCGGCATGGCGTTTTTCACCCCCATCACGAACTGCACGTAGAGTTGACCAGGTATGCGGCCGTCACGGTTCATCGCCGCGGCCTGGTGGATGTGGCTGAGATCGAATGCCTCGATCTCGGGTTTTACGCCGTATGTCCGCATTTCGCCGGCGAGCCAGTCCACGAGATCCGGCGGATTTTCATAGACGCGGGTCGGAAAGTTGTTGGATCCCACTGAAAGCGACGCCATGTCCGGGCGCAGCGGCAGCATGCCGCCGCGGGCCTGACCCGCGCCGGAGCGGCCGCCGGTCGACAGCTGGATGATCATACCCGGGCAGTGTTTTTGGACACCTTCCATCAGCCGGGCGAACCTGTCCGGATCGGAGCTTGGCGTCTGGTCGTCGTTGCGCACATGGGCATGGACAATCGCGGCGCCGGCTTCAAACGCCTCCTGGGTGCTCTCGATCTGCTCGGCGACCGAAATCGGCAGCGCCGGATTGTTGGCCTTGGTCGGCACCGAGCCGGTGATGGCCACGCAGATGATGCATGGTTTCAGGTTGTCAGACATCGAAGAACACCGTTTCCGCGTCGCCCTGAAGCCGAATGTCAAATCGGTAGACGGGCGCACCGTCGCTGTTCTTCCGCGTGGCGATCAGGGTCGGCCGGCGGGCGGGGTTTTCCACCAGGTTCAGCACCGGATCGGCGGCGTTGGCCTCCTCCTCGTCGCCAAAATACATCCGGGTGCTCAGGCCGATGTTTATGCCGCGGGCGACAATCCAAAGACTGAGGTGCGGCGCCATCATCCGGCCGTTGCGGCCCATGACCGGGCCGGGCCTGACGGTTTCGATCGTGAAAGCGCCGGTATCGAAATCGGAGATCACCCTGCCCCAGCCGCGAAAGCCGTCTTCGACCTCGGCATGGCGCGGGTCCTCCGGGCTGGCATGGATGCCGGCGGCATTGGCCTGCCAAACCTCGATCAGCACATCCTTTACCGGCGCTCCGGTGCCGTCGAACACCGTGCCTTCGACGCGGATGCGTTCCCCGGCAGCATTCGGGCCGGCGATGTCACCGCCGAGTTCGGTCTCGAAAATCTCAAAGCCCGCAGCGCCGGGGGCGAGGCCGATGTGGACGTAGGGACCGGCGGTTTGCGAGGCGGTTTCTCGCAGGTAGTTCAGGGTTTGCGGCATGGTTCAGTTCCCTTCCAGTCGGTTTTCGAACAGCGTCGACCGCCGGCCGCGCAGAACGATGTCGAACTTGTAGGCGAGGCTGTCGAGCGGAATGCTGGCATTCATGTCCAAGGGCGCAATCAGCCCATCGAGCGCTTCCGGATCGGGAATCGCCGCCAGGATCGGGCAGTGAGGGATCAGCGGATCGCCTTCGAAATACATCTGGGTGATCAGCCGCTGCACGAAACCGGTGCCGAAGATCGAGAAGTGGATATGCGCCGGACGCCAGTTGTTCACCCAGTTGCGCCATGGATAGGCGCCGGGCTTGACGGTTCGGAAATGGTAGTACCCCTCCGCGTCGGTGAGTGTCCGGCCGCAGCCGCCGAAATTCGGATCGATCGGCGCGAGGTAGGTGTCCTTCCTGTGCCGGTAACGCCCGCCGGCATTGGCCTGCCAGAACTCGACCAGGGTGCCGGGCACCGGACGGCCACTTTCATCGAGAACTCGGCCATGAACGATGATGCGCTCGCCGACGGGTTCGCCGTCCTTCGCGAAGTTCAGGATCAGGTCGTTGTCGAGCGGGCCGATATCGCCGTGGCCGAAACGGGGGCCGGTGATTTCGCTCATCGAGGTCTGCAGCGACAGCAGCGCATGCTGCGGCGAGCGTTTCACGCTGGTTTTGTAGCCCGGTGTCAGCGCCGGTGGATGCAGCGTCCTGTCACGCTGAAAGAATTCCGTTGTCGTCATGTCTCTACCCCCATTTCCCCGTAGGTTTCCCTGATTACCTTCAGTGCGTGGTTGGCCCTCGGCACTCCGGCATAAACCGCGACATGCAGCATTGCCTCGCGCACGTCGCTGGGCGTGGCGCCGGTATTGGCGGTGGCGCGCACATGCATTGCGACTTCCTCGAAATTGCCGAGCGCGGCCAGGAGGGCGAGGGTTATCAGCGAGCGTTCGCGGCGTGACAGATCCGGCCGCGACCAGACCGATCCCCAGGCCCCTTCGGTGATGAAACTCTGGAACGGTTCATCGAAGTCTGACTTCGCCGCCTCTGCGCGGTCCACATGGGCATCGCCAAGCACGGCACGGCGGGTCGCCATGCCGGTATCGTACCGCTCAGACAATGTTGTGCTCCTCCAGGAAACCGGTGATCAGTGCGGCGAGTGCTTCCGGAGCCTCGACGCATGGAATGTGACCCGCGCCGCGGATCAGCTCAAAACGGGCTCCGGCAATGCTTTGTGCCGTTTCGCGCACCAGGTCCGGCGGCGTCGAGCCGTCTTCGGATCCGGCAACAGCGAGCGTCGGCAAAGTCAGCATTGCCGTGCTGTCGCGCAGGTCGGTCTCCGACAGGGCCGCGCAGCACCCGGCGTAACCGTCGACCGGCGTTCGCGTCAGCATGTGCCGCCAGCCGGCAAGTTCGTCGGGCCGCGCCTGCCGGAACGGCTTCGAGAACCAGCGTTCGAGCACCGGATCCGCCAGGGAAGCGATGCCCGCGCTGCGCACCGCTGCGATGCGCTCGGCCCAGAGGTCCGGCGTGCCGATCTTGGCGGCGGTGTTCGAGAGCACCATCGCCCGCAGGAGATCGGGACGTTCCGCCGCGAGGCCCTGAGCGACCACGCCACCGATCGACAGACCGACGAAGACCGCGTCCCTCAGACCGAGCAGGTCCATCAGGCCGGCAGCGTCGGCAACCAGGTCACCCATGTAGTAGTCGCCGTCCGGTGCGTCGCTCAGTCCGTGACCGCGCATGTCGTAGCGGATAAAACGAAGTCCCGACGGCAGCAGCGGCAGCAGCGCGTCCCAGACCCGCAGATCGGTGCCGAGCGAGTTGGCGAACACCATCGGCACGCCGTCGGGATCGCCACTTTCCGCATGATGCAGCAGAACCGAATTGATCTTTGACATACGCATGTGTGTTCTCCTCGAATGCAGTTTCCCCGATTGCCTACGTTATGTAAAATGACATTTCGAACGAGTTTCATAACCATTTGGACATAGATGAACACCGTCAGCTATCGCCACATCCGGTGCTTTCTCGAGATCGCCCGCCTCTCAAGCGTCGGACAGGCCGCGCTGTCGCTTTCCATTTCACAGCCTGCGGTGTCCAAGACCCTGCGCGAACTTGAGGAACGTCTCGGCCATCCGCTCTTTGACCGAAGCGGACGACGGTTGCGTCTGAACGCGGCAGGCCGCCTGTTTCAGACCCATGCGGGCCAATCGCTGGCGGAACTGGAGCGTGGCATTCGCGCCGTCGCCCGCCCCGGAACCATGCGCAGTGTCATCGTTGTCGGCGTGCTGCCGACCGTGGCAACAAGGGTGATGCCGCAGGCGGTACTGGAATTCGCAAAAACCTCACCTGGAACGGTGCTGCGGATATCCACCGGGCCGAACTGGCTGCTGCTGTCCCAGCTGCGGGAGGCCCGGCTCGATCTCGTCGTCGGTCGGCTGGCCCCGCCGGATCAGATGCAGGGTCTGGTGTTCGAGCAGCTCTATACAGAGAACGTGGTCGCGGTGACGCGGCCCGGCCATCCGCTCGCCAGCGGTCCTCGGGCGGTTCTGTCCGGCTTTCCGATGATCCTGCCGCCGCCGGACGCCATCATCCGGCCACTGGTCGAGCAGTATTTCCTGCAGCTTGGCCTTGAAGTTCCGCGGCCGATGGTCGAGACGGTTTCGCTCGCGCTTGGCCGGGGCCTCGTTGCCGGCTCGGATGCGATCTGGTTCATTTCAAGGGGCGTGGTGGCCGATGAACTGGCCGGCGGCAATTTGACTGCACTGGATCTGCCCGAGCTTCCGGCCGCCGGACCGGTCGGCATCACGCTGAGGGCCGGCGTCGCGCCGAGCGGAGGGATCGCGGAACTGGCGCGGCTGCTGCGGGCCGGTGTCTGACGGAGGCGCAGCATCCGCGCCAGGGTTACAAGCGCGGCATCGCGGCCGGGCGCGCCAGCCGGGCCTGTGCGGCGAGACGGATGGGGGCGTTCTGCGCGCCAAAACCGCCGTAGCCGTCGCGCTGGACGATCTCGAAGAAGAACCGTTCCTGGAACGCTCGCGTGTAGACCTGAAAGTAACGCCCTTCCCCGTCCTCGTCGTAGAGGATGCCGAGCGCACGCATGGCGTCGATCACCTCCGGTTCGAGCGTCACCCGCGCTTCGAGGTCGTCATAGTAGTTCTCGGGAATCGGCAGCGTCTCAAGCCCGGCTTCGCGGATCGCCCGCGCGGCGGCGAAGATGTCGCCGGTGGCGAAAGCGATATGCTGGACCCCGGCTCCGAAATATTCCGACAGAAAACGTGAACTCAGCGTTCGGCCGGAGGTGCTCGCGTTCAGACAGATGCGCAGGTTCCGGTCCGCGTCCTGAAGCGCCATGCTCTCAACGATGCCGGCAGGATCGACCACGTCGATCAGCGGCGTCGTCTCAAAATCGAACAGCGACAGGTAAAACAGCCGCCAGCTCAGCATTTCATCCGGCGACATTGACTGCGCGATATGGTCGATCCGGGTCAGCCGGTCGGAGTGCGGGGCACCGGTCGGCTCGAATTCAATCTCCCAGACACGCCCAAGGTCCGAGCGCGCATCGGTGAAATAGACAAGCGCACCTCCGACGCCGCGGACCGCCGGAATGTCGAGTTCGCCCGGTCCCACCGGTTGTCGAAATGCCGTCATCCGCAGGTCTTCGGCGCGTCTCAGCGCCGCCTTTGCGTCCCCGACGCGGATGCCGACCGCCGCGACCGACGCGCCATGCACCAGCTGCTGCGAGTGCGCGAGCCCTTCGGGTTCGGTGTTGATGACGAGATTGACCGCTCCCTGGCTGTAGCGGGTCACCTGCTTGGAGCGGTGGCGGCCGGTCAGGGCGAAGCCGAGCCCGCGGAAGACCCGCTCGAGTTCGGCGGCTTCGGTTTCGGAGACGGCGAATTCAATCCATTCCACCGCTTCGGGCGTCGCGCGCGGCGGGAGACCGCCCGGCCTGACCTGGTCCTCGAGCCAGATCAGCGAGCGTTCTCCATCTTCGGCGATCCGCCGCGGCGAGGCCATGCGGAAACGGTCGTTGAAAATCTCATGGCTGAGCCAACCGTCGTAACCGGTGGCAATCACCGCCTCCATGAAGGCATTCACCGGCAGGTCACCCTGGCCGGGAAAATTCCGGAAGTGCCGCGACCACTGCAGCAGATCCATGTCCATGGCCGGAGCGTCGGCAAGCTGGACAAAGGTGATCCGGTCGGCAGGAATCGAGCGGATGGCGTCGGGCGCCAGACCGCGGGCCAGCATGTGCCAACTGTCGAGAATCAGGCCGACGCGGTCATGGTCGGCACGACGCACGATCTCCCAGGCGTCGCGGTAGTCGGAAACGTGCCGCCCCCAGGCCAGCGCCTCGAAGCCAACGTTGATGCCGAAACCCTCGGCGATCCCACCGAGTTCACGCAGATCGTCCGCGGCCCTGTCGATGCCGCCGAGGCTGAGCGGCGAGACGTTGGAGCAGACCAGAATCGACCCGGCGCCGAGTTCGTTCATCAGCGCGAATTTCCGTTTCGCCCGCTCGAAGCCGCGTGACCGCTGCGGTTCCGGCATTCCCTCAAAATCCCGAAACGGCTGAAAGGCGACGATTTCGAGGCCGAGGTCACGCACCATGGCGCCGATCGTAGCGGGTGTTCCCTCGTTGGCGAGAACATCGGCTTCGAAAATCTCGACGCCTTCGAAGCCCGCGGCGGCAATGGCCGCGAGCTTCTCGGGAAGCGTGCCGCCGAGCGAAACGGTTGCGATGGAATATTTCATGCCGGCTCCTTCAGCGCACTGCGCAGCAGTTCCTCACCGATCGACCTGCCGTGGAATATGCCATAAGCGTGCAGACCCTGGTAGAAATAGAGTTCATGGCCGCTCATGATCGCGAGGCCCTCGGCCGCGGCGTCGGTCATGAACGTGGTGTCAACGGGTGTGTAGACCGCATCGAACGCCCATTCGGCGGACTGCATCAACTTGCGTGGCACCGGGGTTCCTTCGTAGCCAACCATGCCGACCGGGGTGCAGTTTACCAGTCCGGCCGCCCCGGACGCGCCTTCGGCGACATCGGCGGTCACGGATACGGCGATATCCGGGGCGGCCTGCCGAAGGGCGGCCGCCAATGTCCCGGCCTTGTCGAGGTCGCGTTCCACCAGACGCAGGTCGGTCAGTCCAAGGGCAAGCAGCCCAAACGCGACGGCTTTTCCAACGCCGCCTGCGCCAACCATGCAGACGGCGCCGGGGCTGCGGACGCCAAACGCCCGGGTGTAACCGGCGATGAAGCCGGACCAGTCGGTATTGTATCCCTTCGGACCTTCGGGTCCAAACACCACCGTATTGACCGCGCCCAGCGCACGGACCCGCGCATCCGGCATTTCGAGCAGCGGAACCACCCGTTCCTTGTAGGGGTAGGTGATGTTGAGACCGCGGTAGCCGGCGTCCCGTGCATCCGCGAACACCGTTTCGAAATCCCGGCCGATGTCGCGCGGGATCAGCCGGTCGTAGCGGACGGTCAGTCCGGTCAGACGGCCTGCCAGTTCATGGAGCCGCGGCGATTGGGATCGGGCGATGTTGTCGCCGATCAGCCCCAGCCGGATTGTCTGCGTCTCGATTTCGTCTGCCTGCGACATTGTGCGTCCTCACAAGGTTCCGGTGGTCGGCGCGGGCAGTTCCATCCGCGCAGGGTGTATTCCGGTGTCGGGCCGGCGACCGCAGCCGACCCTCTCGCCGTTAGAGGGTTCAGGCCCGCACACGCCGGCGCCGCGCCCACGTCCAGAGCGGCGTCTGGCTCAGCACCAGCACGACCACCAGCGTGAACAGCGATACGGAGAGCGGACTCGCGAACAGCCTGGCGAAGAACTGTCCGAGGCTCTCCTGTTCGGAGATGATCGCCCGCCGCCAGTTCTCGTCGATGAGCCGGGCAAGAATGACGCCAAGGATCACCGGACCGACCTGGTAGCCGTAGAGTTTCATGAAATAGCCGAGAACCCCGAAACCGAGCATCCAGTAGACGTCGGTGATCGCGTTGTTGACCGCATATGCGCCCACCACCGACAGCAGCAGGATCAGCGGGATCAGGATGCCCTTCGGGATCTCGACGATTTTTGTGAAGATCCTGATCCCCGTCAGTCCGAAGACCAGCAGAAAAAGGTTGGCAAGGGTAAGGTTGCCGACCATGAACCAGAACATCGTCGGCTGCTCGATCATCAGCATCGGGCCCGGATTGAGACCGTGGATGAACAGCGCCCCGAGGAAAATCGCAGTAACCGCGTCACCCGGAATACCAAGCGTCAGCATTGGGATGAATGCCCCGCCCACGGCCGCGTTGTTGGCACTCTCCGGGGCGACCAGGCCTTCTTTCGCGCCCTCGCCGAACGGCACCTCCGGATTGCGCGTGGTGCGTTTGGCGAAGTCATAGGCCATCAGCGCGGCGATGTCGCCGCCGACCCCTGGCAGCGCGCCGATGATGACGCCGATGGACGAACTCTGGAGCGAGAGCGGCAGATATTTCCTCACCGCATCAAAAGACGGCACGATGCGGCTGATCTTCTGTTTGACGGCAGCCGTGTCAACGTGCTGCAGTTGACCGAGGGCCTCAGAAACACCGAAAAGACCGATCATCACCGCGATGAACGAGATGCCGTTCCACATGCCGACGAATCCGAAGGTAAAGCGTTCCTCGGCGGTCAGCGGATCGAGACCGACCGTGCCGATCAAAAGCCCCAGACAGCCGGCAACGACACCCTTGGCGAGGCTTTCGCCCGACAGCGATCCGACGAGAAGAATGCCGAGGATCGCCAACAGCATGTAATCCCTCGGCTGAAACGTGAGCGCGAATTCCGAGATGAAGGGCGCGGCCACCGCGAGGGCAACAATTCCGACGAAGCCGCCAAGCACGGACATCACCGTGGCGATGCCGATTGCCTCACCCGCTTCACCCCGCCGGGCGAGTGGAAAACCGTCGAGTGCCGTGGCGATCGCCGAGGGAGCACCGGGTATGTTGAGCAGAATTGCCGTGCGTGAACCGCCGTAGACGCCGCCCATGAAGATGCCGACCATCAGGCATAGCGCGTTGTTCACGTCCCAGGCGAAAGTGAACGAGATCAGGATCGAGACCGCCATAGTGACGGAGAGCCCGGGGATCGCGCCGATGTAGATGCCGGCAAAGGTGCCGAGCCCGACGAGAAACAGCAGTTGCGGATCGATCCAGGCAGTCAGGAAATAGCTCAGCGCTTCCATCACTCGGTTCCTCCGGAGGAAAAGAGATTGCCGATTGCCGCCATCCACTCACGCTCCGGCACGATGCCCTCGGGCAGGACCACCTGGAACACGATGCGGAACACGACGTAGATCGCGAGCAGCGATCCGAGGGCAATGACCGCCGAAGCAACCCAGCCGCCGCGGTAAAGAATCTTCATGCCGGCGAAAAGAAACAGCAGCGACGCCAGCAGAAAGCCGAGAGGTCCCAGCGCGACCGCATATACGGCGACCAGCCCGACAAAAACGGCAACGCTGCCTGGAAGGACCGGTCCGTCATCAATGCCCCGTCTGCGTCGCAGGTTGCCAACGACCACGATCACCGAAGCAGTCAGCATCACGGCGGAAGCGGCAAGCGGGAAGGCGCCGGGAGAACTGAGCGCGGAAAATCCGGCGATCGCGTAGGATTGCCAGAGCATGCCCACGCTGAGCACCAGAAACAGCAGACCGAAAAGGTCTTCGCCGGCGCGCTTTTCATGTGTCGTATGCAGGTCCATCACGGTTCTCTCTCAACTGGTTGAAGCCTGGGGCGGGCCCGGACTCTCTGCCAGGGCCCGCCGGGCCGTGTCAGGGCCGCGGAATTCCGAAATCGTCGGGGGAACGTTTGGCGATTCCGGCATCGAACACGAGCCAGGAGGTCACCGACTGCCACCTGTTCAGGAAGTCAACGGCTTCCTCGCCGGACATGTTCATCAGCGCATAGCCGCGATCGTCCATCAGTTTGCCGAAGTCCGTTTGTTGGGCGGCTTCCGCATAGGCCGCCTGCAGTGCAGCGACGGCGTCATCCGGCGTGCCCTGTTTGACGAATACGCCAAAGAACGGTCCCCATGGCAGATAGTCGGCGAAGGCCGGATAGGCGTCGGTTACCGGCGGAACGTCCGGAAGAACCGGATTGGCTTGCGTCTCAAACACGGTCAGGGCCTTGATCCGCCCGGCCCTGATGTTCTCCAGTGCGGCGCCGAGCACGGCCGGCATGACGTCGATGGCGCCCCCCATCAGCGCGGTCAGTGCAGGACCGTCGCCGTCGTAGGGTACCGCCGTGACGGGCAGATCGACCTGACTGGTCATCATTGCGGTGATCACCGACGGCAGACCGCCTGGACCGGTGGAGCCGATCTTGACTTCGCCGGGATGGGCCTGGGCGTATGTGACGAATTCCTCGAAAGTACCGAATGGCGCATCGGCGTTGGCGACCAGAATCGGCACGCCGCGGGCGAGGATGCTGATCGGAATGAAGTCCGAATAATCCGTGTCACCCAGCCCCATGACCTTGTAGAGTTGCGGGTTCTCGGCCCCCATCAGCAGGGTATAACCGTCAGCCTTCTGCGCCTGGACAAATTTGGTTGCGATCGCTCCGACACCGCCGGTGCGGTTGGTCATTACGATGTCCTCGCCAAGCACGTCTTCGGCGGCGGGTGTTACCGCGCGCATCACCGTGTCGGTCGAACCGCCGGCCCCCCACTGAATGATGCCCTGAATATCCTTTTCAGGAAATTCGGCGAGGACCGGAACGGCCGAGAGCGTCAGTGCAGCGGCGGCACCAATCAGAAGTTGTCTCATGTGGTTTCTCCCCAGAGAGTTCAGAGATCAGGTTTCAGGCCGGGTGTTGCGCACACCCTTTGTGGTGCGATGCCAATACACCGCCACGGCCCCGAAACCGATTACCGTTTCCGGCCGAACCGTAACATGATGTTAATTTGGCCGCCCGCGTGGCCAACCGCGTCCCGGGTCAGTTGGCGTCCCAGGGACGGCTTCGCACCGCCTTGCGCAACTCGTCCCGCAGCCGGGTCCGGGCAAAATCGGCATAGGCGGACAGGGTGCGGCCCTTCTTCTGAATCGCTTGAATGCTGATTTCGGTGGTTTCTTCGAGGCGGATCCGGGTCAGCCCCGGCATGTAGACCGCGGCGACGGAAAATTCGTCGATCACCGCGACGCCCAGACCGTGCCTGACCAGGCTGACGACCGTCTGGGCGAAACGCGCCCGGATCGCCAGCGAATACTCGAGTCCGGCATTTCGAAACGGTGTGGCGAGGATGTTGCCATAGGGATCGTCCGGGCTGACCCCGATCACCGGTTCGCGGGCCAGTTCCGTCACGGAAACGCTGCGCCGGGATGCGAGCGCGTGACCGTCCGGCACCACCGCGACCAGTTCGCCGCGACCGATTTCAGCGAAGTCCAGCGAGGGATGCTCAAAGGCATAGCTCATCGCAACGAACTCGCCGCGCTCGAACATGAGGTAATCCACGGTCTCCTCGATCTTCAGCACATTGAGATCGATGTACAGATTCGGGAACCTCCTGCGAACCGCGACAGTGGCACGGGCAACGATGAACTGGGCGACGGAAGGTGCAGATCCAAAAGCCAGCGATCCGGATTCACCAGAATTCAGCCGGGGTATGGCGGTTTCGAGCCCTTCGATCTTGCCGTAGACCTCGTTGATCTGCTCAAACACGGCCCTGGCTTCGGGCGCCGGGAGGAACAGGCCGCGTTTGCGCTCGAACAGTCGCACCCCCAGAGAGGCCTCCGCGTGTTTGACGAGGCGGCTTATGCCGGGCGCGGCGACATTCAGATATTGGGCGGCACCGTTTATCGAGCCCGTCAGCATGACGGCCCGGATAATTTCGACCTGGCGGAGGGTCAGTCCTGGCATCGCGGCAGTATCGACGTGTCGATGCGCCATGTCCATCGGCATTCATTCCGCCCGCCGCCTCTCAGACGGTGGCGCGCCGATCAGATGGTTTGCGCGCGAACCCGGATTCGGGGCCTCTGCGTCCGGGGCCACAATGGTCGCGGCACCCGCGGGTCTGGGCGTCCTGATCCCCGGCGGCTGGCGGGCGGCGGTTACGTCGCGGTCCCAAATTGGCAAACCGGCTGTCCCGCGACATCCACGCGGATTGCGAAGAGGTTTCCCGATTGGGGGGCCAGTGTCGAGAATCCCGGCGGAAGCCGCAGATAGGTGCTGGTGATGTAAAGGGTGCGCAGGTCGGCACCGCCAAAGGCGACCGCCGTGGGCATCGGGATCGGCAGGTGGATGACCCGATCCGGAACGCCCTCCGGGGAATACCGCCGCACGCACCAGCCGCCGTACATTGCCGCCCAGACAAAACCCTCCACGTCGCAGGCAATGCCGTTCGGCGACCCGGTCTCCGGTGCGCCGGCAACCAGAACCCGCTCGCCCGACAGCCGGCCGGAGGCAGGGTCATGGTCGTAGGCAAACAGCTTGCCCCGGGCGCTGTCCGCCAGATAGAGCGTCCGCCCGTCCGGCGACCAGGCAGGGTTCTTCGGCATGCTGACCCGGGGCAGCGGCCGGGACACCGTCAGATCGGCACCGATGCGGTAGAGCGCGCCCTGGCCGGGTTTCTGCCGAACTGACATGGTTCCGGCCCAGATGGCCCCGTCGGGGGCGACGGCGGCGGTATTGAACCGGTTGTCCGGCCGGTCGGCTTCCGGATCGACCAGCAGCCGCCGGTCACCGGTTGCCGGATCGAACGCGGCGACGCCATTCTGTCCAAGGCACACAAGACCGCCTTCGGCGGAAAGCACAAGACCGCCGGTGATTTCGGGCAGGATCCGGCGCTCGGTCCGACCGGTCACCGGATCGAGGCTGCGCAGGGCGGGCGCCAGAATGTCGAGCCAGTAGAGCCGCCTTCCTGCCGCGTCCCAAACAGGGTTTTCACCCATGAAGTCGCGTCCCGTCTGCAGATCGCGCAGCTCAGGTGACAGCAGTTCGTGCGGTCGTCCGGCGATCTCCAGAGGGGCGGCGCCGGTGCCGACGTTGCCTTCCGCACGTCGGGCGCCTTCGGCAATCAGCCGTCCGGCCTCGTGCAGGCGCTCCGCACTGACCGCGTCGCCTTCAAACGCAACGGAAATCGCCGCGACCGGGAACCCGGCGTCATCGCAGACCGCCGCAGCGACGGTGGCCGGCTGCCCGGACCTGCCGCCGCGGTATATTGCGTAGCCAAGGGCCTGAATGAGGCTCATTTCGACAGGTGGAGGACCAACGCGTTTTCGGGCCTCCGGTGGAAGATGCCCCATGATCGCCTGGCCGGCGGCGCTCTCGGCCACCTTCTCCCTGGCCCAAACGCGCATCACCCGGGTCTGCGAGGCATCGGAATCCTCGAAGTCGATGACGAAGACCTCTTCGCCGTCAGCGATGTAGAGGCACGTGGGCCGACCGAACTGGCGGGCGAGGCGCGACAGTTCAGGCTTTGCCGCACGGGTTATTGCCGACTGGTCGAGGGTGCGGCGGGCAAGGTCGAAAACCCGCGAGCCGGTGGAGTAACGGCGGGTGTGCGATTCGTAGCGGAGCAGGCCTCGGCGGATCAGCGCGGCAAGCAGCCGGTGCAGGGTTCCTTTGGGCAGGTTCACCTGAGCCTGAATCTCGCCAAACCGTGGCGGATGTGACGCCATGCTGACCGCCATGAGCACGTCAATTCCGCGCATGAGCGCCTGTGTTCCAGGCACTTCGGCATCATCGGCGGGCGGACTCTTGGGCGCATTGCTCATGGAGGAAAGCATAGACCCGGACCGCGTCGCGCGCCACAAGGAATTGAGACAGAGTTTGACAGGATCGATTTAAGTATCATAATGTGGAACAAAATAGACTTCCCGGGGAGATGACTTTCGCATGGAAGATTCCGAAGCATCCGCACTCAGACTGGAGAGCGTGACCTCGCATACTGTTGCGGTTTCGGCAAAAACCACCTGGGTATTCATCTCGGTTACCCTGTCGGACGGAACCCGTGGATTTGGCGAGGCAACCGATTTCGCCAACACCGCGGCGATCGAGGCCGATATAGCCCTGCTCGCTGCCGCCATTGAGGCGGAACGGCCAGCGGTCATGGCGCCCGCCCTCGCCCTGCTTGCCGGGCGGCATGTGTCACCGGCACGCCGTGCAGTGCGGTGCGGACTGGAGCAGGCTCTGCTCGACGCCATGGCGCGGCGCACCGGCGTTCCCCTCGCGGCATTGCTCGGAGGTCCGTGCAGAACACGCGTTCCCGCCTATGCGAACATCAATCGTGGAATCGCCGACCGGAGCCCCGAGGGCTTCGCGGCACGGGCCCGCAGCGTCGTCGAGCAGGAAGGCTATTCGGCGCTGAAGATCGCGCCGTTTGACGGTTATCTCTGGGACGGCGCCGCCGAGACCGCGAAGCTCGAAGTCGGGCTGGCCCGCATCGGCGCCGTGCGCGACGCGGTCGGACCGGACATCAGGATCCTGATCGACTGCCACAGCCGGTTCAGCCCGTCCACCGCCGCGACGGTGATCCGCGAAACCGCGCCGATGGCGCCGTTCTGGATCGAGGAACCGGTCGATTCCGACCGGATCGACGCGGCGGAACAGCGTGGTCTTCGGGCGCTTGCCCAGCGTTTCGGCGTCCGGATCGCCGGGGGCGAGTCGCTCGACACGCTCCATGGTACGCGGCGGCTGCTCGACACCGGCGCCTTCGACGTCATTCTGCCGGACCTGCGCTCGACCGGGGTCCGCCAGGGCATGGCGATCCTCGATCTCGCCGTTTCCTGCGGTGTCGAGGCCAGCCTGCACAATCCGGCCGGACCGGTGCTCGACGCGTTCAGCCGCCATGTCGGCGCGGCAATGAACGGCTTTCTCATTCTGGAACGCCAGGTGCGCGAAACACCTCTATATGGCCGGATTGCCGGTGAGGTGCCGATCGAAGGCGGCGCCGTCGGCCTCGGTGCGACGTCCGGCAGCGGACTTGAAATCGATCTGGAGGTACTGCGGGACGCCGAACAGGCGAAACGTCCGCAGGTCATGTCGTTTGCCGGCATGGCGGGCGCAGGCGGGGATGCATAAACAAGTCATGACGGTGGAAGCGACAAACAGTTCCGACGGGCGGTCCTTCGCGGGCCGCCGCATTCTCGTCACCGGCGCGAGCCGCGGCATCGCCGCCGAGATCGCCCTTGGTCTCGGCCGGGCCGGCGCCGGCGTCATCATCAACCACTCGGCCGCCGCCGATGAAGCGGGCGGGTTCGAGGGCGCCGCCGAGCGGCTCGCCGACCGGATCAGTTCCGCCGGCGGATCCGCCGAAATCATCGAACAGAACATGGAACTCGAAGGGGCGGGGCGCCGACTCGGCGCGGCAGCCCTTCAGGGCGGCATGGTCGACAGCGTCGTGCTGTCGGCGTCGATCCAGATCCACAAACCGTTTCTGCAACAGAGCGGCGAAGACATTGCCCGTCAGATTGCAATTAACATCACTGCCAACATGGAGCTGCTCCAGGCGCTGCTGCCGGACATGGCCCGGCGCGGTTTTGGAAGGGTCCTCGCGATCGGCAGCGTACAGCAGCAGCTCCCCTCCGCGGAGATGCCGATCTACTCGATGACCAAGGCGGCGCTGGCCAATCTGTTTGAGAACCTTGCGGTACAGGCCGGCCCTGACGGGATCACCTTCAATACGCTGTCACCCGGGCTGATCCAGACCGACCGCAACGCTTTCAGGCGCAGGGATTCGGCGAACTGGGACCGCATCACCCGCAGCGCCAATCCGGTGCAGCGGGCTGGACAGCCGGCCGAAATGGTCGCGCCGGCACTCTATTTCCTGTCGGCGGAGGCCGGGTTCGTTACCGGGGCCACGCTTTTTGCCACCGGCGGCGGCCATGTCCGCAGCTTTCCGCAGGGAACCCGGCACGGTCTCGTCCTGCCGCAAGAAGAAACCACCGCAGCCGCGCAACAGCGGTGACATCGCCACCCGAGGGAGGATCCGGGAATGAGATTTTATGAGAAGACCATCCGCCGCGGCGTTACCGCAGGAGTTGTAGCGACGCTTCTGTCCGGCGCGGCAATGGCGCAGTCTGTCGCCAACATCCCGCGGGAAAAGACGCTGGTGATTGCCCATCACACCGACGCACCAAACTTCCGCAATGTCGGCATGGCGAACCCCTACTCAATCAACAACGAGGACATCCGCGGGTCGATCCTGAACACATTCGAGCCGCTGTTCTACTACAACTCTAACAGGGATGAACTGATCCCCTGGCTCGCGGAGAGCTTCGAGTACAACGACGATTTCACGGAAGTGACCCTGCATCTGCGCGACGGCGTCACCTGGTCGGACGGCGAGGCCTTCAACGCTGACGACGTGGCGTTCACCTACGATATGCTGCGGGAAAACGGCTCCGACAAAAAGGACCTTCTCCAGGCCACCAGCGTCGCCGATTCCGTTGCCTCGGTCGAGACAGTGGATCCGCTGACAGTCAAATTCACCCTGGTCAAACCCGACCCGCGCTTCGCCTTCAAGTTTCTCATCAACTACTTCGATATCGGTTACCAGATTGTAGCCGCACACGTTTGGAAGGATGTCGAGGACAAGGCAGCCTTTAACAACTTCGACGTGGAAAAGGGCTGGCCACTCACTACCGGACCCTGGAAAGTCGTGCGCTTCACCGACACCCAGATCTTCATCGACCGCCGCGACGATTACTGGGGTGTCAAAACCGGCTTTGCCAGCCTGCCGCAGATGGAGCGGATTCTTACCGTTCCGGGCGGTACCCGCGACCGCATGGCGCAGCTGATCACCGCCAACCAGGTCGATATCACCGGCGACATCCAGGTCGCCAGCGTGATCCAGCAGGTCGTCACCCAGTCGCCGCAGATCCGCACCTATACCGGCGCGGAGCCGCCGTTCGGATCGAAGGACTGGTGGCCCACCTCCCTCTACTTCAACCACCTCAATCCAAAGTGGGGGGACGCACGGGTTCGTCATGCGATCAACTACTACATTGACCGGGACCAGATCATCGACGTCATCTACAACGGCGCCAGCGAACCGACCTTCACCCCGTTCCCGAGCTTCGGCTCCCTTCAGCCCTATATCGACGCGGCCAGACCGCTTGCCGAGGAATACGGCATCGGCACGTTCGATCCGGCCAAAGGCGACGCGCTGATGACCGAAGCAGG
The DNA here is from genome assembly GCA_030432315.1 of Alphaproteobacteria bacterium. GTDB lineage: Bacteria > Pseudomonadota > Alphaproteobacteria > Rhodobacterales > Rhodobacteraceae > Amaricoccus. The sequence goes on along the minus strand of JAUIHM010000033.1, from coordinate 207 downwards.
GTACGCCAAGAACGCCGACGGCATGTGGGAGAAGGACGGGACCGTCTTCAGCGCCCAGATCGAGACGATCTCGGTGCTCGATGCCCTGGCACCTGTGGTGGCCGAGCAGCTGCGCCAGGCCGGGTTCGATGCGTCATTCCGTTCCACGCCGGAAAGCCGCTCGATCATGCGTGACGGCAAGGCCGATCTGATCCTGTTTGGCCATCG
>JAUIHM010000130.1 GCA_030432315.1 Alphaproteobacteria bacterium | reverse complement strand
ATAAAGCGGAAAGGCCTAAGTTTGCACCTGCGAAAGGTGACCGCGGGGACGGCAGGGACCGGAACGGAATGCAAAGAACGCCAGACGAGCATTGCGAGGAAGATCCGCACCCTGCCAGCCGGGAGGACCGGGTTCGGCAGGCCGTCGCATATCTGGATCTTTGGGAGCGTAACGTGTGTCTGCAGGCGATCAGGGGAAAGGCCCCCGGTATGTCCGGATCCCGCGGGACCGGTTCGTGACCCGGGCCAAACGGCGCCGGTCTGAGCCGCAGCAGATTGCCGCGCACCGCGTCGGGGAACCCAGTCCGCTGATCTTTCATCTGAGCGTCGCGCTTTCCAGCTACGCACAGGCGCTTGTCGCCGCGCCGGGCGCCGACAGTGCGGCCTTTCCCTGGGCGGAAGATCTCCGGCCGCTGGTCGACGCGCTTGGCCCCGATCTCGACCAGGTCGAGGTGGCCCGTCAGGTCGGCGTCCGGCTGCAGGCGACGATGCGCGGCCTCGAGATCTGGCAGTGTCATCCCTACCGCCGGGTGGTCAGGGAGCCGCCGGCGATCTGGAAATCGGGCAGTACCCGGCTGCTCGACTACGGGCAGGTTCCGGAAGCGTCCGACCCGCATGGACCTGCGGTGCTGGTGGTGCCCAGTCTGATAAACCGCGCCTATATCCTCGATCTGGCGCCCGGCCGGTCCATGCTCCGCTGGATGGCGTCGGTTGGGCTCCGACCGCTTCTTGTGGACTGGGGAGCGCCGGGGAGGAGTGAGATGCGATACGGTCTCAATGACTACGGAAGCGAACGGCTGCTGCCGGCGCTTGAGACGGCGGTTGCCGCAGGCGGAGGGCCGGTGCCGGTGGTCGGTTATTGCATGGGGGGGACTCTGGCAGCGGGGCTGACGGCGCGTGCGCCCGCTCTGGTGTCGCGCTTGGCGACAATCGGAGCACCCTGGGCGTTTCAGTCGGCGGAGGGCATTTCCGGCAGCATTCGGGCGATGATCCGGTCCAACGGGCAGGACCGGGCGGTGGCGCTGCTGCGCAGCCTTTCGGATGCCTTTGGGCTGGTACCGGTGTCGCTGTTCCAGTTTCTGTTTGCGCTGGTCAATCCGATGCAGGCGGCATTGAAATTCCAGAAGCTGGCACGGCTCGACCCGGAGGGCCAGACCGCGCGTCTGTTCGTGGCGCTGGAGGACTGGCTCGCGGACGGTGTGCCGATGGCCGGTCCTGCGGCTGAGGACCTGCTGATCGGATGGCACATCCGCAACGAAACCGTGCGTCGCCAGTGGCAGTTTCTGGGCGGGGCGGTTGATCCCGGAAACATCCAGGCGCCAACCCTGGCGTTTTGCGGCAGGACCGACAGCATTGCCCCGCCGGCGTTGTCGCAGGCGCTGCCGGCGGCGATCCCGGGCGCGCAGATTCTGACCCCCGCGACGGGACACGTGGGCATGGTTGTCAGCACCGCGGCGCGTACGACTGTCTGGCGCCCTCTCGCGGGCTTTCTGCGTCAGGACCGGGAGCGGGCGGGTTAACGGGGCCTTGACAGGGACGCACCCCAGGTTAGTCACCTGACCTTAGAGGCGACGCAGGGGTGTTTGCCGGACGATCTCGGGAGCATTCATGGAATTTGGCGTCGCGGACCAGGAACGGCTGGTCAGGATCGTTAGGGATGCCGCACGGGATCAGATCCTGCCCCGTTTCCGCAATCTCGCGGATGGCGGGATCCGGCAGAAATCCTCGCCGGACGACCTTGTGACCGAAGCGGATACCGAAGCGGAAGCGCAGATCACCCAAGCGGTCCGTGAGGCATGGCCACAGGCGGTCGTGGTCGGCGAGGAGGCGGTTGCCGCTGATCCTTCGCTGGCGGGGCGGATCGGCGAAGCAGAACTGGCAGTGATCATCGATCCGGTGGACGGGACCTGGAATTTCGCCAAGGGACTCGCGGTTTTCGGCGTGATTGTTGCGGTGACGCGATTCGGCAGATGCGTGTTCGGCGCGCTCTATGATCCGATAGCGGACGATTGGGTCGCCGCATCCGCAGACGGGTCGGCAGAACTGGTGCGGGCGACGGGCATACGCACCGCCGTGCGGGTGTCGAGGAAGAAACCGCTCGATCAGATGACCGGACATGTCCCGCTCTTTCTGATGCCGGAGGACCGCATGAGCCGCATGGGCGGCACTTACCGGCATTTCAGCCGTGTGCAGACGCTCGGGTGTTCCTGTCACGAATACCGGTTTCTGGCGTTGGGGCTGACGGACTTTTGTCTGAGTTCGCGCAGGCTCAATTCCTGGGACCACGCCGCCGGGGCACTGATCTGCCAGAGAGCCGGAGGCGTGTCGCGGATGCTGGACGGGCGCGGTTATGACGCCACCCTGACCGACGGTTATCTGCTGACTGCGCCTGATCCGGAGAGTTGGGAACGGATCCGGGACGTGTACGGGTTTCTGCTGGATTGACCGTCGGGTTGCCGCCAAGGGGCCGCCGTTTCGCGAGCGGACGAAAACGGCCTGGTAACAAAACAGCGTGCTTGCTGCCGGTTTCGATTTGGTGCAGGTCGTGCGGGTACACGATGCCTGATTGCGAAGGGTGCTGGAATGATCGTCGGAATACTTGAAACCGGGGATGTCGACCCGACGCTGATCGACAGGCACGGCGACTATCCTGGCATGTTTCGAACCCTGCTGCACGCGGTCGACGGCGACCTTGAGTTTGCCGTGGTCAAGGTGAACGCGGGAGAAATGCCCGGTTCGCCTGCGGAGGCCGACGCCTGGCTCGTCACCGGTTCGCGGCACGGCGTTTATGACGACCTGCCGTGGATCGGGCCGCTGAAGGATTTTCTGCGCGAGAGTATCGCCGCAGGGGTACCGGTGGTCGGCATCTGTTTTGGCCACCAGATTTTGGCTGAAGCTCTGGGCGGCCGGGCCGAGAAGTCGGACAAGGGCTGGGGCCTCGGTGTGCAGGACTATGAACTCGTCAACCGTCCTGCCTGGTTGGATCACGTGCCGGACCGGTTTTCCGTGCTGGCCCTGCATCAGGACCAGGTCGTTGCGCTTCCGGCCGGAGCGACGGTTCTTGCCCGGTCGCCGCACTGCGAATACGCCGCAGTGGCCTATGGCGACCTCGACAAGCCGGCAGCGATCACCCTGCAGCCGCATCCCGAGTTTGACAGGAAATACATGGATGATCTGATCGCGTTGCGGGCGGGACGGGCGATTCCGGTTGATCTGGCGGAAAAGGGTCGTGCCAGGCTCCATCAGGACGTTCACAGCCATGCATGGGCGAAGCTGATCGTCGATTATCTCAAGCGGGCGGTCGGGTGACAGGACAAAAGGCAACCGCTGTCGGTTTCGGCGCGGTGATGCTCTGGGCCTGCCTCGCCCTGTTCACGGTAGGAGCGGGAGGCGTTCCGCCACTGCAGCTTTCAGCGATGTGTTTTGCCATTGGCGGAATCATCGGCCTGGTCTGGACCATCGTGGCCGGCTGCGGCCTCGCGGTTCTGCGCGGCCAGCGCCCCGCGGTGTGGGGCGTCGGAATCGCCGGACTTTTCGGCTATCATGTCTGTTATTTCACTGCCCTTAGCCTCGCGCCGGCGGCACCTGCCAGTCTTGTGGCGTTTCTGTGGCCATTGCTGATCGTGCCCTTTTCCGGCCTGCTTCCGGGAGAAAGGCTGCGTCCCGGGCATGTGCTGGGGGCGGTTGTCGCCTTTGTCGGAGCGGGACTCGTTGTCGGCGGCTCGGATGCGGGGTTTGCCGCCGAGCAGATTCCTGGGTATCTCGCGGCGCTCTGCTGTGCCCTGATCTGGTCCGGTTACTCGATCCTGAGCCGTCGTCTGGGCGCTGCGCCGACGGAAACGGTGGCGGTATTCTGTCTGGCAACGTCGCTGCTGTCCTTTCTGGCACACCTGGTGTTTGAACCGACTGTCTGGCCCGATGGGGCAGGGCAATGGTTGGCGGTCGTCGGTCTGGGCCTGGGTCCGGTGGGACTCGCCTTCTACCTATGGGATATCGGGGTGAAACACGGCAACATTCAGATGCTCGGGGTCGCGTCGTATGCGGCGCCGCTGCTCTCGACACTGCTGCTGATCGCCACCGGCCATGCGAAGGCCGGCGTGGCGCTGCTGGTGGCGGCAGGTCTGGTCGCCGGCGGGGCCCTGATCGCAGCCCGTGCCGGACGCAGTTCCCGAAACGGTCAAAAATCAACCGGTTGACCGAGATAGTCTTCGAACACACCGGTGGTTTCGATGGAAAGACTGTCGATCCGTTCCAGAATGCCGGCAGCGCTGTTGCTCACATGGACGGGCGCGGCACCGGTCCCCATGTCGGTGCGGACCCAGCCCGGGTGAAACACGCCGACGGCGATGCCCTGGCGGGACAGTTCGACGGAGAGGTTGCGGGCGAGGTTGATCGCGGCAGCTTTGGAAGCCCTGTAAATGTAGGAGCCGCCGCCTGCATGGGTACTTGAGCCCATCGCCGAGGCGATGATCGCGACCTTGGGTGACTGCGCCAGTCGAAGATTGGGCAACAGCGCGCGAACGGCAAAAAACGGTCCGGCGACATTGGTCATCATTCCGGAAAACCAGTCGAGTTCGGTGTAGCGGGCTTCGCGGATCCCGCCCCGCGCAGGAAAGACGCCGGCGTTGCATATCAGGGTGTTGACGGGCTTACCTGCGATCTGTGCGGCCATGGCGGCATTGGCTTCCTCCTTGGTGACTTCAAGGGGCAGAACGGTAATGCCCGGTGGCATGGCTGTGGCGTGCCCGGGATCGCGGACGGTCGCAATGACGGTGTGGCCGCGTGCCTGGGCCTGGGTGGCAAGTTCAAGGCCAAGGCCGCGGCCGGCACCGGTGACAAGTATCGTGTCTGGCAATTCCAACTCCGGCTGCGGTTGCCCGGGCGGGCTTGAGGCCTTGGCGGCCCGGGTCTAGACTTCAGCGAGCCTAGGCGCGGTGAGGGTCGATGGGCAAGGGCGGCTTTTTCATCGGTGTGTATCTGGCGGGCGGTCTGTGGCTCGCCGCAGGAGGGAGTACCGTAATGGCGGTTGATATTTCGGCCGAAGTTCCCGCTGCGCCGATGCTGGACGCCTGGCTGGCGGCGCGGGAGGCCACTGTGCCAAATCTGCGTCCGGGAGCGGGAAAGCGGATCTTCTGGGCCGGAGAGCCGGGAGTTCGAACCGGTATATCATTGATTTATCTGCATGGGTTCTCTGCGTCCCGGGTCGAGGTGTCGCCGGTCGCGGAACGGGTGGCGGGGGCGCTTGGGGCCAATCTATTCATGACGCGTCTGAGCGGGCACGGACGTGACGGGGCGGCGATGGCGGAACCGGAGGGCGAGGAGGTCATTGAAGCGTCTGATCCCGGAGAGGGTTCGCTGAAGGAGGGTGTTCGGTTCGAGCGCGATCGCGCGGTGGGGATCTTCCCTTTAGAGGATGGAGCCGCATGGGTCGGAGAGGGGAAGGAGGGGATGCGGTTCACCCTCTTGAGCGGACTGGATTCGGGAGAGACAAAGTTCCTAACCACGCCGGTTCTCCACGAGCGGGTTCATGGTTGTTTCCAGGACGCGGATGGGAAGACAGTTTGGGTGGCGGGTCCGGAGGGAGCGACATTGTACCGCGCGGAAGGCGCGAACCTGAAGAATGTGGGCGGCATCGGGTTCCGTCAGACAGTCGAGGGGGAGGGAGATTCTCCTTGGCGAACCCTCCAACAGCCTCCTATTTGGACCGATGACGATTTTGTGATTTTACCGAATCCGGCGGGGACCCTGCATGGGATTCGTGTCCATCGAAGCGAGGGGGAGTATCGGCTGAAGGAGTCTT
>JAUIHM010000129.1 GCA_030432315.1 Alphaproteobacteria bacterium | reverse complement strand
TCAACTGAGAAATTGCGGTGGATTACGCCGATACCCCCTGCCTGGGCCATGGCAATCGCCATTTTCGCTTCAGTGACAGTATCCATGGCGGCACTGACCAGCGGGATGTTGAGAGTGATAGTCGGGGTGATGCGTGTCCTTACATTAGCATCGGCTGGCAGGACCTCGGAGGCGCCTGGCACCAGCAGTACATCATCAAACGTCAATGCCTCGCGCAGATTCATCCGAGCGTCTCCTACCAAACCGATGTGTTTGGCGTCCTATTTCACGCCGGGAGAAAAAAGGAAAGTCCGTGCTGGATATCACCCCGGCGACCGTCACAAAATTGAACAACCGGCAGTTTTACAGGCTCCCGACATCCAATCGTCCGGCCGGCGCACCGCGATACCCCGTCGCCACAACAAACTTTTCGGACGAATCAGAACGGCTCGCAGGAGGTTTGAAATGCACGACTTTCTTGAACATGCGGTTCAGTTCGGTTACCAGCGCCGATTCCGCGCCGCCAGCAAGCACCTTGGCGACAAAACTCCCGCCGGGCACGAGGACCTGATCCGCAAAGTGAATGGCGACTTCGCAAAGCCCGACGATCCGCAGGTGGTCCGTATTCTTGTGGCCGGATGACTTTGGGGCCATGTCGGACATAACCACGTCTGCGGGACCGTCCAGCCAGTCGCGCACTTTCCTGTCCGCGCCATCTTCGAGAAAGTCCAGAACGTGCAGCTCGGCCCCGGCTATCGGCGTCACCTCCTGCAGGTCGACGCCGATCACCCTGCCCGTTGCCCGGCTTTTCTGATCGCCCAGAGCGTTTACCCTAGCTACAGCGACCTGGGTCCACCCGCCGGGGGCGCATCCCAGATCGACGACTCTGGCACCGGGGACGAGCAGACGGAATCTATCGTCAATTTCCATGATCTTGTAGGCCGCCCGACCGCGGTATCCCTCCTGCCGCGCGCGTTGCACATAGGGATCATTCAACTGGCGCTCCAGCCAACGCGTTGACGAAAGCTTCCGACCCTTGGCCGACTTCACCCGAACCCTGAGGTCCCGACGTCCCCGCCCGGAACCTGTTCCTGAACTGCCGGTCACTCCAGTCGAACTCCATCGCTAAAGGCGCCGTTGGCGCTCATCATCGCAAATAACATGCCTTCCCGGAGTCCCCTGTCGGCCACGCGGATAAAGTCCGTCGGCCATACTCTGAGAAGCGTCTGCAGAATCGCCGCCCCCGACATGATCAGTTCGGACCTGTCCCGGCCCAGTCCGATATCGCTGCGGCGACCGTCGGGTCCAAGACGCAGGTACCTGGTGATCACGTTCTCTATTGCACGGCTTGACAGGCTCATTCCGTCGACCTTGCGACGGTCGTACCGTTTGAGACCCAGATGCGCAGCCCCTACGGTCGTTACAGTGCCGGACGTACCGATCATCTGAAACGACTTTCTGTCCTCCGCGCTCAACTGCTGGTCATAGGGGATGAACTTTGCGATACGCTCCTCGAAAAACCAGGACATCAGTGCAAACCGCGCCCCATCGTCATCGACATCCGCATAACGATCGTGAAGCGTTGCAACACCAAGGGGTACGCTGATGAAATCAACGATCCGTGCTCCAGAGGCACCATTGCCGTTTCGATTCATTCTCAGATTGACGATCGAATCCGGCCGTCGCTTCGGTTCCACATCCGAAAGGTCAATCCAGACAAGTTCCGTCGATCCACCGCCTATGTCGAAAACCAGAACCTGTGCTGCGTCCGGAGACACAAGCGGCGCGCACGAAATGACTGCCAGGCGGGCCTCCTCTTCCGGCCGGATGAGTTCGAGCCGCAGGCCGGTTTCCCGAGCCACCAGCGACAAAAAGTGATTTCCGTTTCTTGCCCGACGGCAGGCCTCGGTGGCGACGAGACGAACGTTGCCAACCTCATGCCGACGAAGCTTGTCGGCACAAATCCCCAGCGCGGAAATCGTCCTGTCGATCGCGCCGCGCGACAGGTGCCCTGTCCGCTCGAGCCCTGAGCCCAGGCGGACCGATTTGGCAAAGGCATCCACGACACGGAAATGGCCGCCGTCGGGGGTAGCTATAAGCATCCGGCAACTGTTTGTCCCCAGATCCAGGGCAGCATACAGTTCCGGTGTAGACCGCGCAGGCAGAGTTTTGCGACGTCCCGTCGCCGACGCTGTCATATCCTGCGCAGTCTCTAGGGAGTCCTGCGCCATATTAGCCAATTCACATCTTGCGGAATATCCGCCGGTTTAAACCGACGCTACAGGAGACTGCCCGTCGTGGCAAGAATTGCCTTTGTTTGAAACACCTTTCACGCCACGCCAGGGAGCTTCGAAACAGATGCTGACGGCACCTCCTCAAAACCAAGGGCATGACAGACATCGTAGGTCAAATCCGGATTGTTCAGCGTATAGAAATGCAGATGTTCCACGCCTTCGGCAAGCAGGCCGCGACACTGATCCAGGGCCACCGAAACGGCCAGATCATGCGCCGCATCCGCGGTCTCCGCTCCAGCAAAGGCGCGGTGCATCCAGTCCGGAACACTGGACTGGCAGCGGGCAGCGAAGTTCACCATCCTGCTGAAATTTTCTATCGGCAGGATACCCGGGATGACCGGAACGGCGATCCCCGCTGCAGCACAGGCATCACGAAACCGCAGAAAGTCCCCATTCTCAAAGAAGAACTGGGTGACGACGTTCGCCGCTCCGGCATCGACCTTGCGTTTCAGGTTGTCGATATCCGATGCAGCACTGACTGCCTCGGGATGCTTTTCCGGGTAACCGGCGACCGAAATCAAGAAATCGCCAATGCCCCGCAAACCGGTGACAAGATCGGCGGCACTCGCAAAACCGTCCGGATGCGGCTGAAATATGGTTTCACCCTTCGGCGGATCGCCGCGGAGCGCGACAATCCGGCGGACTCCACTGCGCAGGTAACTCCTTGCGACTTCGAGGGTTTCCTCGCGGGTTGCACCAACGCAGGTCAGGTGTCCGGCGACGTTGAGGTGTGCCCGATCGAGAATTGCCTGGATTGCCGCCATGGTGCGGTCGCGTGTCGTACCCCCGGCGCCATAGGTCACCGAAACGAAATCCGGTGCCAGCGGCGCGAGACGCTCGACCGACTGCCAAAGGCGAAGACTCGCCTTGGGGGTGTGGGGGGGGAAGAATTCAAAAGAGAGACCTGGGGAGGTCTTTGGGTTCTTGATCATGATGCACCGGTCCATACCGACAATGAGTTTTGCAGGTGCACATTACCTCTGGAACTCCGTTGCAGCAACAAATAACTGGGGCCAGGTTAACGGCGGGGCGTTCGCTGCGTCCGGTGCGGTTCAAGGAGTTTCGACATGCCCAAGGTTACGGTCGTCTACTGGCGTGACATTCCTGCCCAGGTCATTGTGGGCACCGGGCGCAGGGCGGAAAAAGTCCAGCTTTCCGAACGGTTTGAGCAGGCAATAGACCGCTGTGCGATGAAGGTTGGCGCGCGGGACGCGGATGCGTATCTCGCGGAATGGCGACGGGCGGAGCCCTACGAGATCGAGGGCGAAGCGGCGGAAATCGTTGCGTCGGAATCGGCACGGCTTGAGGCGGAATTTACCACCGATGTGATAAAAAAACTCATCGACCGCGACGGCTGGCGGGAGCCCACAGGCAGCTAGACCGCCGAAATCCGCCCGTTAACCATGTGGCGGACGGATACCCAACCGGTACCCGGACGATACCCTTCCGATACCAACGTTTTGGCCGAAGGCCTGAAATGTTAACGGCATTTGCGTGGCTCGCCGTTGGCGATCATCCGCTTCAGGATTGAGACAAGGCTCTCGACGTCCTCCGGCGGGATGCCCTCAAGAAACACGGCGATGCCTTCCTCGCGGGCGGCGCGGATGACCGGCATCATGGCGTGCCCCGCATCGGTCAGCGAGACGAGGCTGCGGCGGCGGTCTTCCGGGTCGGGACTGCGTTCGATCCACCCCTGCTTCTCCAGTTTCGCCAGCAACTGCGCCATGCTCGGCTGTTCGACATTGGCTGCGCGGGCGAGATCGGCCTGGGTCATGGCGCGGCCCTTGGAGAGCATGCCGAACACCGGAAACGCAGCGCTGCCGATGCCGTGCCCGCGCAGGCGGCTGTCCGCGTCACGGGCAATCAGGCGTGCCATCCGCATGATCAGATGTCCCGGGCGTTCGAAGATTTTGTCGTCGGCCACGCAGACTCCTGTTGCATAGGACCCTATTTATATTGCATAGGATCCTATTGTAATTTCCGTCCGGGAGCAATGACTGACGCTCCCGTTGCTTTGCGAAATCACTGCCGCACCCCAGCCCCGCAAGCGCCGTCAGAAAGTGCCTACATGAAGAAACCAGCCGCCACCCCGCTCAGCCGATACCAGTGGTCGGTCCTCGCAATCCTGGTTGCGATGCAGTTCGCGGTCATGGCCGATTTCATGGTCATTGCGCCCATCGGCGACATTCTGATGAAGTCTCTCGGAATGACGACGCAGCGGTTTGGCCTGATCGTCTCGTCCTACGCGTTCGCCGCGGCGGCGGCAGGCATCCTTGCCGCGGGCTACATCGACCGATATCGCCGCAAACGGGTGGTTCTGGTCTGCTTTGCCGGCTTCATCATCGGCACCCTGCTCTGCGGCCTGGCGACCAACTCGACCCAGCTGCTGCTGGCGCGGACCGTCACCGGAGCCTTTGGAGGTGTCGCCGGCGCGCTGGTGATGACCACGGTCGCGGACACGTTTTTTCCCGACCAACGCGGCCGGGCAATGGGTTTCGTCCAGATGTCGTTTGCAGCGGCCCAGGTGCTCGGCATTCCCATGGGCCTTCTGATTTCAGCGCATTATGACTGGCACTGGACGTTTTTCGCGATCGTACTGTTTGCCCTGCCGGTCTGGGTCGCGGTGGCGCTGGTGATGCGGTCAGACGAGGCGCGCGGGGCCGGGAGCCCAAGCGAACCGCCGCTGAGACGGCTGCTTCAGATGGTTTCCGTCGCCCGGCACCGCACCGGATTTGCCGCAATCACCCTGCTTTCGGTCGGCGGCTTCATGATCGTGCCGTTTCTGAGCGTGTTTCTCGTCAACAACGTGCATATCCGCAATGAGGAACTGCCTCTGATATTCCTGGCAACCGGCCTGATGATGCTGGTGGTGATGCCTACGGTCGGCATGCTTTCGGACCGGTTCGACAAATACCGGATCTTTTTGATCGGAACCGCGGTGACTTTTTCGATGGCGATTACGGTCACGCACCTGCCGGTGGTCCCACTCTGGACGGTTATGATTCTCAACATCGTCATGCTCTCCGGCGTGACCGGCAGGATGGTGCCGTTTCAGGCCCTGAACTCGATGATCCCCGGCCCGGCCGACAGGGGTGCCTATCTCAGCATTTCGGCATCGCTGCGCCAGGTCGGCGGCGGCATCGGCGCGGTCTGTGCCGGCATGATCGTGCATCAGCCAGGCGGTCAGGGTCCGATCGAGAATTTCGAGATTGTCGGATATGTCGTCGCCGGCATCGGGGTGCTCTGCGCGTTTCTGGTCTGGCGGGTCAGCCGCGAAGTCAGGTCCGGCGCTGCAGTTCCGCCGCATCCGGTCGTCGGTGCTGCTGCCGTCCGATAACCGCTCGGAACATTGTTTACGCAGCCGCACCACGGGGGGTGGGCAGTGGCCTGCGGTTGGGCTAATCAGCGCATTCAGAGTATGCATTCAGTCAATCAGAGGCAGCAACCGCATGACCCGTACCATTGTCGAATCGAAGTCAAAGACCGCCATCATCGGGTTCGATCAGCCGTTCTGCGTCATTGGCGAGCGGATCAATCCGACCGGTCGAAAGAAGCTGGCCGCCG
>JAUIHM010000032.1 GCA_030432315.1 Alphaproteobacteria bacterium | reverse complement strand
CGGTGAGGGTCGCGGTTCGACCCTCGACCAGCGGCGCGGTGACACCGTTTTCAAACACCTTTTCGCTGCCCGCGGCGATCAGCGTCACAAAATCTCCTTCGGTCAGCGGCCCGGTGAAGCCGATCTCGATCGGCGACGCGGCATCCGCCTCGGCCGGGGCGGTGACCGTGTAGACGCTGTCGGTCACGGTCAGCGGTCGCCGGGAAAGGATCAGGCGCGGGGTGTCGAGAATGTAGCGCAGCTCATACTCGCCCGGCACCGATGGCGCGCCGACGGCGGAGGTGGCGGGGTCGTCGCCGTCGAAATCGCCGTCGCCGTCGGCGTCGATCTCCGCCAGGTCCCGGCCGCGGGCCCAGGCATCGCGGGCCTTCTGCGTCGCGAAGAAATATATCGCGTCGCGCGGTCCGTCCTCGATGCTGCTGACGTGGACGTAGGCGCCCAGCGCGTCAGGGCCGGACCAGGTGACGTTGAAGCCGACCCCCTCCGGGGTCTGATCCGGGGCCGAGAGCGTCACCGGCAGATCCAGATCCACCGGCACCGTCACCACCTTCGGCTGCTGGCTGCGCACCGAGAATTCCGCACGGCCGGTCTTGGTTTCGCTGCCGTCCAGCCATCCGCTCCAGGTCACCTCGACCAGGTAGTCGCCCGGCAGGATTTCCAGCGTCGCCGCTCCGGTATCCGTGGCGCCAAACACCGGCGCGCCGCCAGCGGCGGGGGTGACCGTCCAGGCCAGATCCGACTGGATCAGCGGCCCGCCGGACAGGATCGTCGCCTTGAGGGAAAGGGTGGAGGGGACCGGCTCCGACACCACCTCGACCGGCTCCGCCTCCGGTTCGGGTGCCGCGGCCTGCACCGGTATCTCTTCCTCGACCTGGGTCAGTTGGTTCAGGGCGGCGGACAGTTCGTCCGCATTGTCGGCGGAAACAAACCTGCCGCCGGTTTCCCTGGCGATGCAGGCCAGTCCGGACCGTTCCTCCGCCGTCACGTCGAAGCCTACGACATGCACGGTGAAATCCAGTCCGTTTTCCTCAAGCGCCCGCGCCAGCGCGCAGGGATCGGCTTCGCAGGTCTCGAGTCCGTCCGAGACGAGGATCACCGACGCCGCCTGTCTGGTATAGTTGAGTTCCTTCGCCGCGTGTTCGACCGAACGGCTCAGTGGGGTCTTGCCGCGCGGGCTCAGGTCGCGCAGCGAGGCGATCACCGCATCGCGGTCGGCGCCGACATCGGCCAGGGTTTCGATGTCGCCGCAGTCGCCCTTGCGCCGGTGCCCGTAGGCGACAAAGCCCAGCCGCTGGGCGGCGGGCAGACCGAGGATCAGTTCCTCGACCACGTCTTTGGCGATGACGATCTTGTTGACGCCGTCAATCTGTCCCCACATCGACCCGGAGGCATCAAGAATGAGGATTGCGTCCCTTGGCGGAGCCGTTTCCTGCGCCGACGACGGAAAGGCAAAAAACAGTGCCGCGATCAGCGCGCCGGAGGCCGCCCGTATCAAACCCCTGGTCATCCGCGTATCCCCCCTGATCCCGTTTGCCTGCAAGTCTAAGCCGCGCGTTCCGCCGCGCGCAACCCTGGGGCCGGTTGCGGTGAGCGGGACGGACAGATGCAGATCAGTGGGTCCGGGCGCTCCAGCCCGCGTCGAGTCTGCGGATTGCGGCGATCCGGCTTTCGGTCGCCGGGTGGCTCGCCATCCACACCGGCGGGCGCCCGGCCATGCCGCTCAGCCGCTCGAGCTTCTCCAGCAGACTGACCTGCGGACCAACGCCGATGCCCGCCTTGGTCATCAGTGCCGCCGCCCAGGCGTCAGCCTCGTATTCATCGCTGCGCGACAGATGGGCGGCGAGAAGTCCGGTCAGTGCATTGGCGACAACGATGCCGATGCCGGGCAGAAACCGCCCGAGCAGGGTGGCGAGCACCACACGAATCGCGTTCTGCCCGGAAAAGTCCACCATCCGCCGCCGCGAATGCCCCAGCGCGACGTGACCCAGTTCATGGGCAATGACGCTCGCGAGTTCCTCGGCGCTGATCTCGCCGGCGCGGTATTTCTGGTAGAAGCCCCGGGTCAGGAAAATCCGCCCGTCGGGCGCGGCCAGTCCGTTGACCGGATCGACCTCATAAATGTGCACCGGCAGCCGGTCGAGATCGAGCGTACGTGCCAGCCGGTCGAGCACCGGCACCAAATCCCGGTCGAGCAGCCGCGACGACTGCGCGTCCAGCGCTTTTGAGGTGCGCCAGACGTTGATCTGATAGATCACCAGAGCCATGCCAATGGCAATCAGGATCGGTGTCAGCTGCAACATGGTCTCAGGCCCTGCGTAACCATGACCTGTATATGGGGTCTGCCTCCTGCATGTCATCATGGAGCCAGACCATCCGGTCGAGGAACCAGAACTTTCCGAGCAGGCTGAAACCGAGTCCGGCCAGCATCGGCCATGGCTGATGTACCCAAATGCCGATGGCGATCAGCGGCAGACCGGCGGTGGAAATGCCGACGATCACCGGCAGGGCGCGGCTGTAATGGTCCGGCACCGGCACGGCCCTGCGGTTGAGCCAGATCCGCTCGCCCATGACCGCCCGCGACATCCAGTTGTCGGTGGAGCGGGGCACCGGAAATGCCCGCGGATTGAACCAGACCCAGAACAGCAGCGCCGCCAGCACCGGCCAGAACCAGAGCCCCAGCGCGCCGCGCCAGTATATCGCGAACACGATCAGCGGCAGGGTGGGCGCACGGCTCCAGCCGCTCCATTTGTTCATGTGCCTTTCCCAGACTGCATCGGTCATGCCGATGCCGCGCACCATTCCGCCGAGGAGACCGGTCATCGGGTTTTCTTCGGTCGGGAGAGCGGACGGCGTCGGGGCATGCGGATCAATCCTGGAGGTCGAAGCGGGGCGATCATGGCAGGAGAAGCCGGCGAAACCCACCGGAAATCCCCGCCATGGTTATCCTGGGGACCGGGGCGGCGCAGGGCCGCCGCGCCGTGCGGCCTTGCGGCGCAGAGCCCGGCGCAGCATCAGCCCAAGGCCGACCGCCACGGCGCCGGAAGCCAAAAAACCGCTCCAGTTGCTCAGGATAACGGCAAGTTCGGTGATCCATTCGGAAAAGCTGTATCCCATGCCGAGGTAGAACGTCACCCAGATCGCTTCGCCGGCCATGTCCCAGAGCGTGAACCGCAGCCAGTTCAGTCCGGTTATCCCGGCCGCAAGGTTCACCCAGGGGCCGAGCGGCGCGAACAGCCATGTGGAGAAAAACACACCGGGTCCGCCCCAGCGCTGCAGTGTCCGCTGTGCCCGGCCGTAGATCCGTGCCCGTTCGGGATTGCGCGTCAGGTAGCGGTTCAGCCGCGCGTCCCCCAGCCTGCCGATGCGAAAGCCGGTCTGGTCGCCGGCGACGGCGCCGCCCCAGGCCACCGCCAGTACCTGCCAGCCGACCAATTCACCGGATTCGACCAGCGCCCCGGCCGCCAGCATGACGATTGCCGTTGGAACCGGCACCGCGAGGCAGGAGAAAAACGCCGACAGCAGAACCACCCAAATACCGTGTTCCGCGACAAGACTAAAAAAGGTTTCCGTCATTGTACCGGGCTGTTTTCGGCACGGTATGCGGCAATCGCGGCCTCGATGCGCGCGGCCAGCGCGGCCGGATCTTCGCCGTTGGTTTCCGCGACTTTGCCGACGGTGGGCGGCCGGCCCGGCGGTTTTTCGTCGAACCCCATGGCGGCACCAACCACTTCTGGGGGAACCTTCCATGAGTGCGAAATGTACCCCGGCGTCATCCAGGCGGCGATCTCCTGATCGCGGTGCGCCGGATCCGACCACCAGGCGAACTGCAGCAGCGCCCGGCCGCCAAAGACCACCGTCAGCGCACAGGCGACCACAAACGCGATCAGCAGCAGCCGATGGGTCTGCCAAAGCTGTCGCAGCGCCCGTTTCACCGTGCCAGTTCCCGCATTCCTGCCTCAAGCCCGGCGAGGGTCATCGGATACATCCGCCCGGCAAAGATGTCGGTGATCATCGCCACCGACGGCGTATGGTCCCAGTAGAGCCTGTCGAGCGGATTGATCCAGACCGCACGCGGCCAGACGCCGAGCAGCCTGCGCAGCCAGCTCTCGCCGCTCTCGGCGTTCCAGTGCTCGTTCGCCCCGCCCGGCGCGGCAATCTCATAGGGCGACATCGACGCGTCGCCGACAAAAATCACCCGGTAGTCCGGCCCGTAGGTGCGCAGGATCTCATCTGTCGGAACCTGTGCTTCCAGCCGCCGCCGGTTGTCTCGCCACACCCCCTCGTAGAGGCAGTTGTGGAAGTAGAAATATTCGAGGTGGCGAAACTCGGACCGCGCGGCGGAAAACAGCTCTTCCACCACCTTCACATGCGGATCCATCGAGCCGCCCACATCGAGAAAGAGCAGCACCCGAACCGCGTTGTGCCGCTCGGGTCGTGTCACGACGTCGAGCCAGCCCTGCTCGGCGGTCGCGCGCACGGTCGCCCGCAGGTCCAGTTCTTCCGCCGCGCCTTCGCGCGCCCAGCGGCGCAGTCGCCGCAGGGCAACCTTGATGTTGCGGGTGCCGATCTCGACGCTGTCGTCGAGGTTGCGGAACTCCCGGCGATCCCAGACCTTGGCCGCCCGCCGGTGCCGGCTCCCGGTCTGGCCGATGCGCACGCCTTCAGGATTGTAGCCGTACGCCCCGAACGGCGAGGTGCCGGCGGTGCCGATCCATCTGCTGCCGCCCTGGTGGCGCTCCTGCTGTTCGCGCAGACGCTCCGCCAGCGTTTTCATCAGTGCCTCGAACCCGCCAATTGCCGCGATTTCAGCGCGTTCCGCCTCGGTCAGATGTTTCTCCGCCAGCCTGCGCAGCCATTCTTCGGGCAGGGTGGTCGCCTCCGCCAGACCTTCGGGCGTCAAGGACTGCAGCCCGGAGAACACCTGGCCGAACACCTGGTCGAACCGGTCGAGATGCCGCTCGTCCTTCACCAGAACGCTGCGGGCGAGAAAGTAGAACCCTTCGGTGTCGTAGAGAACCAGGTCCGCATCCAGCGCCTCGAGAAAGGCGAGATACTCGCGCAGGGTCACCGGAATTCCTGCCGCGCGCAACGCTTCAAAGAACCCGGTGAACATGCCCTCAGACCACACCGATCCGCTGCAGCAGTATGGAAAGGGCGACGGCGGCAAGCCCGAAGGCAATGGCGTGGACCGCGGCATACTGCAGCCGGTCGAGGCGGTCGCCACCCCGCCTGCCTGCCCGGCGCCAGCCAAACAGTGCGCCGAGGACGATGGCTGTCAGAAAAATCACGGTTGCTTCACCCGGTTGCTGGATTACTGGTTCTCAAAACGTGTCAGTGCCGCAAGCTGGGCCTGTTCACGGGCCAGGTCGCCGTTGACATCCCCAAACCCGTACCGCGCCCAGCGCAGACTGTCGAGCCGGGTCCGCTGTGCCTCCTTCAGATCGCCTTTGGCAAGCAGCGCTTCGGCCTTGATCGACGTCAGCCCGGCAATCAGGATCGCGTTCTGCCCCTGGATCGCCCCGGGCACGTGCCTGTCGGCAAGGGTGATCGCGAGATCGTACTGCCCGGAATTGAGGGCCAGCGCTGCAACGTGCACCCCTGCCTGGGCGGTGCGCACGTCGTTGACGCCGAATTCCCGGCGGAACCCGCGGTAGGCTTCGGAAAAGTACTCCGCCGCCCGTGCCGGATCGTCGCGCAGGCTCAGCCGACCGAGCGTCAGCAGGGAGACGCCGAGCCGGTGGTCAACGGGCTGCATCTCCGCCGCGATTTCCGTGGCGATCCGCGCGCCGTCGAGCCGGCGGTTGCGCTGGTAGCTGCGCGACAGCGCCACTTCGATCGCACTGCCCCAGGCCTGGGATTCCGGCTGGCGGCGACGGCTGGGGACCGAGCGTCCCTTCGGATTCTCCCGGTTCAGCACCTTCAGCGCCGTCGTGCCGGCCTCGTCCCGGCCCATGCCGCTGTGGAACTCCGGCTGGTAGAGGGCACGCAGGATCGTCATGTCGAAAACCGTCACCGCGCCGTGGAAATTGTCGTCGTTCCAGACCGAATCCGGCAGCCGGTAGAGGTCGTTTGCCGGACCGAGGGCCTGGGTGATCTCCTCGTTGAGACAGTCGCGCACGTCCTGCGGCGTGGTGTCGAGCGGCAGGAAAATCACCGAATGGGTCAGTGTCTGCTGGTCTCCCCAGCGCAGCCGGCTTTTCGGCCGCCCGCGCAGAAAATCCTGCCAGCTGGTCTGCCCCGGCACGATGAAACAGGCCGCGGTGGGGAAGGCCTTCCCGATCTGGTCCGAGGGCACGGCCTCGATGGCGATCTGTGCCTGCTTCGGATCGCGGGTCTCAGCGATGTCGATGCCGGCCTCAACCCGCAGCCGTTCGAGCAGCGCTTCGAGATCGCGTCGGTAGGCCGCTAGCCCGGGGCTGCGCAGATAAACCCGCACCGGTCCCTCATACCGCAGCAGCCCGTCGAGCGTCTCGCCGCTTTCGAGGCCGAAGGTCAGTTCGACGAAATCGGCGGCAAGATCCCTGTTGGACCGCGCAAGACCCACTTCCCGGGCACCGGAGCCGAACCGGATGCTGGATATGCCGTCCTCACCGCCGGGACGGGTGCATCCGGCGACGGTGAGGGCGGTCAGCAGACACAGGACGGGTCTCAGCATGGCATGCGGCCTCAGCGACGGTAGACGATGAACGGGGTGACACTGGCGATCCGGTCATAGAGCTGCCGCGCCCCGGTGTTGAATTCCTGGGTCAGCCAGTAGACGCGCGGTGTTCCCGCGGCGTCTGCGGCGGTATAGACCGCCTCGATCAGCGCCCGTCCTGCGCCGGTGCCCCGGGCCTCCGGAACGACGTAAAGATCCTGCAGGTAACAGGTGTCGGCAATCTGCCAGCCGTGCTTGTGGCGGATCACATGGGCAAGGCCGATCGGAACCCCGTCGCGCTCGGCCAAAAATCCGCTGTAATCCGCCACACCGGGATCGGTCAGCCGGGAAAAACTGCTGCGATAGACCTCTTCCGGCAGTTCGGTGTCATAAAACGCCAGATAGGCCCGCCAAAGGTCGCGCCACGCCGGTTCGTCTGCCGGTGTGATTTCCCTGATCCCGGTCATGCGGCGACCCTTTCGGGAGCCGACGGCGCGGTCGCAGCTAGCCGCGCGACCGCCGCGCGTTCGAGCGTGCCTTGGTATGCAGCGGCCGTATCGCCGCGGTGGCAATGCCGACCGGGTCCGATCCGCCGGCGGCCGCGACCGCCGCCTTTTCCCCCGCCGCAGCGAACGCGGTGCTCTTTTCGAGAATCATCCCCATCACTTCCGGTGCGCTCATGGACCCCTGTGACATCTGGATAACCCGCCGCGAGATCACCTGAGCCGCCGCCAGGTTCATTTCCGTGACGTATTTGCCGAGCTGCATCCAGTCCGACGCGGTTTTCCAGGGTGTTTGCTGTTTCATGGCTGATCGGGTCCAATTCATGCTGCACTGCACCATCACACAAAATCCGGCCGGTGTCATCATCTAAAGCACATGTAGCTGTCAACGGTCTCTCCGCGCAATGAAAGCCAATCGCTCAAACAGATGAACATCCTGCTCGTTTTTCAGCAGTGCGCCATGCATTTTCGGCAGAAGCTGCGTCGGGTGTTGCCGCAAATCCTCAGGTTGCATCCCTTCGGCCAGCAGAAGTTTCAGCCAGTCGAGCACTTCGGACGTCGACGGTTTCTTCTTCAGTCCGGGCGTTTCGCGAATCTCGAAGAACTGGGTCAGCGCGGTATGCACCAGCCGCGGGGCGATGCCCGGAAAATGCACGTCGACGATCCGCTGCAGCGTTTCCGCGTCGGGAAAGCGGATGTAGTGAAAGAAGCAGCGTCGCAGGAATGCATCCGGCAGTTCCTTCTCGTTGTTCGAGGTTATGATGACGATGGGGCGGTGCGTTGCCCGAACCGTTTCTCCGGTCTCATAGACGAAGAACTCCATCCGGTCGAGTTCCTGAAGCAGGTCGTTCGGGAACTCGATGTCGGCCTTGTCGATCTCGTCGATCAGCAGAACCACCTTGCCGGTCGCAGTGAATGCCTGCCACACCGGTCCGCGCCGGATGTAATTGCCCACCTCCTGCACCCGCGGGTCGCCCAGCTGGCTGTCCCGCAGCCGGCTGACCGCATCGTATTCGTAAAGCCCCTGCGCCGCCCGTGTCGTCGATTTTACATTCCATTCGAGAAGTGGCAGGCCCAGACTTGAGGCGATCTGCCGCGCCAGTTCGGTTTTTCCCGTGCCAGGTTCGCCCTTGACCAGCAGTGGTCGCTCAAGAGTGATTGCGGCGTTCACCGCGACCTTCAGGTCAGGGGTCGCGACATACTCTGCGCTGCCCTCAAATTTCATCGTCTTTTCCGTTTCTTGCTGCGCGAACCTGACGCCACACTACCAATGCCCGGGCCTTAAGCAAGATCACATAACTTGGTGGTGACAAGCCGGGATTTTCCCTATATCGGAGGTCACGAAAATGCGGATGGCTTACTGGGTTATGCCGGAATGACGGCACCGGAGGTGCCGTTCGGGACAGCATAAAAGGTGCAAGATGAAGGCCGAAGTCAAGTTCGAACGGAATTACCAGCCGAGCGAGGACGAACCGTTCATGAATTCTCGTCAGCAGGAATACTTCCGCGCCAAGCTTCTGGAGTGGAAATACTCAATTCTTGCCGAGAGCCGTGGAACGATCGAACAGATGCAGGAAGGGACGCGCAACATTCCCGACATCGCCGACCGCGCCAGCGAGGAAACAGACCGGGCGCTCGAACTGCGCACCCGTGACCGCGAACGCAAGGTTGTCGCCAAGATCGACGCCGCCCTGCGCCGGATCGAGAGCGGCACCTACGGATACTGCGAAGATACCGGCGAGCCGATTTCCCTCAAGCGCCTCGAAGCCCGACCGATCGCCACCCTGAGCCTTGAGGCGCAGGAACGGCATGAGCGCAAGGAACGCGTTCACCGCGACGACTGACGCCGCCGACCGCTCCGCACCGTTTCACCGCCAGGTCCGGCCCCTGGCGGTGGTTCCGCCGCCAGGGGTCTACACCCGACCGCCGGCGCCGGATACCGCCCCCGTCAACAATCCGTGGTCCGTTCAGCTGGTCAGATCTGGCCCGCAACTCAGAGGTATGTCGGTCACCGCCGACATGTGCTGAACCGCTGCAGTGCCGTTGCCGCTTCCCGATTCCATGACCAGAATTTCCCCGTCCCGCCGGGTGTGCCGGAAACAGGCGGTCCCCTGTGCCTCCCAGTGGAAACAGTAATACGGTGCCGAATAATCCCAGGTTCCCTGCAGGCATTTGCCGTCATTGAGCTGCAGCGCCACCCGGTTGGTGCCCGGATAGTAGTATTCCAGCGCCCAGACCTCGCCGTCGATGCGGTAGACCAGCGTCCGTCCGGCCGACATCGCACTCCATTCCTCAAAAGGTATTTCCTCTGCGCCGGCAAGTGGCACCGGCAGCGTCTGCGCCGCAAGTGGCGTCATTGCGGGCAGGGCGCCTGTCAGCAGCACGAACAGGTGAATGGCGTATCTCAACATCAGGCGATCCCGTATCAGCATCATGTGGCAGAGTGTAGAACCTGTGCAACCGGCCTGCCAGTTGCTGCGGCAGCCGCCCGCGCAGATTTTACCGGAGATTGTGCAGGTGACGCCGCTGCGTCACAATCTCTTGAGCGGCCACGCCTTCGGCGCAGCCGGGGGTTTTGCGCTTTCGACGGGATACGGTTAACCCTATCTTGGCGATCTCATCGGCATTACATCGGGAATGAGGGTTACAGGCGTGAGACGATTTCTGACCTGCATCGCGGCCGTGGCCGTCGGTGCCAGCATCGGTTTGTCCGCCACCGCAGCCCGTGCCGAAATCAGCGGGCCCGCCGACATCAAGGACGGCGATACGTTCGACATCGGCCTGGTGCGCATCCGTCTGCACGGCATCGATGCGCCGGAACTGGCGCAGACATGCGCCACACGGCGCGGCGGGGAATGGAACTGCGGCAGCCAGGCCGCGGATCGCCTTGCGAACCTGACTGCTGGAAAAACCGTCACCTGCGAGGGACGGGAACGCGACGCCTACGGTCGAATCATTGCCGTCTGCCGCGCGGACGGCATCGATCTGGGCGAAACCCTGGTCGCCGAAGGGCTGGCCTGGGCCTATCTCGAATACAGCGACGATTACATTGAAGGCGAGGCCCGCGCCCGCGCCGCCGGAACCGGCATCTGGCAGCAGCAGACCATGACCGCCTGGGAATACCGCGACAACAGATGGGCCCGCGCCGCCGGTGAATCCCCGCGCGCGGGCTGTCCGATCAAGGGCAACATCAGCGCCGGCGGCGACCGCATCTACCACACGCCCTGGTCGAAATACTATGGCCGGACCCGGATCGACACGTCGAAGGGCGAGGCCTGGTTCTGCGATGAGAACGAAGCCGTCGCCGCCGGCTGGCGCGCATCCGGCGGCCACTGACCGGGCGACGGTTCGGCGCCGTCCTGGGAACCGCACCTGAGTGTTGGACAAATCCGGCCGATGCCGCCAGACTGACCCGGTTCATGCAACCCTGCGCCGCCGGTCCGGTACCGGCGAGTTTCATTTCAGCGGGCGGGTCCGACAGGACCGGCATCGAAAAAGCGGCCCGGAGCGCGCAGGCTTCGCGCGGGCGCAGAAACACTGAGGCAAAACATGCGATTCGTAGTCTACGGTATTGGTGCGATCGGCGGCGTTCTCGCAGCCCGGCTTCATTGCGCGGGAGAGCAGGTCGTCGGCATCGCCCGCGGCGCACAGCTTGCCGCGATGGAGGCAAACGGTCTCGAACTGCGCCGTCCTGGTTTGGTCGAACATGCCCGTTTCCCGGTGTTCTCCGGCCCGGAGGAGATCGGATTTACCGGCGATGACGTGGTGTTTCTGACCATGAAGGGCCAGGACACCGAAGCCGCGCTCAACCGGTTGCGCGCTGTCGCCCCGACCGGTCTGCCGGTGTTCTGCTTTCAGAACGGCGTCGCCAACGAACGCGCGGCCCTGCGCCACTTCGCCCGGACCTATGGTGTGACGGTGATGATGCCCGCCACCTACACCACTCCGGGCATGGTGGCCGGGTTCGGCACACCCAATCTCGGCATGTTCGACATCGGCTGTTTCCCGCAGGGAATCGATGATACTGCGCTGGAGGTCTGCAAACGCATCACCGCCGCCCAGTTCCATGCGGTGCCGCGCGCCGACGTCATGGCCAGCAAGTACCGAAAGCTGCTTGGCAACCTCAACAACATCATCGGTGCGCTCACCGTGGATTCGGACCAGGCCAAACCCTGGTACCGGCTGGCCGCTGCCGAGGCCGAGGCCGCGCTTGAGGCGGCGGGCATCGCCTGCGATCCGGAGCGCGATCCCGAGGTCCGCGCCGCCGTGATGGAGAACGGCGAAATCCCCGGCGTCGAACGCATCGGTTCGTCATCGCTGCAGAGCCTGGTGCGCGACGCTGGGTCAATCGAAACCGACTACCTCAACGGCGAGATCGTCCTGCTCGCGCGGCTGCACGGTCTGCGGGCGCCGGTGAATGCTGCGCTCTGCCGCCTGTCGCTGCGGGTGCTCGCCGGCGATCTCAAACCGCGCCAGGTGACGGATGCGCAGATCGCAGCGGCAGTGGACGAAACCGGGGGATGATCCCCGGCACAGTCGCGCGAAAGTTTGACGCACGCGGAACCATCCGCTACGCCCACGCGTTTCCGAACCGCAGACCCTGCGCAAATACGGGATAGAGGAGATGCGAACATGCCTGCCCGGTCCAAAGCCCAGCAGCGGGCCGCGGGTGCCGCCCTGTCGGCCAAACGCGGCGAGACCAAACCCTCCGAACTTCAGGGCGCGTCCCGCGAAATGTACGATACGATGAGCGAGGAGGAACTCGAGGACTATGCCTCGACCCCGCACGACGGACTTCCCGAACACAAGGGTGACTGACCGGCGGGGATGGACCGGCCCGGTGGGATACCGCCGGGCCGGCCTTCGGTCATACTGGCCCCCACGGGCCGGACCGGCCTACATCCAGTAGGGCAGCACCCCGTAATGGTCGTAGGTGCTCTTCTCCCAGCGCCGGTCCCACGTGTCTGGACGCACCGGCGCGGCCCGCACCTGATCCGGGTCGATGTCGGTCCGGTAACCGTCAAGCGAAACGTCATAGGACAGCTTCGACCACGGGATCGGATAGCTGTCCTGGCCAATGCCGAAAAGTCCGCCGAAGGTCATGACCGCATAGGCGACCTTGCCGGTCTCCCGGTCGATCATCAGGTGGTCGATGGTGCCGATGTGATCGGCATTGCGCCCGAAGACGCGGGTTCCGTTCACGTCGCCCGAACTGATGAGACTGCCGGTTTCCGAAAGTATGTCAGCTTCCTGCATGGTGTCCTCCATGATGTTGCCAATGTCCTTTCAACGCAGGACGGCTCCGGCTGTTCCATGCCGCACCGGCTCGGCGGGACTTCGCCGGGCGCAGCCGAACCGGCATCCGCTCACCGCGACCGCCCGGAACCAATCGCGCGCCGCGCCGTTGGGGACACGGGCAGGGGCGAAAGAGACGCCCCGCACCATCCCGCAACAAAGCCAGGAGACGGCCATGAAGACGCTTGCCGAAGCATTCCACCACACCCTGAAAGACATCTATTTCGCCGAGAACGCCCTGACCAAGGCTCTGCCGAAGGTTTCAAAGGCCGCCGGCAGCAGCGACCTCAAGGCCGCCCTCGATCATCATCTCGACGAAACCAAAGAGCAGATCAAACTCCTCGACAAGGTATTCAGGTCGATCGGTGAAAAGGCCGAGGGCGAAAAGTGCGATGCGATCGAGGGGCTGGTAAAGGAGACCGAAGGGATCATGAAGGAGGCGTCCGGAGCCGCCCTCGATGCCGCGCTGATCGCGGCCTGCCAGGCAGTGGAGCACTACGAGATCGCCCGCTACGGCACGCTGCGCGAATGGGCAAAGGTGTTGGGCAATACCGAGGCGCATGACATGCTGACGCAGATCCTCGACATGGAAAAAGCCGCCAATGCCAAACTGACCGGAATGGCGGTGAGCGAGGTCAACGACGCCAAGGCCTGATACAATGCGTGCGCGCTCTCCGAAGTCTTCGGGGTGCGCGTCCGCGCCGCCGTCCGGCTCAGTCCCGCTGCCGGGGCACCAGTCGCGGCAGCACCAGATCCACCGGCACCACGGCGCTGTCCGGCGTTGCCCGCAGCCGGTCGAACTGCCGCAGGATCGCGTATCCGTGCACCGTCGACCAGACACGGATTTCATTGACGAACGGTCCGGCCGGATCGGGTTCGAACAGCGCGCAGGTCTCCGACAGGATCTGAAACGCCTCGTTCGAAGCGGCAATCAGATCCGCGTCACCGCTGTTTTTCATCGGTTCGGAGAAGATCAGGTTGAACAGCGCCTCATGCTCCGCCGCGAAACGCAGATACCCGTTGGTTATCCCGAGCAGCTGGTTCTGCGCATCTGCCGGCCGGGCAGCCCGCTCCTGCCGCATCAGATCGGAAAATACCTGAAAGCCCCGCGCCGCCACGGCGTGCAGCAGCCCCTCCAGGCCGTCAAAATGGTGCGCCGGGGCTGCATGTGACACGCCCGCCCGCGCCGCCGCCCGCCGCAGCGTCAGTGACTCGCGCCCGCCTTCGGTCAGCAGGGCGAGCGCCGAATCTATCAGCGCATTGCGCAAATCGCCGTGATGATGTGAGTTTTCAGCCATTTATCCACCTGGCACAGAAAACTTGACGGTGTCAAGATTTGCGCTATCCTGCGCAAACTTTACACTGTCAAGCAAAGGGGCCGCGCATGACCATTCTTCAGTCGACCGGCAGGGGGGCCTTCTGGTTTCTGTGTCTCGGACTCTCCGCCTTTTCCCTCGGTCTGCTGACATGGGGCGGGCCGGAGGCGTTTCAGGGCATGGTACATCTTCTGCCGGACCGCAGGATCATTCTCGTCTGCCATATCGTCGCCTCGGTCTCGGCGCTGGCGCTGATGCCGTTTCAGTTCTGGAAACGCCTGCGCACCCGCCGCCGCGTCCTGCACCGCTGGATGGGCCGGGGCTATGCGGTTGCGGTTCTGTTTGGCGGGATCAGCGGCTTTCTGTTGGCACTGAATGCGGTCGATCCGGTTTCGGTCTGGGGCTTCGGTCTGCTTGCGCCGGTCTGGATCGGCACCACCGCCCTTGGCGTGGCCGCAGCCCGCAGCCGTGACTTCGACCGGCACCGGCGCTGGATGATCCGCTCCGCCGCACTCACCTTCGCCGCCGTGACCCTGCGCCTGCAGATCCCGCTCGTTCTCCTCACCGGACAGGACTTCGACGTCTGGTATCCGGTAATCGCCTGGACGGCGTGGGTGCCGAATCTGGTCGTGGTTTCGCTTTGGTTCCGGGTCGAGGACCGTCGCCGCCACGCAACCCGCTCCTTGCTGCCGCGGGGGGTGGCCTGACGGTCGATCGGATGCCGGAAACGCCTGCCCGCAGGGAGCGCATAATTCTCCGGCGCTCCCCCGTTTTTCTGATATGGTCAGAACGCAAGAACTGCTTCTGAATATTTGGGGGACGGACGGATGCTGAGATTACTGTTTGCGCTGATACTGCTGTCTGTTCCGGCAACTTCCGTTGCACTCGAAAAAAAAGCGCCGGAGGAGGTCGATTTCGGACAGCTCCTCGGTGAACTCAATCTCACCCCGGAGGGCACCGCACCCGGCGAACTGGTCGTCGCGATGTGGCTTCCGCCCGAATTCTGGGCGGTCAACTTCATTCAGGACGGCGGCCTGTCCGAACGGGAAATCGAACAGACCATGGAGGTGTTTGCCGGAACCTCGCTTCTCGCGGTTGCCCAGGGAGCCTTTACGCCCTCCGGTGTGATGGAATACCTCTCCCGGGATGAAATCGCCGGGAGCCTTCGGGTTTCGGTCTATTTTGCGGATGACAGCCTGAAGAACGTAGCCCTCACCGGGGATGTCTCTCCCGAGCTTGAAGAAATGCTTGCCGCGGTCGGGCCTGGTTTTGCCGCGTCGGTGGGAGAGATGGGAGAAAATCTGCACATGTTCGTCCTCAATGACGCGCAGGATACCGGCGCACGGCTGGCCGATCCCTGGGAACGCGGCAGCCTGGTGATCGACATGATCTCCGTCAGCGGCGACCCGGTCCTGCTTTCCCTTCCGTTCCCGCTGGACGCACTCTACTGGCCGCGATACTGCCCGAATGACATGCCGGCCAAAGCCTCCTGGAACTTCTGCCCGTGGTCCGGCGAGCCCCTGCCTGACTGAGCCCCGACCGGCCCGGTCCGAAACGCCGCAGTCATTCCCGCATCAGGGGCGTGGCACCCGGATCACGACACGCCCGAGCAGACGCGTCGCCAACGCCGCCGATCAGACGTCCAAATCTTCGGCGAACTGCGCGTTGTCCTGGATGTACTGGAACCGCAGTTCGGGCTTCTTGCCCATCAGCCGTTCCACCAGCCCCGCAGTCTCGCCCTCGTCATCGGCCACCGTCACCCGGATCAGCGTGCGCGAGGCCGGATCCATGGTGGTTTCCTTGAGCTGCTTCGGCATCATCTCGCCCAGGCCCTTGAACCGCGACACCTCGATCTTGCCGCGCCCGCCAATGCCCTTTTCCATAAGCGCATCCTTCTCGGCGTCGTTCTGCACGTAGACCGATTTCGCCCCCTGGGTCAGCCGGTAGAGCGGCGGCGCCGCGAGGTAGAGATGCCCGCGGTCGATCAGCGGCCGCATCTGGGTGAAGAAAAACGTCATCAGCAGCGTGGCGATATGCGCCCCGTCGACATCGGCATCGGTCATGATGACGATCTTTTCATAGCGCAGGTCGGCAAGGTCGAACCGCGATCCGGTCTGCACCCCCATCGCCTGGCAGAGATCCGTCAACTCCTGGTTGGCCGACATTTTCGACGATGCCGCGCCCAGCACGTTGAGGATCTTTCCGCGCAGCGGCAGCACTGCCTGGGTCTTGCGGTCGCGCGCCTGCTTGGCCGATCCGCCGGCGCTGTCGCCCTCGACCAGGAACAGTTCCGACCCGTCCCGCGTCGCCCCGGAACAGTCGGCGAGCTTGCCCGGCAGACGCAGCTTCTTCACCGCCGTCTTGCGCTGGGTTTCCTTCTCGGCCCGCCGCTTCGCCCGCTCCTCGGCCTTCAGCACCAGATAGTCGAGGATCGCTCCCGCCGATTTCGTGTCCGCCGCCAGCCAGTTGTCGAACCGGTCGCGCACCGCGCCCTCGACGAACCTTGCCGCTTCGGTGGTCGCCAGCCGGTCCTTGGTCTGGCCGACGAATTCCGGTTCGCGAATGAACACCGAAATCATCGCCGTTCCGCCGCCCATCACGTCTTCGCGGGTGATCTGGCCGGCCTTGCGGTTGTTGGTCAACTCACCATAGGCGCGGATGCCCTTCAGGATCGCCGCCCAGAAGCCCTGTTCATGGGTGCCGCCCTCGGGTGTCGGCACCGTGTTGCAGTAGGAGGATATGAACGCGTCGCGCTGCGGCGTCCAGTTCACCGCCCATTCGACCGACCCGACTGCATCCGGGCCGAACCGCTCGCTGAACTCGACCTTGCCCGCGAACGGCGTATCCGAATAGCACTGCGCCCCCTCCAGCCGCTCGGCCAGATAGTCGGCCAGACCGCCCGGAAAATGGAACGTCGCGGATTCGGGCGTATCGTCCTTGGGCGGAATGCAGGACGGATCGCATTTCCAGCGGATCTCGACCCCGGAAAACAGATAGGCCTTGGAGCGCACCATCTTCAGCAGCCGCGCCGGTTTGAACCGGGCGGAGGCGCCAAAAATCTCCGCGTCCGGATGGAAGGTGGTCGAGGTTCCGCGCCGGTTCGGCACCGCGCCGATCTTCTGAATCGGTCCGAGCGGAATGCCGCGGGAAAACTCCTGCCGGTAAAGTTGACGCTCACGCGCAACTTCCACGCAGACATGATCGCTGAGCGCGTTGACCACGGAAATCCCGACCCCGTGCAGACCGCCTGAGGTCTGGTAGGCCTTGCCGCCAAACTTGCCGCCCGCATGCAGCGTGCAGAGCACCACTTCCAGCGCCGACTTGTCCGGAAATCGGGGATGCGGGTCGACCGGCATGCCGCGGCCGTTGTCGCGGATCGTCACCGAATAATCCGCATGAAGCTCCACTTCGATGCGCGACGCGTGGCCCGCCACCGCCTCGTCCATCGAGTTGTCGAGAACTTCCGCCACCAGATGGTGCAATGCACGCTCGTCGGTGCCGCCAATATACATGCCCGGCCGCTTTCGGACCGGTTCCAGACCCTCAAGAACTTCGATCGCCGAGGCGTCATAGGCGAGTGATGCGGCATCGGAACCGAAAAGATCGGCTGCATGGACCATGTTGGGCCTCTTTTCTTTCTCTTGCCATGCGCCAAGGATAGCGCCGGACTGCTCCGTTTCATCCATATCTTGTTTGCACACTGTCGCAAAGGGGGTTTGCGCCCGTCACACCGGGTGATTTTATTGAAAATTGTCCCGACCTGACCCATACTTTCCGGGGGCAGGGCGGTTCGCAGGCGCCTGAACACCGTGCTGCAGCGCCTGCATCCCCGGCGGGGAGCGGTCATGAAGGTCTTCATTCTCACCGGCGCCGGCATTTCTGCCGAGAGCGGCGCCGGGACGTTTCGCGATCCGAAGGGGTTCTGGGCAACCTTCGATCCGATGAAACTGGCCACCCCGGAGGGTTTCGCCGCCGATCCCGATCAGGTCCACGCCTTTTACAACGCCCGGCGCCGGGACCTGCTGACGGCCGAAGCCAATGACGCGCACCGGGCGCTGACCCGGCTCGAACAGGCGCTGATCCGGGCCGGCGGCGGGTTCTGGCTCTGCACCCAGAACATCGACGACCTGCACGAACGGGCCGGAACCCGGCGTGTCCACCATATGCACGGTGAGCTGCTGCAGTCGCTGTGCGCCCACTGCGGTGGCTTGGCCCCGTGCCGCAGCGATCTCTCCACCGCGGATATCTGCCGGGCCTGCGGACGCGCGGGCGGGCTCCGGCCCGACGTCGTCTGGTTCGGTGAAACTCCCTACGGCATGGAACAGATCGAAGAGGCTCTTGTGAGTGCCGATGTCTTTGCCGCGATCGGCACCTCCGGCACCGTGTATCCCGCCGCGGGATTCGCCGGGTTGGCCAGGGCAGCAGGAATCGAGACCTGGCTGGTCAATCTCGAGATCTACGGTGCGTCGTGGGAGTTCGACCATCACCTCGCCGGGCGTGCGACGCAGGTGGTTCCCGAGTTCGTCACACGTCTCTTGGGACGAATTTGATACAGGTCACACTTTTGACCGCCGAATCCTTGAACCGGTCTTTCTTCTTTGGAACAGTCCGGGAAAAGCTGCGAAAAATCGGCTGCAGACTCCTGGCCGCAAGGAATTCGGGACATGATACGTCAGATATGGCCTTTGAGCGCCCTGCTGCTGGGCACGGCATTCCTGCTGTTCGCCGGGGGCATCAACGGGCTCATCCTGCCGGTGCGCGGCACCGCGGAGGGGTTCTCGGCCCTGTCGCTCGGCCTGTTGGGAACCGGCTGGGCGGTCGGCTACGTTTCGGGCTGTGTCATTACCCCGCGCACGGTCGGCAGGGTCGGCCACATCCGCACCTTCGCAGCGCTCTGCGCCTTTGCCTCGGTCACAATCCTCGCTTCGCTGATTTTCATCACCCCCTGGGCATGGATTCCGCTGCGGGCGATCTGCGGCTTCTGTTTCGCCGGTGCGGCGATGATCGTCGAAAGCTGGCTGAGCGAACGGGTCGAGCCGGAATCCCGCGGCCGGATTTTCGGCATCTATACGATGATCAACCTCGGGGCCAGCACCGCCGGGCAGCTGACACTGATCGCCGGAGGGACCGAGGGGTTTCTGTTCTTTGTCGTCGGCGCGATCTTCTATTCGCTGGCAATGGTGCCGACGGCGATTTCGTCGACCTCAACGCCGCGACCGCTGGTGCAGGTCAATCTCAACATCCGGGCGCTTTGGCTTAATTCCCCGCTGGCAGTCGTCGCGGTTTTCCTCGTCGGCATCTCCAACAGCGCCTTCGGCACGCTCGCCGCAGTCTATGGCAGCGAGGTCGGTCTGACCCTGACCGCCATCGCGCTGTTTTCCTCCATTCCGGTGATGGCCGGTGCCATTGCACAAATTCCGGTTGGTCAGCTTTCGGACCGCATGGACCGGCGCAAGGTCCTGCTCGGAATCGCCTTCATCGGCATCTGCGCCGATCTCGCGTTCATCGTCGTCCATCCCGAATCACAGCTTGTGAACCTGGTGCTGGCGTCGATTTTCGGGGCGGCGATCTTTTCCATGTATCCGGTCATCGTCGCCCATGCCAACGACCATGCCGAGCCGGGCACCTACATCCAGGTTTCCGGCGGGCTGCTGCTGGTGCTGGGAATCGGCTCGATCGTCGGCCCGCTGATCGCCGGTGCGCTGATGTCGGCGGCAGGGTCGTCGGGGCTGTTCTACACCACCATCGTCGCGCACGTCCTGATCATCGCCTACGGGATCTGGCGTATCCGGCGCCGCTCGGCGGTGCGCGGCCGGGACAAGACCGAATTCGTCTCCATTTCGCCGACCCGAACCTCGACACCCGAAACCGGCGTGTTCACCACGACACCCGATGAATACAGCGAAGAGACGACCCTTTCCGCCACCGACGCTCCGGACGGCACACCTGCCAACAAGCCCTGAGGCGGCGCGGTACCCGGCAGAGTTTGGCTGCAGGGCAGGCTGTCCTCTTGCGGACCATGGCAGCCCAGCATTTCGACGGCACGGACGAAAGACGGCAGCGGCGCAGGTGCGCCGCTTCCCGCGTCCCGACCGGCTCCGCCTTCGGACGCTTCCATCCCGCTTCGGAACGGAACTGATGCTGTGCTACACAATGTGCCAACGCCGCCTGACCGGCGCGCGTTAACCTTTGCCGCGATTCGCGGAGTCCGTAGGTATCACTTGGGTATCGGAAGGGTACGAGTAGGGTATCGGCGCGCCGTCGGGTTAACGCCGGTTCCAAAAAGCGTACGGGCGGGCCCGAAGACCCGCCCGTCCGGCACTCGCTAAGGTTCTGCCCGCTTAGAGCGAGTAGTACATCTGGTACTCAACAGGGTGCGGCGTGTGTTCGAAGGCATACACCTCCGGCCACTTCAGCGCCATGTAACCTTCGATCTGATCCTTGGTGAAAACGTCACCGGCCAGCAGGAAGTCGTGATCCGCGGCCAGGCACTCGAGCGCCTCACGCAGCGACCCGCAAACCGTTGGAATCTCTGCCAGTTCTTCCGGCGGGAGGTCGTAGAGATCCTTGTCGGAAGCTTCGCCCGGATGGATCTTGTTCTTTATCCCGTCGATGCCGGCCATCAGCAGCGCGGCGAAACACAGATAGGGGTTCGCCACCGGATCGGGGAACCGGGCTTCGACCCGCTTCGCCTTCGGATTTTCCGTCCACGGAATGCGCACGCACCCGGAGCGGTTGCTGGCGGAATAGGCCCGAAGAACCGGTGCTTCAAACCCGGGGATCAACCGCTTGTAGCTGTTGGTCGAAGGGTTGGTAAAGGCATTCAACGTCTTGGCATGCTTGAGAATTCCGCCAATGAAGTAGAGCGCTTCGTCCGAAAGGTCGGCATATTTGTCGCCGGCGAAGAGCGGCTTGCCGTCCTTGTAGATCGACATGTTCACATGCATGCCCGACCCGTTGTCTCCGGCATAGGGCTTGGGCATGAAAGTCGCCGTCTTTCCATAGGCATGCGCGACGTTCTGCACAACGTACTTGTATTTCAGGATCTCATCGGCCTGCTTGGTCAGTGTGCCGAAGACCAGACCGAGTTCGTGCTGCGCCGAAGCAACCTCATGGTGATGTTTGTCCACCTTCATGCCGATGCGCTTCATGGTGGAGAGCATTTCGGAACGGATGTCCTGGGCGGAATCCACTGGCGGCACCGGGAAGTAGCCGCCCTTCACGCCGGGACGGTGCCCGGTATTGCCCATCTCGTATTCCGTGTCCGTGTTCCAGGACGCGTCCATCGCATCAACCTCGTAGCCTACCTTATTCATTGTATTGGCAAAACGTACGTTGTCGAACAGGAAGAACTCTGCTTCCGGTCCCCAGTAGCTGGCATCGCCGATACCGGACGAGATCAGGTAGGCCTCTGCCTTTTCCGCCGTGCCGCGCGGGTCGCGGGAATAGGGCTCGCCGGTATCCGGTTCGACAACCGAACAGTGAATGCAGAGGGTCTTTTCGGCATAGAACGGATCGACATAGGCCGAAGTCGGGTCGAGGATCAGTTTCATGTCCGACTGTTCGATCGATTTCCAGCCGGCGATCGATGAACCGTCAAACATGAAGCCTTCTTCGAACAGATCCTCGTCGACGAGTTCTGCAATCAGCGACACATGCTGAAGTTTTCCGCGGGGATCCGTGAACCGCAGATCGACGTAAGCAATGTCGTCCTCCTTCAGAGCTTTCAGGACTGATTTTAGGTCGCTCATTTGTTTTCCTCGTGATTAGAATGGCTTGAAGAGGGATTTCCGTGCGGGATCAGGGCCGTAACCTGGGGTAGGGGCGCTAGAGTGCGTCCGTTCCGTATTCGCCGGTACGAATTCTGATCGCCTGCTCGACCGGTGAGACAAAGATCTTTCCGTCGCCGATTTTTCCGGTCTTGGCCGCGGAAATGATCGCCTCAATCGCCGCTTCGACCATGTCGTCGGACAGAACCACCTCGATTTTGACCTTGGGGAGAAAGTCCACGACATACTCGGCGCCACGGTACAGTTCGGTATGGCCTTTCTGACGGCCAAAGCCCTTGGCTTCGGTAACACTGAGTCCCTGGATCCCGACTTCCTGAAGTGCCTCTTTGACCTCATCAAGCTTGAACGGCTTTATTATGGCCTCAATTTTTTTCATGCAGCGGGTCCCCCAACGTGTGTTCGCAATTCAATTGAACCTTGGTCAAGCCGGACAAATCAACATGCAGACGCGGATTCAATGGCCCCACGGGCCTGTCAGCGACCCAACCGGCATTTTATTTGGTCATATGTTCAATAAATATGCAAACCGATTAAACTGTGGGCAGGCTCGCAAGCGCCCGGCAATTGCGGCAAACGCATTTTTTGCTCGCACGCAGTCTGGACCTCTGCTAGAGACCGGCGGCAATTCGGCCACGGGTGCGCCCTGGCCGGTGCCGCGGGCGTGGCGGAATTGGCAGACGCACCAGATTTAGGTTCTGGCGCCGAGAGGCGTGGGGGTTCAAGTCCCTCCGCCCGCACCAGAGAACAAGGCAAGGAAAACAATATGCAGGTCACCCAGACCCTGAACGAAGGACTGAAGCGGGGTTACTCGATCACTGTTCCGGCTTCCGAGCTCGAAACACGAGTAGGCGCAAAGCTCGAGGAGGCCCGCAAGGACTTTCAGATGAAGGGCTTCCGCAAGGGCAAGGCCCCGGCAGCGCTCATGAAAAAGATGTTCGGAAAGTCCGTGCTTGGCGAAGCGATGCAGGAGTCCATTGATTCCGCGATGCAGAAACACTTTGAGGAGTCCGGCGACCGTCCCGCGCTTCAGCCCGAAGTCAAGATGACCAACGAAGATTGGAAGGAGGGCGAAGACATCGAGGTCGCCATGACCTACGAGGCCCTTCCCGAAGTTCCTGAAGTCGCCTTTGGTGAAATCCGGATCGAACGGCTCACCGTTGAACCGGATGAGGCGTCGGTTCAGGAGGCGCTGCAGAACCTCGCGGAGTCTTCCAAGTCCTACGATGACAAGGGCGACGGTGCAGCGGCAGAAAACGGCGATCAGATTGTATTCGATTTTTCCGGGTCCGTTGACGGTGAGAAGTTCGAGGGTGGAGCCGCGGAAGACTTCGCACTCGTTCTGGGATCTGGCAACTTCATACCCGGGTTCGAAGATCAGCTGGTCGGTTCCGTTGCGGGTGACGAAAAGCTCGTCAAGGTTACCTTCCCGGAGGAATACGGGGCAAAGAACCTTGCCGGCAAGGACGCGGAATTCGCCTGCACCATCAAGGCGGTCAAGGCTCCCAAGGCTTCTGAAGTCAATGACGAACTTGCCAAGAAGTACGGAGCCGAGACGCTGGATGATCTGAAAAAGCAGGTTTCGGACCGGCTTGCGGCTGAGTATGCACAGGCGAGCCGCGCGATTGTAAAGCGGCGTCTGATGGATGCGCTCGACGGCCTGGTGAAGTTCGACCTGCCGCCGACCCTTGTGGATGTCGAAGCAAAGCAGATCGCGCATCAGTTGTGGCACGAGGAAAACCCCGAGGTGCACGGACACGATCATGACGCGATTGAGCCGAGCGGTGAGCACCTCGGTCTGGCGGAGCGCCGCGTGCGCCTCGGCCTTCTCCTGGCGGAGCTCGGGAACAAGAACGGCATCGAGGTCTCCGACCAGGAGATGCAGCAGGCCGTTTTTGCACAGGCACGTCAGTATCCCGGGCAGGAACGCCAGTTCTTTGAGTTCGTTCAGAAGAACCCTCAGGCACTTCAGCAGGTAAGGGCGCCGATTTTCGAGGATAAGGTTGTCGACTTCATCCTCGAACTGACACAGATCGAGGACAAGCCGGTATCGAAGGAGGAGCTTCAGAAAGCAATTGAAGCTCTTGATGAAGACGTTCCGGCAGCGTCGGCCGACCTGTCTGCCTGAGACCTTCGGCATGCCGGTCCCGCGGCACCAAACGCCGCGGGACGGTTTTTTAACGAATTGCCGGCGCAATTGTCGTTCTGTTAACCATTTCACAACGGTTTGGCGGCGACACAGAACCCAAGCCTTGGTTCAGTCCGCTCTTTGAACGAGCTTAACCAGGGCCCTCGTGGCGGCCGCGGCAGGTGGGGGGCCTTGCAGATGCCCTCAGCCATGTTAAATCCCTCTACGACAGGACATGGGCAAGCAAACGGCCCGCGAATGAAAGGCAATTCGACAGATGAGAGATCCGGTAGAAACGTACATGGACCTCGTCCCAATGGTGGTCGAGCAGACTGCGCGGGGTGAACGGGCTTACGACATTTTTTCGCGTCTGTTGAAGGAGCGGATCATTTTTGTTTCCGGCCCCGTGCACGACGGCATGTCGACACTTTTGGTGGCACAGCTTCTGTTTCTTGAAGCAGAAAACCCCAAAAAAGAAATTTCCATGTACATCAACAGCCCGGGCGGTGTGGTGACCTCGGGACTGTCAATCTACGATACGATGCAGTACATTCGGCCGCCCGTGTCCACGCTGTGCGTCGGACAGGCGGCTTCGATGGGGTCGCTGCTGCTCACGGCCGGTGCCAAAGACATGCGCTTCGCTCTACCCAATGCCCGGATCATGGTTCACCAGCCGTCCGGCGGTTTCCAGGGACAGGCAACGGACATCATGATCCATGCCCGCGAGACCCAGGCCCTGAAGGACCGTCTGAACCAGATTTATGTCCATCACACCGGACAAAAATTCGAGGACGTCGAAGCGGCGTTGGAACGGGATCGTTTCATGACAGCCGAAGATGCCAAGGAATGGGGGCTGATCGACGATATCGTGAAGCGCCATGATGTTGAAGAAGCTGCGAAGTAACATCCTTGAGCATGCTTTACCCGTAACCTGGTTTGGGCTTGTAATTATCGGAACAAGCGTGTTCCAATGGTTCAGCCCTCCAACCAGTTTGGATCAAGGGTTCTTGATGGAATTGACGACATGGGCCACAGCCGGAGGTAGGTTTTGAGCAAATCCAGCGGCGGCGACGCGAAAAATACTCTCTACTGCTCGTTTTGCGGCAAGAGCCAGCATGAGGTCCGAAAGCTGATCGCCGGCCCAACCGTTTTCATATGCGACGAATGTGTCGAACTTTGCATGGATATCATTCGTGAGGAGACCAAGAGCAATCTGGTCAAGTCTTCAGATGGTGTGCCTGCGCCACATGAAATCTGCAAGGTCCTCGACGACTATGTGATTGGTCAGTTTGTCGCGAAACGGGTCCTTTCGGTGGCCGTGCACAATCACTACAAGCGGCTGAATCACGCCAGCAAGAACAGTGACGTCGAACTGCAGAAGTCGAATATCATGCTGATCGGTCCGACCGGCTGCGGCAAGACACTGCTTGCGCAGACCTTGGCGCGTATCCTCGACGTGCCTT
This sequence comes from Alphaproteobacteria bacterium, assembly GCA_030432315.1. Lineage (GTDB taxonomy): Bacteria > Pseudomonadota > Alphaproteobacteria > Rhodobacterales > Rhodobacteraceae > Amaricoccus. The sequence goes on along the minus strand of JAUIHM010000032.1, from coordinate 9,146 downwards.
TCACCATGGCGGATGCGACGACGCTGACCGAAGCTGGATATGTCGGAGAAGATGTGGAAAACATCATCCTCAAGCTCCTGCAGTCGGCCGAATACAACGTGGAGCGGGCGCAGCGCGGCATCGTTTACATTGACGAGGTCGATAAGATCAGCCGCAAATCCGACAACCCCTCGATCACCCGGGATGTTTCCGGCGAGGGTGTGCAGCAGGCGCTTCTCAAGATCATGGAGGGCACGGTCGCGTCGGTCCCGCCTCAGGGTGGGCGCAAGCATCCGCAGCAGGAGTTCCTTCAGGTTGATACGACCAATATCCTGTTCATCTGCGGCGGCGCTTTTGCCGGGCTGGACAAGATTATCGCCCAGAGGGGGCGTGGATCGGCAATGGGGTTCGGCGCAGACGTCAAGGATGCGGATGATCGCCGCGTGGGGGAACTGTTCGAAGAACTTGAGCCGGAGGATCTTCTCAAGTTCGGACTTATTCCCGAGTTCGTGGGGCGGCTTCCAGTTCTCGCTACACTTACGGATCTTGATGAGGATGCGTTGATCACGATTTTGAGCGAGCCGAAAAATGCACTCGTGAAACAGTATCAGCGTCTGTTTGAGATGGAAGACGTTCAGCTTACCTTTACGGATGATGCGCTCAGGGCCGTCGCAACCCGGGCCATCGAGCGGAAGACGGGCGCGCGCGGGCTTCGCTCGATCCTTGAGGAGGTTCTGCTCAACACCATGTTCGATCTTCCGTCCATGGAAGGTGTCGAAGAAGTTGTGGTGAACGAGGAAACGATCATGCGTAAGGCTGATCCGCTTCTGATCTATGCCGACCGCGTCGAAGGGTCTGCATCGGCCTCCTGATTTAGGCTGCGAAAGGGAACCGGAGCTGATATCCGGTTCCTCGGGTTTGGTAGTTGGGGATTGGCGATGAGTGTGCTGGCTCAGATTTTTACATGGTGGAACGGGCAGACGCTGGCAACGCGCTTTCATACCTGGCGACGGGGTGAGCGGGTTGGCGAAGACATGGTGGGAAATGTCTTCTATCAGAGTGCAAACGGTAAACGGCGCTGGGTCATCTACAATGGTGAGGCGGAAGCCAGCAGGGTATCGCCCGAGTGGCACGGTTGGTTGCACCATACCTGGCAGGACCCTCCGACGTTGACAGCGCTTCCGAGAAAGGCGTGGGAAAAACCACATGTGGCCAACCTTACAGGAAGTGTTGGGGCCTACCATCCGGCCGGTAGCCTATTGGCAGCCGCCGGAAAGGGCCAGGGACCGGATTACGAGGCCTGGACGCCGGAGTAGGGCGTATAGTCAATGTCCAACAATGTTGCGGAAGCAGTTATTGGCGGAGTCGTGCTTGCAGTTGCGGCGTCGTTCTTTGTGTTCGCTGGTCGGACCGGTGGCTTGGGGCGCGGCGAGGAGAGCTACATGCTGTCTGCAAGTTTTCGAAGCGTCGAAGGAATTTCGATCGGTACCGATGTCCGCCTGGCGGGGATAAAGATCGGTTCCGTGACTGGGCTTGAGCTCGACCCGGAGACTTTCCGGGCGCAGGCGGATTTTCTGGTAAAACGGGACCTGCAGCTCCCTGAGGACTCGGATGTGAAGATATCTTCCGAGGGGCTTCTGGGCGGAAACTTCATTGAAATCACTCCCGGTGCGTCAGACTTCATGCTTGAGCCGGGAGATGAGTTCATTAACACCCAGGGGTCAATCGATCTTCTGAACCTGTTGATGCGGTTCGGAGGTGGGCAGTGATGCGTCGAACGATTGCGGCGCTGATACTGGCCGGTTTGTTTGGAACCGCCGGGGCGCAGACGGTGCAGATCGACGTCGCGGAGAACAGTGTTCAGGTTTCGAATGTGTTGTTGCGCGGATTGGACACTCTCAACGGTACGGCACAGGACATTCGTTTGCGCGTTGGAGACACGGTGCGGTTTGGTCATCTTGAAGTCACCGCAGACACCTGTCGCGTGCCTGCTGCCGATCCTTCGGCAGATGCCTATGCCTTCCTTAGAATTCGCGACATCCGTGAGGAAGCAATGCGGTTTTCGGGCTGGATGTTTGCATCGTCACCGGCGCTGTCCGCGCTTGACCATCCGCGCTATGACGTCTGGGTGCTCAGCTGCAGCAATTCCTGACGCGCGGTTTCTTCACCGAGCGCAAAAAAGTCGGCCGCGTGGTTCAGTGCCCTGTTGAGTTGTGAACGGTAGTTCGATCTTGAGACTTCCACTGCTCCAAGGGTCGCGAGGTGTGGTGTGACGAACTGGGTGTCGAGCAGACGGAATCCACCAGTTCGGAGCCGGGCCACAAGAGCGATCAGAGCAAATTTCGAAGAGTCGCGCATGGCACTGAACATGCTCTCGCCAAAGAAGGCGGCACCCAATGATACGCCATATAGCCCCCCAGAAAGCTCGCCGTTTTTCCAGATTTCGACTGAATGTGCGTGCCCGAGGTCATGAAGGTCGCGGTAGAGCGCAAAGATTTCGTCACTGATCCAGGTTTCATCCCGCTTTGCACAGGCGCGCACCACGCCGGAAAAGTCCCGGTTGATGCCGATTTCGAAGTGGCTGTTGCGAAAGGATTTTGCGAGACTCCGCGAAACATGAAATCCGTCCAGCGGAATGGTTCCCCGGATCTCCGGGTCAACCCAGACAATTTCCTTCGCGTCGCGATTTTCCGCCATCGGAAATATGCCGACGGAATAGGCACGCAGCAGCAGATCCGGAGTCACTTCCGGTTCTGCTTCATCCTTCATGCGCGGCGCGTGTTCTGGCGTTCGAGCCAACCTTCAAGCCAACCTTCGAGCCAGTGAATGTTGTAGTTGCCCGTGAGAATGTCTTCTTCTTCGAGCAGAGCATCAAAGAGCGGTGTTGTTGTGCTTATCCCGTCGACGATCAACTCCGACAATGCCCGTTTGAGGCGGGCAATTGCTTTTTCCCGGTCGGCCCCATGGACGATGAGTTTGCCAATCAGACTGTCGTAATACGGCGGAATGACATAACCGTCATAGATCGCACTGTCCATTCGCACGCCCAGACCTCCGGGAGCGTAGTAGGTCTTGACCTTGCCGGGCGATGGCTGAAAGTCTGGAAGCCGCTCTGCGTTGATACGGCACTCGATCGCATGACCAACTGGACGCAGTTCGTTCTGGGATCTGCTCAGGGGCATGCCCGCCGCAACCTGGATCTGTTCCTTTACCAGGTCGATGCCATAGACGGCTTCGGTTACCGGATGTTCAACCTGGAGGCGGGTGTTCATCTCGATGAAGAAGAACTCTCCATCCTCATAGAGGAACTCAATCGTGCCGGCACCGGCGTATTTGATCCGGGCAATGGCATCGGCACAGACCTTGCCGATCCTTTCACGGGTCGGATCGTCAATAACGGGGGACGGTGACTCTTCGAGAACCTTCTGGTGCCGCCTTTGCAGGCTGCAGTCCCGTTCCCCCAGATGGATCGCCCCACCCCGGCCATCGCCGAACACCTGAATTTCTATGTGCCTGGGATTGCCGAGATACCGCTCCAGGTAGACCTCGTCGTTTCCAAATGCTGCCTTTGCTTCGGATCGTGCCGTCTGAAACGCGACTTTCAGGTCATCCGCGGTGCGGGCGAGTTTCATGCCTCGACCGCCACCGCCGGCAGTAGCTTTGACGATTAGTGGAAATCCGATCTGCTTTGATGCCTCTACGGCTTCTTCGAGTGTTGGTACCCCTCCTGCGGAACCTGGCACACAGGGAACGCCAAGGTTGAGCATCGTTTCTTTGGCAGTAATTTTGTCGCCCATAAGGCGAATGTGCTCGGACGTGGGGCCAATGAATTTCAGCCCGTGATCCTCGACAATCTGCACAAACGATGCATTCTCCGAAAGAAACCCGTAGCCTGGGTGAATCGCCTCCGCGCCGGTGATTTCACATGCCGAGATGATGTTCGGTATCGAAAGATAGCTTTGCGACGCAGCCGGTGGTCCGACACATACACTTTCGTCGGCCATGCGGACGTGCATCGCGTCGGAATCCGCCGTCGAATGGATGGCTACCGTGGAGATACCCATCTCCTTGCATGCGCGATGAATGCGAAGGGCAATTTCGCCACGATTGGCGATCAGTACTTTCTTGAACATGACCGTCTCCAGAACCGTGGCGAAATTATTCCAAAATCAGAAGTGGGGCACCGAACTCAACCGGTGAACCGTCCTCAATCAGAATACGTTTGACGGTTCCCGCCCGGGGAGCGGGAATTTGGTTCATCGTTTTCATTGCTTCGATGCTGAGCACGGTCTGACCCTCGGTAACCGTATCCCCAACCTTGATAAACGGTGGCGAACCCGGCTCGGCCTGAAGATAGGCGGTTCCGACCATCGGAGATGGGATGACCCCGGGGTCATCGGAAGGATCATCACCTGGCGCTTGGGCAGGGCTTCCCGACGGAGCAGGGGCGGAAAGAGGAGGGGTCGCAACGGGCGCCTGCATGCTGGTCACATGCGTTACTGCAGCCTGCCTGGCAACACGAACGACGAGGCAGTTATCTGCTCCGTACTCGCGCTTGACCTCAATTTCGCTGAGGTCGTTCTGTTTGAGCAAACTCGCGAGCGCTTCGATAAACTCAACATCAGACTCTTGCGGTCTTTTGTTCATGACTTTTCAATTCCCCGATCACCTGGGTCGATGCACCCGGACCCTCGTTATATCGGGTAACACAGCGAGCGGACAGGTGCAAAAAACGCGTTTAGGTCAACTCAGGTATTAGTTGGAAACTCTAATTTCTTCAACAAGGGCTTCCATTTGTTCGAATGGCATATAGCCGCGAACCATGCGATCCTCGAATACGAAGGTTGGCGTGCCCGATATTGCCAACCTTTCCGCGAGCATGCGCGTACTGGTCAAACGGTCAGTGACCTCCTGCGTATTCATTGTTCCACGAATATCTTCGGGTTCAAGGCCTGCTTCAATCAGCAGAGAGTCGAGGTTTTCTTCGGTCACCGGACCAGGTGTCGACATCATAATATCGTTCAATTGATGGTAGGTGTCTCCACCGGCTTCAATAAGTGTTGCGACGGCTGCGCGAGAGGCAAGTTCCGAGTTTGGCCCAAGAATCGGAAACTCCTTGATAATCAGCCGGATGTCCTCGTCGTTCTCGACCAGTTGGCGGATCTGCGGGTGGGCCCTTCGGCAATACGTGCACTGATAGTCGAGGAACTCGACTATTGTAAAGCTTGCCTCAGGATTTCCTCCAACATAGGAAAAACCGTCGTCGAAGATTGCGTCGAGATTCTCGGACACGAGTTTGAGATCACCTTTCGAAGCCTCTTCCTTCTGCCTTGCCTCCAGTATGGCGAACATTTCAACGAGGATTTCGGGATTCTCGAGCAGGTACGAGCGGATTTCTCCACGGAGGACTTCGCGGTCAATGCCGTAGGCGAGTGGAGGAGAGCTTTGCTGCGCGACGGCGACGGCACCCAGTACAATTGCAGCGACAAATACGGCATTTCTGAACAGCCTTGCGAACATCAGCGCGAACTCCCTTGCGTACGGCGGACCATAGCTAACACATCCTGCGCCCGCTGCCAGCCCGGAGAGCCTCTTGGAAGAAGAATGGACGCCCGTTGCGCATTCCGCTGTGCATCGCTGAACTGACCTTCGATCACAAAGCGTTCCGCAGTTGCGAGGGCCGCCGCACCGTCGTTGCCAAGGCGCGCTTCCGCGAGCGCCAGGTCACGCAACACTCCGGTATTGGCTTTGTCATATCGTGTGGAGCCAGCCAGTGCCTCCCGGGCCTTCTCAGTCAGCGCCGGGTCATTGGTGTTCAGCAGGGCCCGTCCGAGGCCTCCAAGAATCTGCGGTTCGAACGGCGCCAAGTCCACGGCTTTCTGATAGGAGGCCACGGCATGCACGGCATCTCCCGATTCCAGCAGAAACTGTCCCTTCAATTCGTGGTAGTACGGATCGTCCGGTTTCAGTTCGATGAGATGGTTGACCAGTGCAAGTGATTTCTGCGGATCAGGTTGTCTGTGATAGGCGACCGCCCGCGCCAATATCGCCGGTTCTGACTGGTCGTCTGGCGGATACTTCTGCACCACTGACCTTGTACGCGCCAGAAATCCGGTGAGCTTGGCCACCATGCGCGCGTGCCAGTACGTATCCTCAGCGTCAACGGGCCGTCCGCTCGGCAGAGAGGCTACCTTGTCCTCAATCAGCGCCATACGCTCCGTGGACAGCGGGTGGGTCTGTGCATACGGGTCAACGCCGACAGTTCGCTGCATATCCTGCCCCCGCAGCATTCGCAGAACTTCCAGCATCGCCGCCGGATTGCCGCCGGCTGCCGCAATGTAGCGCAATCCGGACTGATCTGCGCTGGCCTCCTCGGCGCGGCTGTGTGCGAGTGCGTTCCGTTGGGCGGCAGCGCTGGAACCAAATGCAATCGCGGCGCCGGCTTCCGGGCTTCCTCCGATCGCAGCTACCGCTGCTCCGACCATTCCCACAATCGCGATCCCACGCGCTCCGCCCAGTGCGTCATTTCGTCTTGTGATGTGTCCGCCAGTAATGTGCCCGACTTCATGGGATATCACCGCTCGCAACTGGTCTACGGTTTGCAGGCGTGTCAGCAGCCCTGTAAAAAGAAAGATATTTTGACCGCCGGCGACGAAGGCGTTTATGTCGCTGCTGTTGACGATGTAGATGTTTACGGTGGCCGGATGTAGACCCGCAGCCCTGAAAATCGGATTGGCGATGCGGTCGAGCGTCGCCTCGATTTCCGTGTCTCGTATCAGGCCAAACGCTGCGACCTGACTGACTGAGCCCAGCGCAGCAAGAACCACAGCTGCAAACGCGGTCAGGAGGTATCTCAACGTGAATTCTCCTGTTGCCGCGCATGTGTCCTTGGTATCTGCGATGCAGTTGCACAGATGAGATCAAGGGATAGGAGAATTGTTGTGCGAACTTCAAGGCGGGGAAATGTTGATCCCTTCATTGTGATGGACGTTATGGAGGCGGCCCGAAGGCGGGAAAAGGCGGGTGCCAATATCATTCACATGGAGGTTGGCCAGCCTGGAAGTCCGGCACCCACGAGTGCACTGCATGCGGTTGTCCGGGCCACGGAGCACAGCGCACTTGGCTATACGGTTGCTCTCGGTCTGACTGAGTTGCGGGAACGGATATCCGATCTCTATTTGCGGCGTCACGGAATCTGCGTGGATCCGTCGCGTATCGTGGTGACATCCGGTTCTTCGGCGGGGTTTCTGCTGGCGTTCTGCAGTCTGTTCGACAGCGGCGACCGGGTTGCCATTGGTGAACCAGGTTATCCAAGCTACCGCAATATTCTCATGTCGCTCGGAATGACAGCCGTGGGGATTCAAACCAGCCCGGAACACAGGTATCAACCGCAACCGGAGGACATCACGCCTGATCTCTCGGGAGTTCTGATCGCCAGTCCTGCAAACCCGACCGGCACAATGCTCAGTCTTGAGGAGCAGAGTTCACTGATACGGCGGGCACGACAGCAAAATGTTGCCTATATTTCCGATGAAATCTATCATGGGATAACCTACGGCGGGACTGCGGTTTCGGCGCTTGAAATCAGCGATGATGTCTATGTCATCAATTCGTTCTCGAAATATCATTCGATGACCGGTTGGCGGATTGGCTGGATGGTCGTTCCGCCCGATCATGTGCGCAGAGTCGAATGCCTTGCGCAGAACATGTTCATCTGTCCACCACATGTCAGCCAGATCGCAGCAATCGGTGCACTTGATGCTGAAGTGGAACTGGAGAAAAATCTGCAGGTCTACCGTGCCAACCGTGACCGCATGATGAATGTCCTTCCAGAAATCGGGTTCACAAAGCTCGCACCTCCTGACGGGGCGTTTTATGTCTATGCTGACGTATCAGAGTACACCGATGACAGTCTTTCGCTGTGCCGGCGTATTCTGGAAGAGGCCGGCGTCGCGGTTACACCCGGTTTGGACTTCGATCCAAACCGGGGAGGGACTACCGTGCGATTCTCATATTCCGCTGGAACACCGGACATAAACGAGGGCCTCAGCCGTCTTCGCACATGGATGCGGAAGAACTACTGAGGCCCGATCGCCTGACAGCCAAAGACTAGACCTGGAAGGTTCGGGACCACCAGCCCTTCTTCTTGGGGGCCGTATCAGAGGTGTCTGCGGCGGTTCCACCGTCATCTTCCTTAGAAGCTGTCGCGGCCTCCGCTTGTCCGTCGCTTGACGCTCCGACGTCAGCGGAGGGTGACCCGCCACTCTCCAGCTCAACGACATTGCTGGCGGCTTCCGACAGTACGGGCTCCGCCGCATGGATGGCGGCAGCTGGCTGACGGAGACGTTCGCGTTTCGCAGGTCGTACGGAGCTTTCTGATTCAGGGACATCGACAATTTGCGATGGCTCCGAGCCATGGACGTCGATCACCTCACCGAGCGCCGATTCAGGCGCCTCTCTTGGCATCTCTTGGGAATTTGGCTCAGAAGTTGCATCAGGACGCGAGCGGCGGCGACGCCCTTTTGTTGGCGCCTTCGAGGTCTCGTCGCTCGAAGAGTTTTCGGTTTCCGACGACTTGGATGGCACCGGTGTTTCGGTTTTTGCCTCAGCCGGATCCTGATCGTCTGATGTGTTGGCATCGGTTTCCACCGCCTGCTGGTTGGTGCCGTCCATGCCAGACTTCGACCCGCCCCGCCGCCTGCGCCGCCGCTTCTTCTTGACGCCTCCACTGTCGGGGGCGTCTTTCGATACCGCATGCGATTCCTCACTCGCTTCTTCCGGTGTGTCGCTTTCATCTGGCGCTTCGTTTCTGGACGAAACCACCTTCGCGAGTACTTCCTCAGAATATTTGGGAATGATCCGCGACTCAGTCTTGAAGCGCTCAACTCTGTAATCTGGGCTGATAAGAGAGGCGTCGCCTTCGACTCGAATTGAAATGCCAAAACGTGCCTCGATCAGGCCGATATGTTCCCGTTTCTGGTTCAGCAGGTAATTTGCGATTTCAACCGGTGCGACGATGAGCACCTCGCGCGAACGCTGGCGTACGCCTTCCTCCTCGATCTCGCGCAGCAGTGAAAGGGCAATTGAATCGTCTGATCTTACGCGGCCGGTACCGTGGCAATGTGGGCAGCCCTTCGTGGTTGCTTCAATCATGCCGGGCCGGAGGC
>JAUIHM010000031.1 GCA_030432315.1 Alphaproteobacteria bacterium | reverse complement strand
GCGCGACACGCTTTATGGCGGCAATGGCGGCGACCGGCTGTTTGGCGAGGAGGACAACGACGTTCTTGCCGGCGGCACGGGCGCCGACTGGCTGGTCGGCGACGCGGGCGACGACAGCATCGGCGGCGGCAGCGGCAATGACGTGCTGTTCGGCGGCGACGGCAACGACCGGGCCGCCGGCGGTGGCGGTAACGACAGGATCTATGGCGGCACCGGCAACGACGTTCTGATCGGCGCCGGCGGCGATGACATTCTGGTGGACGGTACCGGATATGACGGGTTCGAAGGCGGTCGCGGCGACGACATGTTCGTGTTTCGGCCGGACGGCAGCAGCCCTTATCTGTTCTCCGCCTGGATCGTCGATTTCACCCGGGGTGAGGACGTCATCAACCTCGCCGCCATCGACGCGGACACCACCCGGGAAGGGAACCAGAGCTTCACCTTCGTTTCCTCCGGCGGGTTCACCGCGACGCCAGGAGAGTTGCAGTTCGTCGACGGCCGCCTGGTGGGCGATCTCAACGGCGACTATTCGCAGGACTTCGACATCGAAATCCGCGGTGGTGCCGTGGTGTTTGAAAGCGACGTCATTCTCTGAGCGCGGCGCGACGCCGGCCGGACGCCCGGCCGGTGTTGCCGCTCAGCGGGACTCGACCAGCCCCTGGAAGGAATCCTTGCCCGGCGAGGCGTCATGCACCCGGCGGAACACGGCCCGGGCGGCGCTCTTTTGCCGGGTCTTCAGCAAAGACCAGCCGCGCAGCATCGTCATGCCCCGGTCGAGGGATCCCGCACTCTGCTCCAGCCTGTCGATGTACTTCAGCGCATCGCGGTAGTTCCCCGATTCGAAGCTGGAGATGGCCAGTTTCGAGATCACGGTGCTTTCGACCACCCGGCGCTGCTGCGCCGTCAGCTGCGCCGATGCGGCGATGGAGGCGGCCTTCTGCGGCTGGCCGCTGCGGGCATAGGCGAGAATGAGACCATAGGTCGCCTCCCGGGCGCCGGCACCGCCGCCGGCGGCGACGCGGCTGAAGTCGGCGATGGCCTGGCGGGCCTGTCCGGCGTTGTAGGCGCACCAGCCGTGCTGCTTGACCGCATCCATGGAGATGGCGTTCGCGGTCAGGCTGAGACAGGTCGCCCAGTCGCCGCGTTCCGCAGCGGCGCCGGCACGGGATGCCTGGAGGCTGGCCGGGGACGGTGGAGCGGGGGCCGCCGCCACCTGCACGGCCTCGGCTTCCGGGCCGAAAAGCTCGGTTTCGAGTTCATCCAGCCGGGTCCGGAGGTTTGGATGCTGGGCCTTCGCCGTGGCAAACAGGCTCTCCACCTGGGGTCTGTCGCCGGCCGCATGGGCCTTTTGCAGCGTCGCCACGAGAAAATCTTCTTCGGAGCAGGTGCGCAGAATGCCGTCGTAGGTTGCAATGGCGTCGGTGATCCGCTCATCCGCCACCTGCAGTTCGGCCAGTCGCCAGGGGTTGTTGATGCGCTCGCAGGTCATGATCGAGGGATGCGCGGACAGCGCGGTCAGCAGCCCGTTGAGGTCGCCGCGGTCGAAGGCGGCGTCGAAGACGATCTGGCCTTCCTTCGCGTCCATGACCGCGAGCATGTGCGGCGGCGGCACCCATTCCGGATCTGCGGTCTTTTGCGCCTCGATCAGACCGCGCGCACCGTCAAAATCGTTGGCGTCGATCCGCTGCCAGATCGGCGTGGTGTCGAATTCGTATTTCCGGTCGGTCAGCCGGTTGAGCGTGCCCTGGATATCGGTGGCGGGAAACTCCGCCTCGAGCCGCTTGAGTTCCGCCTCGACGCTGGTGGTGTCGTCGATGGAGATGAAATACCTGAGCGCGGCGAGGTCCGTTTCCGTGAGTTCCGCAGCTTGAAGGCTGCCGGCGGCGATGGCGGCGGCCAGGACAAAGACGGTTGTACGCATCACAGGTAACATCCCATTTCTGAATCACGAAGGGCCACAAGGGAAAGCAGGTGCAGAACGCTCGGGTAATAGGGCTGGAACGCGGAGAAGGCGGGCATCAGCGAGGCACCTGGCAGGCCCGCGGCGCAGGATGACAGTGCCGCAAGCGCCCGGTAACCGGGATCGGTGCTGGTTTCCAGCGAGGTCCGGTTTGCCGGGTTGATGACCGTCGGCGTCCATTCGACGTCCCCGGCCAGCAGGTCGGTGTAGACCTCGGCAGCGCGTGTCACCGCCGGATGGCCGCGCAGTCCCGACCAGACCAGGTAGAGCGGCACCCGCATCGCCTCGTAGCCGAAGGAACCCGAACGCCCGGGTGGCTGGCTGAAGCCGTCGGCGGTCAGTTCGGACCAGTCCGGCGGCAGTTCGGTGCGCGACAGTTCCGAAACGAAGGCGATACCGTCGGCGGCGCAGGTTTCGAGTTCCGGCAGACCTGCGGCGGCGCCGAGGTCGGTCAGCGCCCGAAACATGTAGTAGGCCGGATTTATGATCGCACCGTTCTCGGTGTAGAATCCGACGGTTCCTGGCAGGAGCACCAGGCAGTCTTCGCGGCCAGGACAGGGCACGACGCAGTTTTTGACGATGTCGCGGGCCATCGTCATGGCAAGCTCGCGGTATTCCGGAGCGTCGAACCGTTCCGCTGCCCGCAACAATGCCCAGGCGGCAAAGATGTCGCCGTCGGTCGCGTTGTTGAGATCGGTCACGCTGCCGCCATCGGTCGGGTCCCAGCGCCAGGCAAGAAGGCTGTCATCGGGTCGGACGGCAAGATTTTCGAGGGTCCAGCCGAGCAGCAGTTCGAATCCGGCCCGATCGCCGAGCGCGGCGGCGATCATCAGCGCGTAGCCCTGCCCTTCGGAGTGGCTGATGCTGTCCTGCAGCCGGTCGATCACCCGGCCGGTCGAGGAAACGTGGATCTCCTTCCAGGCATCGAACAGCGGCTGCAGCGGATCCCGCCCGGAGGAGATCACCGGCTCTGCCGCGATCCGGGCGGGCAGGGTCAATGCCAGCGCCGATGCGCCCGCCAGAATCTGGCGCCGTGAGATCATTTCCGTTTCCTTGACGCAGCGATGTAGGAATTTGCAACGATCACCGACAGCAGCACCATCAGCATCAGCGCGCCGACAAACAGGTCGGGGCGTGCGGAAGCGAAATTGCCGGCGATGCCGCGCCAGTTGGTCTCGTTCACCGGTTCCTCGAGCACCGGCATTCTGCTGGTATCGGTCCAGGTCGACCAGGCGCCGTCCCAGTCCAGCAGCGCCACATGGCCGCGCAGCGGTACGCCGTTCCGGGTGACGCCGCCGATTGCCGCCAGCACGTCGGCGGGATCCGCCGTTTCCGACAGCACCACGAAGAGGTCGTCAGGCCGCGTCGGGTCAAGCTGCAGCAGCAGCGCCTGGGCATGGTTTCCCGACAGCCATGTGGTCAGATCGGTGACCGGGTCCGGCGCCGCGATCTGTGCCAGGGACTGCCAGAGCTGGCCGAACAGCGCGCCGAGCCTGGCCTGAAGCTCATCGAACCGGCCTTCCTGGGTGAGCGCGGGCATGGAGAGACTCAGACCCTGATCGACCGGCGCCGCGTTGGCGGCAGCAAGGACCGGCGCCGCGCCGGGTTCTTCGCGCGGCGACCGCAGCGACGCGAGCACCACCTGACGGCCGATGCCGAAATCGCCGAAGGCGTTCCGGGACAGCTAATCCGGGCGCAGCACCGTGACGCGCCGGTCCTCCACATGGCCGGTGTGCTCGCCGCCGACCCCTGCCTGCAACGCGGCGGAAAGCCCGGCATTGAAGGCCCAGTCGGCGGTGGAATCCAGTGAGACGTTTCCGGCCACGTCGACCGAGGTCGCGGAGGCGAGGACCAGCGGGGTATCGGATCCCGACATCCACCGCGCGAGCCCCGGCATGTGCATCTTCGGCGACGACGGGACAACAAGGTAGGAGGTGTCGCGGATTTCCAGCCGTTCGACGCTCGCGGTCAGGCAGGGCTCGTCGGGCGGGTCGCCGGGAAGGTTGAGTTCGAAGGACAGGGCGTTGCGGCCCGACTGCAGCCGTCCGGCGTCGAAGCGCACTTCGAGCGGGATCTGGCCGAGGCGGCCTTCCTTTTCCAGCGGAATGATCCGCACCACCTCGCCGTTGATCTGCAAGCGCAGTTCGGACCCTTCGACCATCGCCGGAAGATAGGAGAAGTCGAGGAACAGCGTCGCCCGTTCCTTGACGTTGATCAGCCAGTCGTCGGGCAGGCGGAACGGTACCGTCTCCTGCCAGAGGTGCTGGGTAATGCGGACGGTGGAGAACCCGAGCCGGCTCAGCGGCACCTCGACGTCACGGGGGATTTCCGTCAGGACGGGGCGCGACGCCAGCACGCCGTCGATGTCGAAGAGCGTGGGCACCGCATCGGCGCCGATTCCGACCTTCATGATCTGGGTGCCGTCTTCGGCGACACGGTATGTCACCTCCGGGGTTGTCGAGGCCGCGACCTCGACGACCGGAACGGGAAGTCCGCCCGCAACCGGCACGCCCTGCCCGGTGGCGAAACCGACGCCGCCGCCCATCACCGCACCGAACTGGCTGGCGATCTGGCGGAATTCGTCCGAATTGGGGTCGATGCCGGACCCGGCACTGACCAGCAGCGGCCGGCCCGCGCCGCGGGCGGCGCTCGCGGCGGTCAGGAAACTGGCGGCACCGGCCGGAAGGTCGGCAGGGTCAAACTCGATGCCGCTGCGGCCGAGGTCGATCTGGGTCCAGAGATCGTAGGATTCGACGGCGCCGCAATACAGGCGGTGCGCGAGATCCACTTCGATCCGCACAAGGTTGAAGCCGGGTTTGAGCAGCCCATCCGGCACGGAAAACGAGGTGGACTCGACGGTTGTGATGCTTTCGAGCGGCATTTCGCCCACCAGGACGTCGCCGATGTAGGCATGCAGGATCGAGCGTCCGGGTTTGATGAAGGCACTCGAGACCGCGCCAATGTGAAGCTCGGAAGGGGTGCCGGTTTCAGGCACGAACAGCGAGAACTGCAGGCTGTCATGTTCCCCCTGCAACTTGGCCATGGTGCCGTCGAGCCGGTTCAGGTTGAGCGGCCAGAGCGCGGCAACGGGTTTCAGCGGCTTCGGGGGGACCGGATCAGCCGGCTCCGCCGGTTCCGCCGCTTCGGGCGCAGCAGCGGCAGCGGTCGCAACCGCCGGGGCCATGCCGTCGGGGTTGGGCGCCTCGGGAACGGGCAGCTGCGCCGGCGCCGCCGGTTCCGGGGTGACGGCGGCGGCAGCTGGGACGGGGATCACTGCCGGCGTCGCCGGGCCGGTTTCGGACGCCTGCGCGGGATCGGCCTCCGCAGCTCCTTCGGGTGCAGCCGCCGGGATCGGGATCACGGATTGGGCAGCCGCGCCACCGAAGGGGGCGGTTGCCGACAGAAGCGCCAACAGGCCTGCGAGACACAGCGCCACGGGATTCCGGCGGGAGATGGAGTGGTCAGGATTCATGCTGTTGCCCTTCGGCTGCTGTGCTGCTGGCATCCGTTACCCGGTGCGGTCCTACTCGCCGACAACCTGAATCGGCCGGGCGAAAGCCGGGTGGCGTTTCGGGTGGCCGGCGAGACCTTCGGCCCGCCCGTGGTGTCGTGCCGGGGTGGTGACCCCTTCGGTACGGGCGGCGATGAAGGCCTGGGCCTCGATCGGCGTTTCATCGGCCCATCCGGCTTCGGCGCCGCTGTTCACCAGGCCGCTCGACTGGCCACCGGAGCCGTTCAGGACGGCAGCAGTGGTGTGGTAGATGCCCGCGACGGCCAGCCGGACCACCTGGATCGCGCCGGAAAGCAGGCTGCGGCGCGTGGCGGTCTGAAACCGGCGAATTTCCTGCCATCTGCGGCTGTCGCCGTTGAGCAGACCGGCGATGGTGAAGTAAGCACCCGCATCCTGGGAACCGGAGAATTCCGCCCCGAGCACCAGACGGCCCTCGGAGGAACCGGTGTTGACGATTTCGCACTGGATCGCCGCCGCATGTTCGAAGCCGACAGTCTGCACCGGGACGATCCGGAAACGGTCGCCCATCGAGGGACGGCCGATGTCGCGGTTGGCGGCGCGCGGCGGGATGGAGACGCGCAGGCCACGGTAGGAGATGTCGTTGATAACGCAGGGAACTTCGACCGGATCGCCGCTGTCGGAGATCATCTCCGCAACCGCAGGGCAGTTGATGCCGTCGACCCGGGGGGCGACGCGGCGCTGACGGAACTCGACAAGGGCACGCAGGCTCGCCCCGACCAGCAGGGTGTTGAAGATCGCCCAGGCGCCGACGATCTTCAGTACGTCGCGGTCGCCCGGATAGGCGTTCCAGCGCCAGATCAGCGCACCGATCCCGGCGAGCATCAGCAGGAACAGGATCAGCAGCGGTCTGGAAACTTCGGACAGGCGGTTTGAGGTAATCGTCTCGTCCTTGCTGGTCACCTTGAAACGGGCGCTGCGCGGCCGCAGGATCGCGTTGCCGACGGCGCGGATGAGATAGGGCGCCTGGGCAAGTTCATAGATTTCCGACAGGAAGGGCCATCGGACATTGGAGAACAGGGTGTTCTGCACCAGATAGCCGATGGCGATGTAGCTGCCCATGTAGGCGACGGCCTCGGGGGCGGTGGTCACCACGATTTCCAGGCCGAAAAACAGATAGACCAGCGGCGCCAGCACGAGGGCCAGACGGACCACCGGGAACATCCAGTAGCTCATGGAATTGAGGTAGCAGAGGCGCTGCCAGAAGCTCAGGCCCCTGACGAAGAACGGGTTGCGGGTCACCAGCAGCTGCATCATCCCGGTTGCCCAGCGACCGCGCTGCTGCAGGAACGAGGCGAAGGATTCCGGCTGCAGACCGGCAACCATCGCGTGATCGACATACATCGACCGCCAGCCCTTGCAGTGAATCATCATCGCGGTTTCGGCGTCCTCGGTGATGGTCTTTCCGGAAATTCCGCCGACACTGTCGATCGCGGCGCGGCGGAGCACGGCGGCAGAACCGCAGAAGAATGCGCCGCCCCAGCGGTCAAGGCCGCGGTGCATGAGCGAGTAGAAGAGTTCGTTTTCCGGCGGTGTATTGCGGGGAAGCTTCAGGTTGCGCGAAATGGGATCGGAATTGAGGAAGAAATGCGGTGTTTGCACCAGGGCCAGGCCGTCGTCTTCGAAGAAGTATCCGACGGTCCGGGCGAGAAAATCGCGAGACGGGGCGTGGTCGGCGTCGAAAATCGCCACCAGTTCACCGTCGAAACCGGTCAGTGCGTCGGTCAGGTTGCCGGCCTTGGCGTTGCGGTTTTCGCTCCGCGTCCGGTAGATGACACCCAGCTTGTTGCAGAGCGCGGTCAGTTCGTCCCGACGCTGCCGCGCCGGAAAGGACACGGCGGGATCCATGTCGAGGCAGCGCTCGTCAGTTCCGCCGTCGTCACAGAGGACGACGTTCAGCAGCGGTGCCGGGTAGGATATGTTTTTCGCGGCGGCGAGGGTCACGGCAAGCAGTTCGACCGGCTCATTCAGGGTCGGGATGAGAATGTCGACGGTCGGAAGGTCTCGAACCTTGACCGGTTTCGGGCGCTGATGCGTCACCGGGTCGGAAACGACAAAGCAGCTGAGGAAAAACACGCCGATCAGATAGGTTTCGACGAGAAAAAGAATCAGTGCGGCGGCATAGGAGAACTGATCGTCAGGCGCAGGGAGCGTATCGAAAAGACGCCAGAACCAATATCGCAGCACGATAACGGACGCGACCCCGAGCAGGGTCAGCCGGACGACACGGTTGTCGACGAACGGGCGCAGCACGAAAACGCCCGCCAGGGCACAAACCCCGAGCAGCGCCTGGACACCGATACTGGTCGGCACGCTGACGGTCGCAACCACCATGACCAGCAGCACAAGCCAGAAGAACAAACGCAGAAATCCACCCAGGAAGGATATTCTGTGGTAGTACATATGTTTACTCCAAGTACCAGTTGTGCCGCAGTTGCGCGCCAGGGCGCAAAACCCCACAGAGATTCAAAAGATCGTGCAGAACTGCAGGGCACCGGCGCGGGCCTGAGTCCGGCCTGGATGCCTTGAACCGGCCACCCGGGCGACACCTAGCAAAGACTTCCTCAATTAAAAATGAAAATCTGCTCATGGCTGCCGTACAAACTGCAACCAAGTTAACAACTTTAACAATATACACGCCTCCACTCCTATGCATCACGCGGGCAGAGGCCCGTGTGACTGAATAGATCAACCCACAGTTGCAATGTGTCAAAAGAAACTGAAAGAAATTAATGGGGCATTGCCGTCTTCATAAAACAGTTGGACATTTCTGGCAAATTTTTCCACGAATTTTGGTTAAACTTATCGGATTGCGATAGCGCCCAGCAACGCCAGCGTGTTTCCCGGTAATCTGACAGTCGTTCTTGCAGAATGACAAAAATCCGTCGCAGTCTAAAACGCAACTCATCAGCCGGTTTCTGAGTATTTCGGTGCGGTCAGCAGACTCCCGCAGAGTTCCCGCAGGACCAACTGTCGGAACCGCCCGCCGGCAAAGGGTGCGTCGCTGGCCGCGGGCGCCGGTGACGCTCAAAGGCACAGTGTCGAGCCGGCAGGAGGAACCGGAGTCCGGGAAACCATTGTGGCTTGCCAATGCGTTCTCATATGTGATTACCTGTTCACAAATTAGAATGGCCGGTTACCTGCCAAACCAGACCGGCGTCCTGGGGAGAAACGGAATGACAGCTCGGTCGAGCGACGCGTCCGGCGACGTATTTGTCGCGGGTCCGGTCGCGATGATGATTACACCATATCTGGACGACTGGTCGGTCGACCTCGACGGGATGCGCCGTGTTGCGCGGCTGGCGCTGGACCAGGGCGCGGCGGGTCTGGCGGTGCACGGGCTGGCGAGCGAGGGCTACAAGCTTCTCGACCGGGAGCGGATCGCAATCATCGAGGCCGTCGCGGCGGAAAACACCTCCACGCTGCTGGTGGCCGGAGTGGATCACGAGGCTCTGGCCGGGTCGGTCGAACTGGCGCGCGCCTCGGCGCAGGCTGGTGCCACCGCCGTGATGGCCATGCCGCCCAAAACCAGCGGCGGAAACCGGGCGAAACTGGTCGCCTATTACCGGGAACTTGAAGACCGGGGCGGTTTGCCGGTGGTGATTCAGGACGCGCCGCGGGCGTCGGGTATCCAGATGGATGTCGAGACCCTGCTGGCAATCGTTGCGGAACTGAAACTGCCAAGCGCGATCAAGGTCGAAGACCCGATTCCTCCGCTGAAGATGGCGAGGCTGACCGCGCAGGGCGGCGGCAACGGTCGCACGCGCCTTTATGGCGGCGCGGGCGGGCGGCGGTTTCTTGCGGAACTGGATGCAGGGGCAATCGGCACAATGGTCGGTCCGGCCTATATCGACATTTTTGGCTACATTCAGGCGACGCATGCGGGGGATCGGGCCGCCGCCGAGGCGGCGTTCTTCGAGTGCGCGCAGCTGCTGAATTCGGTGGAGGGCAACGAATGGTACGCGCTGCTGCAGAAAGAACTTCTCTGCCGCGCCGGTCTGATCGGCAATCCAGGCCTGAGACCGCCGGCGGTGGTGCCGGATCCGGATTACGTCCAGGGGCTGGTCGACATCTATCGCCGGGCCGCCAAGGCACAGAGCCATCTGGGCGCCGCGCTCAACCCGCTGATCGATGAACGGGGGGCATGGGGATGAAGATCGTCGACGTCAGGCCGGTGACGGTCGCCTTCCCGAAAAAGACGCCGCCAAAGGGTACGAAGGAAAACTGGCACCAGTATCTGCCACGCGGCCTGCCGATGAACCGGTTCGAGGACTGGCCGCCAACGGTGCCCGGCAAGACACCGGGCTTTCGCGGCCGCGAGGTCTGGGTGAAGGTGACGGCGGAGGACGGCACTTTCGGGCTCGGACGTACCAGCTTCGGCGCGCCGGTTGCCGAACTGGTCCGGGGCGAATACGCCGAACTTCTGGTGGGTCGCGACGCGCTGGCGACGGAATTTCTCAACGGTCTGATGTGGGAAGCGTCGCGGCGGCATGGCACCCTGGGGCATTCCTGCGTTGCGATCAGCGGCATCGACCTGGCGCTGTGGGATCTGAAGGGCAAACTGCTGAACCTGCCGGTCTGCAGGCTGCTCGGCGGGCCGAGCCGGACGAAGATCCCGCTCTACGCCACGACCAACGACGTCGAATGGGCCCTGGAACTGGGATTTACCTCGATCAAGCTGCCGAACCAGATCCACTGGAGCCAGGGCCTGGACGGTCTGCACATCCTCGAGGACCAGATTGCGGCTGCGCGCGAACTGGTCGGGCCGAGGGTGGATCTGATGCTCAATCCGGTGATGGCCTTCGATGTGGAGTTCGCCATTCGGGTGGCCGAACTGCTGAAGAAGTACTCCTTCCGCTGGATGGAGGAGCCGCTGATCCCGGAAAACATCCGGGGCCTGGCGGCGATCAAGCGGGCGGTGCCGGCGATGGCGATTGCGACCGGCGAGGACCATCACACGATGTATCCGTTCCGGGAGATGCTGGAACAGGGGGCAGTCGATATCGTCCAGCCGGACATCCAGTGGTGCGGCGGGCTGAGCGAACTGGTCAAGATCAACGCACTGGCCGAGGCACACGGCGTGAAGATGGTGCCGCATGCGGCGATGAACACGCCGTTCGGCCAACACCTGGTGGCGGCGCTGGTCAACTGTCCGCTGGGTGAGTTTCACATTTCGTCCGATGTCGGCGTGCCGCTGGAGCATTCGCATCTCGTGCCCGGATGCGCGGTGCCGAAAGACGGTTTCATCGAGATTTCCGACGCGCCCGGGTTCGGCATCGAGGTGAAGGAGGAGTGGATTTCGGACTGGACGACTGTGGAACGGAAAGCAGGGGAGTCATTCTATTAGCGGCGCTTTGCTTTTTCCGGTGCGGGTTTGGGGATTGACGGCGCAGACGGGCACAGCCAGGCGCCCGGTCTGGTCACGGGCTGCGGGATTGCCGGCCGTTCCGGCCGGAAGCGGACTGACATCAGGAGAACGGCAGATATGAGCGGGGCAGCGACAGGCGTCAAATCGGTCAAATCCGCCGAGCGGGTTCTCGACCTGCTGGAGCATATCGGTGAAATGCCCGACGGTGCGACGTTTTCGGAACTTTCGCGTCACCACAATATTCCCAAGAGCAGCCTGCATGCGCTGCTCGATGTTCTGACGGTGCGCGGCTATGTCGAACTCAGGACCGACAGCAGGACGTTTTCCCTGGGTCTGCGGGTCTGGGAGACCGGACAGGCCTACCAGCGCCATCACAACGTCCTGCGCGAAGCGAAGACTACGCTCGAGGCCATTGTTGCGAGGGTGAACGAGACGGCGCAACTCGCGAAGCTGGTCGGTTCGGAGAACGTTTATCTGGCGAAAGTCGACAGCACGCACCCGCTGCGGTTGCAGTCCGAGGTGGGGGGACGGCTTTCCGCCCATGCGACCGGCGTCGGCAAGGCGCTTCTGGCCCATCTCTCGGATGATGAGGTGATCCGCCGGTTCGGCGAGGGCGACTTGCAAGCCTATACCGGCAACACGATCACGAGCACGGACGGGCTATTGGACGAACTCGCGGTCATCCGAAACCGCGGTTTCGCGATCGACAATGAGGAATATACGCCTGGCGTGTTCTGCATTGCGGTTCCGGTGTTCGACACCAACGGGGCTTCCACCGCCGTCAGCGTCAGCGTGCCGACGATGCGGGTCACGTCGGCGGGTCTTGCGAAAATCATCGCCGTGGTGTCGGACGCCAGCCTGAGGCTGAGCGGACGCTGCGGGGTGCGTGAACCGAATCCGCTGCTGCTGCGGCTGGCGCAGTCGGATCTCGCCAGTGCGGCTCTGCAGAATGTGATCGAATCCGGGCGCTACCGCCTGCCGCCGATGGACGGTTCGACTCCAGGAGGAGCCGGGTAACCGGAGATGCGGACCGTCAAACGGACACCCCGCACGTCGCAAAGGCACCTATCTGATTTAGCTGCGAAATTCCTCCGGTACACGCAGGGTGGATCGTCTGTGCCAGGCAGTGTTCACATAGGTGAACGGCTGTTCAAATTTGTTGACAGGGTTGCCGCGTGCACTTACGCTGACGGAATAACAGAGCGTCGATCCTCCCGAACCGGGGTGAAAACGGCGACTTGAACCGGGAAACGTCTCATGAAGTCCGAAGGTGTGCCAAGGTCCTGGCACCGAACCCGTGCGAACGGGTATCCGGTGGCGGATGCTCAACCAAGCCTCTTACCCCCTCCCGTCCCCAGCAGGGTGCCCGAATACTGTCGGGGTTACGGCAGTCGACAGACGGTCCGGACAGAACCCGACAGGAGACAGCAATGAGATACGCCTGGGCGATGAAGTTGCGGCCAGGTGAGGCCGAAGCGTACCGCGAAAAGCACGACGAGATCTGGCCGGAGCTTGTCGAACTGATCAAGAGCGAAGGTGTGCAAAATTTCTACATCTACCGCCATGGCCTGACGCTGTTTGCCACATACGACAGGGATACCCCACCGGACCGGACCTCGGAGCGGCCGGAGATCCGGCAGCGCTGGTTCGAGTGGATGGCACCACACATGGAAACCAACGAGGATCTCAGCCCGGTCGCCGAAGAAGTTGAGGAGATGTTCCACCTTGACTGAACAGCAGCACAAAATCCGGATTTTCGACCCGCACATTCATCTGTGCGACATGGAAAGCGGTATCTATCCGCATTTCAGGGACCGGGGGCCGGACTCCCCGTTTGCCCGCACCTATACGCTCGCGGATTTCCTCGCTGAAGCCGAAGGCGCGCCGGAGATCGTCGGTGCGGTGCATGTGGAGGCGTTTCCGACCGATCCGGAAGTTGAAACCCGCACCACCCAGCGCATCGCCGATGACTGTCCGTTTCCGCTGTTGCTGGTCGGTCATGCGGACCTGCTCTCGGACGGGTTCGAGGCACTGATTGAACGGCACGCGTCCTATCCGGTGTTTCGCGGTATCCGCCAGGTGGTGAACGTACATCGGGATCCGGCCTGGACCCAGGCGAAGACGGATCTGCTCAATGCGCCGGGCTTCACGGACGGGTTGCGCCATCTGGGGCGGCACGGGTTTTCGTTCGACATGCAGCTTCTGGGGCATCAGCTGGCGCGCGCCGCGGAAGTGGCGGCGGAGTGTCCCGATACGCTGATCATCGTCAATCACGCGGCGCTCTGGACCGACAGGACGCCGGAAGGTTGGCGAATCTACAAGGACGGGCTGCGGCTGATGGCAGAGCGGCCGAATGTGGCGATCAAGATCAGCGGTCTGGGGATGCGGGACGCGACCTGGAGCAACGGCTCGATCCAGCCGATCGTTTATGAGGTTCTGGAGGCGTTCGGTACCGGCCGGGCGATGTTCGCCTCCAATTTCCCGGTGGACCGGATGTGGTCGGATTACCCGCGGATCTGGCGGGCCTTCGATGAGTTGACTGCATCAATGAGCGCAACCGAGCGCGACGCACTCTTTTTCTGCAATGCGCAGAAGTTTTACCGGGCGCCCGGCGGGTGAACCGAATGCACAGGGACAGGGAATTGGCATGAAGATCAAGAGCATCAGGGCATTCAGGATTCCGAACCTGACGGTGAAGTCGGGGTGGAGCGCGGAGGGTGACAACGGGGCGGCGCGGCGCGCGCCCTGGCAGGTCAATGCGGAGGTGGCCAACCCGATGTCGGGATATGCGCGCTACCGTCTGCGCGATACCTGGCGGGCGAAGTTCGATGCGGTCGGGGTTCTGGTCACGGCGGATGACGGATCCTGGGGGTTTGGTACCACCGCATTTGGCGAACCTACGATCAGTCTGATCAACGATCATCTCGGGCCGTTGCTGTGGGATGAAAACCCGATGGCGACGGACCGTCTCTGGGACATGATGATGCGGATCGCGTCGCCCTACTCCGCCGCCGGGCTCGCATCCTACGCGATCAGCGGCGTCGATCTGGCGCTCTGGGACCTCAAGGGCCGGGTGCTGAAAACGCCGGTTTATGAGTTGGCCGGAGGGCCGGCGCGGGAACGGATGTTCTGCTATGCCACCGGCAACGACACCGACTGGCACATGGAACTGGGGTTTCGCGCCACCAAGCTCGCCTGTCCCTACGGCACCGCCGACGGCCTCGATGCCATCAGCAGGAACGAGGATCTGGTGGCGAAAACCCGTGAGCTGATCGGGCCTGACGTCGACCTGATGCTCGACTGCTGGATGGCGTTCGATGTCGAGTTTGCCGTACGCCTGGCCGAGAGGCTGCGGGCGCACCGTATCAAATGGATCGAGGACTGCCTGATACCCGAGGACATGTCGTCGCATGTGGCGCTGCGCGCGCGGCTGCCGTGGATGACGCTGACCGGGGGTGAGCACTGGTACACGCCCTACCCGTTTTTCAACGGCATCAGGGACCGGGTTTTCGACATCTACCAGCCGGACATTCACTGGGTCGGGGGCTTTACCGCCTGCCGCCGGATCGCCGACATTGCCGATGCCGCAGGGGTAGAGGTGATCCTGCATGCGGGCATGAACACGCCCTACGGACAGCACTTCTCCTATTCGCACACCAATACGCGGTGGGGCGAGTGGTTCGCCGGGGGTGCTCCGGGCCTGCCTCTGGAAAAGACTACCGGTTTTCCGGGAATGGCGGTGCCGAAGGACGGATACTGCGTGCCGACCGATGAGCCTGGCTTCGGCCACGGATTCACGCTCGCGGCGCTGGAAGAAATGGCCCTTTGAACCGAACGGACCCGAAAATGCGGGTCCGAAGACCCCCGTATGGGGGCATTTGCAAAAAACCAGAAAACAGAAAACAACCAGGAGGAATGCACAGATGAAAAGGTTCAGCAGTCACCTGCGGTTGCGGACGATGGCCCTCGCGGTCGTCGCGGCGCCGCTGCTGGTCTCGAATGCCATGGCGCAGGAGCTGGCCCAGGTCCCGCGCGAAAAGACGCTGGTCATGACCCCCTGGGGCGACCGGCCCGGGCCGTTCTCGAACATCGAGAACTTCAACCCCTATCTGATCTCGGTCGATCACGAGCGCAACATCGGGCACATGACCTACAATGAGGCGCTGTTCTACACCAACCACAACAACGGCGATCTGATTCCGTGGCAGGCGGTCAGCTACGAATACAACGACGATTTCACTGAAGCGACGATCAAGCTGCGCGAGGGGGTGAAATGGGCAGATGGCGAGCCGTTCACTGCCGAGGACGTGAAATTCACGCTTGAGGCGCTGCGCGACGCCGGCCCGGACATTCAGGGCTCCGCCGCACACAAGGAATGGATCGAAAGCGTCGACGCGCCGGATCCACTGACGGTGGTGATCCATTTCACCAAGCCGGCACCACGGTTCGTCGCCAATGAAATCGCCCTTTCGCATGACGATCTCTATCCGATTCTGCCAAAGCACATCTGGGATGGGCAGGAGATCGGCAGCTTCACCAATTTCGATCTGGAAAACGGCCTGCCGATGGGCACAGGGGCCTACCGGCTGGTGAGCACCGGACCAACGCAGATGATCTTCGACCGCCGTGACGACTGGTGGGGGGCCGAGACCGGATTCCAGGATCTGCCTGCACCGGAGCGGATCATCCTGACACCGCATTCCGGCGACGATTCCATGGGCCAGATGCTGATCGGCAGCCAGGTCGACGCCGGACGGCAGATTCAGAAGGGCACGTTCGAAGCGGCGCAGCGGCTGAACCCCAATCTGCGCAGCTGGAACGCGGAAGGTCCGGCATGGGGCGCTCCCGATGCCTGCACCTATGACCTGATCTTCAACAATGACCGCGAACCGTGGAACAACACCGACCTGCACTGGGCGATAAACCATGCGATTGACCGGGAAAAACTCTCGCTCATCGCCTATGAGGGTGGCATGCCGCCGGCGACGATGGCGTTTTCAGGCTACATGACCGACACCTGGTTGCAGCCCGACAGCCCGCTACAGGCCGTGCTCGACAAATGGAACCTCGACAATCCGTCGCAGGAACTGGTTGACCAGTACATGGCCGCCGCCGGGTATGAGCGCAACGGCGACGGGGTCTGGGCGAAGGACGGCGAGCCTCTCGACCTGCTGCTGCGGGCGCCGGAATTCATTCAGCCGCTGCTCGCGCCATTGACGCAACAGCTGCGCAATGCCGGTTTCGATGCCCGCCAGGGAGCGTTCGACGACCGCTGGCGCACCGACGTGATGAACGGCACCTTTGATACGATGATCTTCGTCCATTGCGGCAGCATTTCCGAACCGCTCGACACGCTGCAGCATTACCACTCGAAGTTCCGCCGCGACGAAGGTCAGCCGATTCCGTACATCGTTGCGGCGACCCGCTACAACAACCCGGAATACGACGCGATCATCGACGACATGCTGGTGATCCAGCCTTCGACCGATCCGGACTCCGACTACATGAAGGGCGCCATTGCAGCGCTTGACATGATGCTGGCGGACCTGCCGGAGATCAACCTGCTCGAAGAGCTGCATGTGATTACCTTCAACCAGACCTACTGGACCGGCTGGCCGTCGGCGGAGGATCCCTATGTCGCGCCGTATCCGCCGTTCGACTCGTTCAACCTGATCATCCACAACCTTCAGCCGGCGCAGTAGCCGGGTTTGAGAAACTGCGGGCGGCGTCACCGGTGGCGCCGCCCGACGAATGACCGGGTGGTGATCCTCAGATGAACAAAGAACTCCTGCGTTACATCGGCATGCGGTTCCTGCAGTTTCTGCTGGTGATCGTCATTGCCGTAAGCATCAACTTTCTGGTGCCGCGTCTGTTGCCAGGTGATCCGATTGAATCGCTGATCGCCCGGTTGCAGACCAGCGGCGGTTCGCAGGAAATGGACGTGCAGGCGGTCACAGATGCGTTTCGGGCGAAATACGGGCTCGATCAGCCGCTGATCAACCAATATTTCAACTACTGGCGCGACCTGTTCCGGTTCGATCTCGGGGTGTCGCTGTCGTCCTATCCGCAGTCGGTGTCGCAGATGATCCTGCGTGCACTGCCCTGGTCCGTGGGGCTGCTGGCGACGGCAACGCTGATCGCCTTCGCCGTCGGCTCGGTGCTGGGCGCAAAACTCGCCTGGCCGCGCAGCAGTCATCTTATCCGCATGTTCGTCCCGGCGCTGATGGTTCTGGCGTCAATACCCTTCTACCTGCTGGCAATGATCCTGATCTATCTGCTGGCGGTGGTCTGGCGGGTGTTTCCACCGGCGGGCGGGGCCAGTCCGACACTGATCATGCGGTTCGACATGGCGAGCGCGCTCGACATCCTGCAGCACGCGATGCTGCCTGGACTTGCGATCATCCTCGGCAGTGTCGGACTCTGGGCGCTCGGCATGCGCAGTCAGACCGTGTCAGTGCTGGGCGAGGACTACATCACCTTCGCCCAGGCCAAGGGACTGTCGCCACGGAGGATTTTCTACCGTTACGGCATGCGCAATGCACTTCTGCCGCAGGTGACCGCTCTGGCGCTTTCGCTGGGACATGTGGTGTCCGGTGCCGTGCTGGTCGAGGTGATCTTCAACTATCCCGGCCTCGGCGCCCTCCTCTACAACGCGGTGCGCGGTCAGGATTACTTTCTGGTTCAGGGCGTGGTGCTGATGCTCATTTTCACTCTGGCGGTGCTGCTGTTCATCATCGACCTGATCTATCCGCTGCTTGATCCGAGAATTCGCCGATGACCCGCATTCCCTATCTCCGCGGCACCGCCGCGTCGATCCGCAGAAACTGGCGCGAGGGGCGCATCTCCCCGGCGCTGGTCTGGGGGCTTGCCGTGTTGGCGCTGATTGCGGTGTTCAGCATCGTCGGACCGTTGTTCGTCAATGCGGAGAATGCCCTCGTCGGTGCGGTGATCCCGCGCCAGCCGCCGTCAGCGGAGTATCTTCTGGGCACGGATGCCCAGGGCAGGGACATGCTGACGCTGTTGATATTCGCCACGCCGAATACCCTCAAGATGGGCCTGCTGGCGGGGTTCATCGGCGTTGGCCTCGGTATGGTGCTGGGCCTGCTCGCCGGCAATTTTCGCGGGCCGGTCGACGGCGGAATCCGGGTCGTTGCCGATGCGCTGATGACGGTTCCGGCCATTGCCATTCTGGTGGTGATCGCCGGCAACATCGAACAGATGACGACCAGCGTCATGGCCCTGGTGGTGGCGTCGCTGGCATGGATGTTCAGCACGCGGACAATCCGGGCGCAGGTTCTGACCATTCGCGAGCGCGGCTATATCGAGGTTGCCAAGGTCAACGGCGAAAGCAGCATAGAGATCCTGTTTCGTGAGATCATGCCCAACCTGCTCCCCTACATCATCGCCAGTTTCGTCGGCACCGTCAGTTCGGCGATCCTGGCGGTGATCGGTCTGGAGGCGCTGGGGTTGGGAGCGCCGCAGGAGATCACCCTTGGGAACACAATCTACTGGTCGCAGCAATCCTCGGCGCTGCTGCGCGGCATGTGGTGGTGGTGGCTGCCGCCGATCATCGTCATCGCCCTGATCTCGCTCGGCCTGTTTCTGACTTCGATCGGCTTTGACCGGTTCGCCAATCCGAGGTTGAACCGCCAATGAACGGAGAACACATGGCAACCGCGAACGCTTCGTCCAGGTCCGGAGCGGCCACGGCCGTTCTCACGGTGGAAGATCTGAGTGTTCACTATGACACCCATGCCGGACCCGCCAAGGCGGCCGACAGGGTCTCGTTTGCCCTTCAGCCCGGGGAGCGGCTGGGTCTGATCGGTGAATCCGGCTCGGGCAAAACCACGGTGGCTATGGCGCTGATGCGTCTTTTGCGTCCGCCGGCCCGGATCGCCGGGGGAAAGGTCACGCTGGACGGGCGGGAGCTTCTTTCGCTGAACGAAGAGGATCTGCGGCAGGCGCGGCTGCGCGACATTGCGCTGGTGCCGCAGGGTGCGATGAGTTCCCTCAATCCGGTAATGCGTGTCGGCGATCAGATCGTCGACGCCATCCGCGCGCACAGCCGGGGCGACAACCGCAACGACATCAGTGGCCGCGTCGCAGAACTGCTGCGCAGCGTCGGCCTCGACCCGGCGGTGGCACAGCGCTATCCACACGAACTGAGCGGCGGCATGAAACAGAGGGCAGTGATGGCAATTTCCACCTGCCTCGCGCCAAAGGTCATCATTGCCGATGAGCCGACGAGCGCTCTCGACGTAGTGGTGCAGCGGCAGATCATGCAGACGCTTGGGCGGCTGCAGGACGGGCTCGGCGCGGCGGTGGTCCTGATCGGTCACGACATGGGGCTGATCGCGCAGTTTTCCGACACAATCGGTGTGATGTATGCGGGAAAAATAGTCGAGATCGGGCCGGTCAGGCAGATCATCGAGGCGCCGAAGCATCCCTATACCAGACTGCTGATCGATAGTATACCGGGCATCAAAAAGAAGCAGAAGCTGCGTGGCATACCCGGTCTGCCACCCCGTCTCGTCAATCTGCCGGAGTGCTGCAGTTTCCATCCCCGCTGTCCCTACGCCTTTGGCGAATGCAAAACTGTCACGCCGCGCCAGCAGGAGGTCGCGCCGGATCAGCGGGTGGCCTGTCACCTCTACCCGGAGCATGACCGCCTGCCGGAGCGCCCCGCCGCCACGGAGGTGCCCGCATGAACGCGCTGATTGAACTCAGAAACGTCCGCAAGGATTTCGGCGGCTTCACCGCACTCGACGACATCAGCCTGACCCTGTCGGAGGACACGGCGTCGATGTCGGCGGTGGCCGGGGAGAGCGGCAGCGGCAAGACCACGCTGGCGCGCATCCTGCTGGGGTTCATTCCGCCGAGCAGGGGCGAGGTCGTCTACCGGGGCAAGGACCTGACACGGATGTCAGGGGCGGAACGGCGGGTGTTCCGCCGCGAGGTGCAGCCGGTGTTTCAGGACCCGTTCGACGTGTTCAACCCGTTTTACCGTGTCGATCACGTTCTGCACATGCCGCTGCGGCGCTACCGGATGGCGTCGTCAGCCGCCGAGGAGCGGGCGATGATCGAAGACGCACTGAGCCGGGTCGGTCTGCGGCCTGCCGATACGCTCGGGCGCTATCCGCATGAGCTGAGCGGCGGGCAGCGGCAGCGGATCATGGTCGCGCGGGCGGTGCTGCTGCGCCCAAGGATCATCGTTGCCGACGAGCCGGTTTCGATGGTCGATGCCTCGCTGAGGGCGACTATTCTCGACGAGCTGCGGACACTGAACCGGGACCTCGGAATTTCGATCGTCTACATCACCCACGACCTGACGACCGCATTTCAGATCTGTGACAACATCCTTGTACTCTACAAGGGGGAAGTCGCGGAAGCGGGATCGGTGGAAAACGTGATCGGATCGCCGAAACATCCCTATACGCAGCTGCTGGTGTCTTCCATTCCACTTCCGGATCTCAGTCAGGAATGGGGCGCGCTCGACGTCACGCAGGTGGAGGCGTCGGGCGGCAGCGCGGCAGGGAGCTGCAATTTTGCGCCCCGCTGTCCGCAGGCAATGGATGTGTGCAGGTCCCGCAAACCGCCAAAATTCATGCCGGATGCCGCCAGACTGGCGCGGTGTTTCCTGCATGAGAGTGCGCCGGCGGTGCCCGGCGAGGATCTCGCGGGTGTTTTCAGGCCACCTGATCCAGACGGGCGGGAAACTATCTGAAGATGGCCAGGGGCCGCAGTGAAACGGACAAGCAGGATAGACAAATGAATGACATCGATCTTCGGGGCAGGGTGGCGGTCGTCACCGGTGGTGCGCAGGGTATTGGACTCGCGACAGCGAAACGAATTCACGCTTCGGGGGCGCGCGTCAGCCTTTGGGACCGCGATGCCGACCGGCTCGCGGAGGCGGCAGACGCGTTTGGCGCATCCGGTGAGGGCGTTTCGACGGAGACCGTCGACATCACGGACTGGGACGACGTCAAACGCGCCGCCGAATCGGTGACCGCCGCCTGGGGGGCACTCGACATTCTGGTGAACTCGGCGGGAATTGCGGGCAACAATGCGCCGCTCGACGAATACAGCATCGACGAGTGGAAGCGGGTCATCGACATTGATCTGAACGGTGCATTCTACGTCAATCGCGCCGTCATTCCGGGGATGAAGGCGCGGAACTACGGACGGATAGTCAACATCGCCTCCATCGCCGGGAAAGAAGGCAATCCCAATGCATCGGCCTATGCCGCCGCAAAAGCAGGCGTGATCGGCATGACCAAGGCGGTTGGCAAGGAACTGGCCGGCTACAACATTGCGGTCAACGTGATCACGCCGGCAACGGCCAAGACCGCCATTCTGAACGAGTTGAAGCCCGAATTCATCGACTACATGCTCAGCAAGATCCCGCGCGGGCGGTTCGCTGAGGTAGACGAGATTTCCGGCATGGTGACCTGGCTGGTCAGCGAAGAGAACAGTTTCACCACCGCGGCGGTGTTTGATCTTTCCGGCGGCCGGGCAACCTATTGACCGCCGCAGCCCCCGTGCGGGCAAGAACCAACAGGAGGAGTCATGCGCTACGCGATTGACCGGAGAGTACCGATCGGCACGACCGATCTCAGGCTGCCGCCGCTCGGCTTTGGCGCCGCGCATATCGGCGGGCGGGCAAAGCGGATCGACGGGATCGAGGCGCGGGCCACCCTGCAGGCGGCCTGGGACGGAGGCATAAGGTATTTCGATACGGCGCCCTATTACTGCCATGGACTGAGCGAGCACCGGCTGGGTGACTTCCTGCTCGATCAGCCGCGCGACGACTATGTGCTGGTGACCAAGGTCGGGCGGGTGTTTCACCGGCCGAAAGATCCGGCCTCCCACAGTCTGACACCCTGGGATGCCGGCCTGCGGTTCGATTTTCGGTTTGACTATACCTATGACGGTGTCATGCGATCCTATGAGCAGAGCCTGATGCGTCTTGGCATCGATACGTTCGACGCGCTGCTGATCCATGATCCGGACCAGTTCGCCCACGGTGAGCACTGGGAACAGCGGATGAAGGACATGTCGACCTCCGGCATCAAAGCACTGGAAGAACTGAAGCGGGCGGGAGACATCAGGGCAATTGGTATGGGACTGAACCGGGCGGAGTCAGTGAGGGTCATTCCGGAGATGGTCGATCTCGACATGCTGATTGTCGCGATGCCCTATACCCTGCTCGATCAGGAATCCCTGCCGGATATTGACCGGCTTCGCGCCAGAGGTGTGTCGGTCATCGTCGGCGCCCCGTTTGCCTCCGGCATTCTGGTCACCGGACCAGGGCCGAACGCCACCTACCGCTATCAGCCGGCGGATGCGGCGATTCAGCAGAAGGCCGGAGCAATAAAGGCAGCCTGTGAACGGCATGGTGTATCGCTCGCCGCCGCGGCAATGCAGTTTCCGCTCGGCCACCCTGGGGTCGTGTCGATCATCCCGGGGGGCGCACATCCACATGAAGTCCGCTCCAACCTCGAGTCGTTTGCGACGGAAATTCCGGTCGACCTGTGGCATGAACTGAAAGAAAGCGGCCTTATTGCCAGGGAGGCTCCCACGCCGGAGTAGTCTCCGTCTCTGCCGCGTCAGGTGTCAGATGATCCGCGTTGAGTGGCAAAAGACGCTGAGGTGTATCGGCCCGCCGCAGCGGCCATGGCAGTGCGGCAGTCGGCGAAGCCATCCGGAGGGCCGGGACATGGTGTCACCACCTCGGGCATGCGGGCTCCGCCGGTCCGGGTGGTTCCGGCGTCCGGAGGTCACTCGGTTTGTTGCCTGACACGTTCAGCTGTTGTGCAGGCGGCGGTTTCCGTCGGAGCTGGGAACCGGCGCTTGGGACTTGCCTGGGTGTAGGCAGACAGGCCCCGCCCTGCCGCCCGAACCCATGCGCTCAAGGTCCGGCGTGATGCGCAGCGTTCCGGCTGGACTCCGCTCCACGGAAATCGCCGATCCATAGACCTCCGACAGCAGCCCAGGCGTCAGCACCGTCCCGGGTGTGCCCAGCGCCACCGGCCCGCCGTCGCGGATGATCGCAATCCGGTCAGAAAACGCCGCGGCGAGATTGAGGTCATGGATGACCACCAGCACGCCTGGGCCCCGATCGGCTTCGGAGCGAGCGGCGGACATCAGACCGATCTGGTGGGAAAGATCGAGACTGGCGGTCGGTTCGTCGAGCAGCAGGTAACGTCCTCCGCCGATGGCACGGCCGGCGTAAAGCTGGGCAAGCGTGCGCGCGAGATGCGCCCGGGCGCGTTCGCCTCCGGAAAGCAGATCAACCGGGCGGCTGGCGAGTTCCGCGACCCCGGCCGCCGACATGGCAGCGGCGGCAACTCCGGCGCAGTCGATGGCGGCGCGCGACACCGATGCCATGCCCAGCGCGACCAGACCGGCAACCGTGAAAGGAGAAGAGAGTGACGGCGACTGCTCGAGCGCGGCGCGCAGGGTGGCAAGACGCGACGCGCCTATTTTGCGAACCGGTTGTCCGTCGAGGGTAACCTTTCCGCCATCCGGAGGCAGTTCACCGGCGAGCACGGCAAACAGGCTGGACTTTCCCGCACCGTTCGGACCGATGAGGCTGACAAGTTCCCCGGGACGCAGGGACAGGCTGACGCCGGAAAGCACGTCCCGCCGGTTCCGGCGAAGATGAATGTCGTGCGCTTCAAGCATCGCGGCGCATCCGGGTCAGCAGCAGCCAGAGGAAAAAGGGCCCGCCGATCAGGCTGGTGGCGAGCCCGACCGGCGGCTCGGCTGGCGGGACTATCAGCCGCACGGTAAGGTCGGCTCCCAGCAGCAGCGCGGAGCCGGTCAGCGCCGCCGCCGGGACGACCATTCTGTGGCCCGGTCCGACGCAGAGTCTGG
This sequence comes from Alphaproteobacteria bacterium, assembly GCA_030432315.1. Classification (GTDB taxonomy): domain Bacteria; phylum Pseudomonadota; class Alphaproteobacteria; order Rhodobacterales; family Rhodobacteraceae; genus Amaricoccus. Next base: position 10,745 of record JAUIHM010000031.1, on the reverse strand, counting down.
CAATGTGCGGGGCAACCAGACCGATAAAGCCGATCGGGCCGGCGACCGCGGTTCCGGCGCCAACCGCGAGAGCGGACCAGAGGCCGACAGCAGTCTTGACGTGCCCGACCTCAAGGCCGGAATACCAGGCCGCTCTCTCGCCGAGTTGCAGCAGGTCAAGCGCGCGTGTCAGACGCATCAGACCCACCGTCGCCACCCCGATACAGGGAACCGCAAGCGCGACCATGCGCCAGTCGGCCCCGCCCAGTCCCCCCATCGTCCAGAAGGTGAGATCGCGCAGCTGCCGGTCGTCGCTGACGTAGATAAGCAACCCGATCACCGCGCCGGCAATGGAATTCACCGCGACACCGGCGAGGATCAGGGTCGCTGTGTGGGTCGTGCCGTCCCGGCGGGAGACGGCAAATACAAAGCCTGTTGCGGCGCCCGCGCCGAAAAAGGCCGCCAGCGGCAGCAGCCAGGACCTGGCCGCCTCCGGCAGCAACTCCGCGACATGGCTGCCGACAACGATGGCCGCGACCGCGCCAAGAGCGCCGCCCGCGGTTACCCCTATCAGACCGGGGTCGGCGAGGGGATTGCGCAGCACACCCTGCAGCGCCGTGCCGGAGAGCGCCAGGCCGGCGCCGATGGCCGCGCCGAGAACAACCCTGGGGGCGCGTATTTCCAGTACGATGACCTGGGACCGGGTCTCCGCGTGACCGCTCAGGGCACCCAGAACCTCACCGAACCCGAGCGGCACCGGACCGAGCATGACCCCGGCGGATGCGAGGGCCAGTGCAAGCACGGCAAAACAGAGCACCGCAAGCCCGTCGCGCGAAAACGTGGACGGCATCCCCGGGACCGCGACCCGTTGCATGTCAGAGGTCCAGCCGCGCGGCGGCGGCCGGATGCAGTGCCCGGGCAAGTTCGCCCACCGCCGCCGGCGTGCGCGGACCGAAGCCGAGAAGTTTCAGGCCATCCATCACCACCACCCTGCCCTGCCCTGCGGCGGGTGTGGCGGCCAGACCGGTTCCGTCAAGAGCACTCCGGACATCGCCGGCGCCGACCGCATGGTCCGGCAGGACGATGATCTGCGGCGCCAGACCGACCGCGGCTTCGGGTGAGAGCGGCCGGTACCCCTCAAAACCGTCGACGACGTTGCGGGCATGGGCGAGGCGGATCATCTCGTCGGCAGCCGTGCCCGTTCCGGAAGCCATCGGAGCTCCGTTTGCAAGCGAGATAAGGAACAGGACCGACGGCGTTTCGGCAAGGCTGGAAAGTGCCACTTCGACCGAAGCCATCTCCATCGCAACGCGCGCTGCAAGTGCCTCGGCTTCGGCGTCGCGCTTCAGCACGCTGCCGACAAAAACAATTTTCTTCGACACGGTGTCGAATCCCGTCCCTTCCGGTCCGGTTTCGACCCGAATCCCCGCAGCGCGCACCTGGTCCAGCGCGCCCTGCGGACCGGCATCCGCGCCCGCCAGCACAAGGTCAGGCATCAGTGACAGCAGGCCCTCTGCCGACAGCCGCCGCAGATAGCCGACTTTCGGCAGCTTCTCGACTTCAGGGGGCCAGAGCGCAGTCGTGTCGGTGGCGATCACGATTTCACCGGCGCCGATTGCAAAGACAATCTCGGCGAGGTCGCCGCCGAGAACCAGCACCCGCTGTCCGGTTCCCGCACGAACCATGGTCCAGGATGCACTGCCCGCGGCCGCGCCGACAGCGGCAGCGAGCAGATTGCGGCGGGTCAGCATGGGACCAGCGGGCTTAACCCCGTCACCAGCCTGCGCCAGTCAGCACGTTCTACCCCGCCAGCCCTCCGCTCACCGAATATCTGGCAGATGCAGGTGCCGGTCCCGTCGTAGAGTTCCAGGGAATGTATGTCGCCGTTGACCGATGGTTTGCGCACCACATAGGCGGCCACGATCAGATCCTGGCGCAGGTGCAGATTGAACCGGCGATCGAGAACATTGAGCCAGGGCCCCACGACCTCGATACGACCGACCACGCCGGAGTGGATCTGCACGCAACCGGGATTGCCGACAAAAATCATGATCGGAAGTTGCCGGCCCGACGCCTCGCGCAGGACCTGACTGGCGGCGGAAGACGGCACCGGGCGGGCCCGGTCAGGTCCCGCCAGCCGCATCGCCTGGGCCCTGCCGACGCCGAAACGGCGGAGCAGTCCGAAGAATTCGTGGGTGTGTTGCAGCTGGTCCCAGGCAGTACGCAGACCGGAAACGTCCATCGCTGCATCCGGCGCGTCATTCACCGGGCCGGGAGCCGCTACGAAGGATGCGGGGTTGGCATCGGAAGCAACGAATTCTTCGGTCAGGCGCAGAAACTCCGCGATGTGCGTTGCGCCGGTGGGATAGACTTTGTGAATCGCCACCCCCGCTGCATCAAAGAACTGCAGGCTCCGCCGATTGCCCGATGATATCTGTTCGTCCAGAACATAGCCGTATTTCCAGTGCTGCGTAAAAAGACGCAGGTCGATTTCGCCGACCACCTGACCCATGGCATTGTGAAAATCCGGTCGGGCATACCGGCCGTGTTTCTCGTGAACACAGGCTTCGTTGCGGGTCAGCGCCATTAGTTCTCCGGCTTCACCGAGCCGGGAGATGACGGCGCCGAACCCCTCGGGCACGGGCGGATGCAGCAGGCGCCGCGCCTCACCGGTCTGCAGGCGCGCCTCCAGCAGTGCCGCTTCGGGGACACCGAGGCGCGTGGCTGCATCACGCATGCGCAACGACCCGCCCGACGCGCACAGAGCGGCTTCCCGGGAAAGCAGATCGTCAGAATCGTCGAGGTGACAATGGGAAGTCATGGCAGGGTTCCTGATGAGGGATTGACGGTTCAGACGTCGTCAACGCTGGTGAAGCCTTCGAATTCAGGATGACCAAGCGACAGCGGTTTACCTGCGCCGGCATTGCGATGCACCGCGCGGAACTGTTCCGAGTTGGTCCAGGCACGGAACGCGGGTTCCGTCTCCCAGACAGTGTGTGAAGCATAGAGCGTGTGTGTATCGCATTCCGGTCCGCGCAGCAGGTGAAAGGCGACAAAGCCGTCCATCTCAGCAAGACGTGACTCGCGGTTGCGCCAAATCTCCTCGAAAGCATCCTCGGAGCCGGGCAACACCCTGAACCTGTTCATGGCGAGATACATGGGAAACTCCATATTTGCGGTTGGCTGAAACGGGACGGCGGGCGGAAGCGCATCAGAATTCCACTGCCGCCGAAATCTTGAAGGTCCGGCCCGGTTGGTTGAGACCGTTGGGGTAGATCATATATTCCTCGTCGAACAGGTTATCGATCCCGGCCCGAAGCACTGCGCCGTTGAATTGGGGCGTTGTTGGTTTCCAGGATGCGAACAGGTCAACCACCGTGAAGGCTTCACCAGGGAGCGATCCTTCCGGAACGTCGTCTTCGGCAGCAGCATAGGTGATGCTTCCGCCAAATTCCCAGTTGGCTGACGGCCGCATGCCTGCCGTTGCGGTAATCCGGTCCTGGGGAATCGAGCCGAGCGGACCTCCTTCATCGGTTTCACCGCGCGGGACGGTCAGTGCCAGGCCGGCAAAAAACGGGCCGGTGTCATAATCGGCGCTGGCCTCGAGGCCCCAGAGACGGGCATCCACGTTGTCGGTGGTGGTGGTGCCGCCGACAACCAAACCGCCTGGGCCAGGCGTTGCGGTGCTGAAATCCATGAAGGTCACCGTCTGGTTCACGAAATCCTCGACTTCGGCATAGTAGGCGTCGACGCTGAAGTTCAGTGCGTCTCCCTCCTGGAAAATGTTGGCGCGGGAGTATCGCGTGCCCAGTTCGAACTGTGTCGATTTTTCCGGTTCCAGATCCGGATTCGGCACGAAGCTGTTCACGCCGCTGAAGGTCATGCCAGGCCCGAGGCTGAAACCCGGTACGGCGAAATGGACGCCGTCATTGTAGAGTTCGGTCAGACCGGGGGCACGAAACGCCCGGGCGATGTTGCCGTAGACCTGCCAGTTTTCATTCGGTCGGTAACTCACTCCGAGGCGCGGCGAGAAGAATCCTTCGTCGACGGTATCGAGATCTGAAGTATCCGGATCGCGGTTGTAGCGGTCGTAGCGCAGCCCCGGGACGATTTCGAGCCGGTCGGTAACGGCAATGGTTGCTTCGGCGAATACCGCCAGCGTCGTCGCCTCGGCGTCTGGGAACTGTGGGCGGGTGTCACCGTTGCGGCTGCCTTGCTGAGTGTCGCGCAGTGCCTCAACACCGTAAACCAGTGTGAAGGGCAACGCCGTCTCGAAGCGGGACCGGTTGGTCACCTCAATGCCAAGGGTTTGGTATTTGGTGACGTCGCTGCGGCCGTCAGCGTCTCGGTCTTCGGTGATTTCGAGCCCGTTGAAGTACCCGAGCACCGAGAGATCAACCAGGTTGGAATCGACGGGCGCATAATCCCAACCGGCGCGAAGAGTGGAAACGGTCGCATTCCGGTCGACGTCGGTTTCCGGATCGCCCACATCGTTTGCGTTGGGCGGGGTTGTCCCCTTGTCACCGTAGATGGAGCCGCTGAGTTCAAATCGGCTGTCCTCATTCGGCTCGAAACCGAATTTCAAAAGGCCGTTGCCGATGTCGATCGCCGAAGACAGGATTTCGGTGCCGTTTCCGTCGGTAAGGTTGGATCCCATTGGCTGCCAACCAAAAAAGGCGAGGCCGTCGAACCTGCCCTGACGGCCGTAAAGGGTAGCGGTAGCCTGGCCAATTTCGCCGTTGCTTGCGTATCCGCCAAGCACTCGCATGCCAAAATCCTGACCGGGCGCCAGGAGATCGCCGGCGTCCTTGGTATCGATGGAAATCACACCGCCGAGTGCGCCGGACCCATAGAGCGTCGAACCGCCGCCGCGCACGATTTCGACCCGCTGAACAATGTCCGGATCGACGAAGAACCGGCCCCGGTGCGCCTGGTCGAAGTTGGAACGGCCCCCGTCGAAACGCAGGACGATCTGTTCGTCCTGGAACCCGCGGATGTTTGGTTCCTGGGAGATGCTGCGCGGGCCGCCCTCGATTGTGACCCCCGGCGCGTCTCCCAGAAGCTGCTGAAAATCGGTTGCCTGCTTCACTGCCAGCGCCTCGCCTTCAAGGACGGTTACCGCAACCGGTGTATCGAGAAGGGGACGGGCATCCCGCGATGCCGACTCGACCAATATCTCGTCGAGCATGAAGCTGTCCTGCGCCATCGCGCCAGTCGCCGAGGCGAGTGCCACGACCGTCATTCCTGCAATTCTCACTTTGTGCCCCCGGAGCAATGTCAGATGTCACGCTGTGGAGCCTTGCACCGGGCTGGGGAGCACATTCGTGTCAGGGGTGCTGACTAGCCAATCTGACAAATTCAGTCAAGAATAATTCTCCACATCTCCGGGGCCTCGTGCAATGTCCGAGTCCGCGTTGAGACGGATGCGTGAACTGTCAGCGGATGCGGAACTGAACCGGCGCGGTGACGTCGCGGGGGGCGCCCGGAGGTGGTGCCGGAACGGGTGAAGCGCGCCGAACAAGACCAAGGACCTCCTGATCGAGCGACGCGCTCCCGGACGAACGGGCAATGGAGGCAGAGAGCACCCGCCCGGCTTCGTCGATGGCAAATCTGACGAACACGGTTCCTTCGTCGCCGCGTGAGCGCGCCAGCGACGGATAGCGCTTGCGCCTTTCGAGATGTGCGAGCAGTCGTGTGTGCCATTTGGCCGTCGCCGCAGCATTAACGGCACCGCGACTGGTCTGTGGGGCGGCAACCGCGTCGGAGGGCGGCGCCTTGACGCGCGCACGGGTCGCTGCGGTGGATGGATCGCGGTCGGCCGGAGTCGGCTCCCGTTGCGTTTCGGCCGGTTCAGGCGGTGGAGAGGAGATTCTTTTCAGGTTTTCAGGTCGTGCGACAGGTCGAGCCAAGGCGATTTCCGCGGGTGGTTGGGCTTCCGGCAGATGCGCCAATTCCGGCTCGGGCACGATTTCGTCGGGAAGCGGTGGCATGGCAGCCTCCGGTAAGCGCACTGCCATTGGCGTCAGGTCGGTTTTTTTTGGCAACTTCGATGGAAGAGCGATTTCCGGAGCGTCGAATGTGTCCGACGCGATTTCCTGTTCCGGCTCCTCGGGCGCCGCAGCGACCGGAGCCAGTTCTATCATCACCGCAGCAGGGGCCGACGTCTCAGTCGCAATCTCCGTCGGCCGGCGAAGCGCCCAGGTCAACACTGCTGCATGAAGCGCAAGTGCCGCCAGTCCCGCAAGGCTCCATGTGGCGATCCCGCCCCACAGCGGAAAACGGTCATTGGAGACTGGTACCGTCATTGGCCGGACAGAGCCGCCGGGCTCGCCGTCTCCAAACCAACCAGAGCGACCTTGAGATAGCCTGCATCGCGGAGCAGGTTCATCACGTTCATCAGTTCGCCGTATGCGACAGCCTGGTCTGCCCGAACGAAGATCCGCGTTTCCGGGTTGCCATCCGTAACATTTGCGAGCGCTGCGGAGAAGGCATCGCGCGAAACCGGCATTTCGCCGAGAACAAGGCTCAGATCCTGTCGCAACGTAAGGTAGACCGGGTCTGCCGGACGCTCTGTCGGCGCTGCCGTCGAGCCGGGCAGGTCCACCGCTACATCGACCGTTGCCAGCGGTGCCGCGATCATGAAGATGATGAGGAGCACGAGCATCACGTCGATGAACGGTGTGACGTTGATCTCGTGTGTCTCCTCAAGCTCACCGCTCTCGGAGTTTCTGTTGAGGCTTCCGGCCATTTGCTACTCCGCTGCACTGTTCCAGCCGTAATCCGCCCGCCGGCAAGGATCAAGGTCACCGGGCGTCCACCTCGGCGCGATTGCACTGACGCAAACCATTGCGGAGCGGCCAATCATGCGGCCCGGTCAGCACAAGTCACGCGACCAGGTCCCGTTCGGATGTGAGGCATTGTGACAGGCACACCGGCCCAATCCTCGCTTCGGAACGATACCCCTCGTCGAGGGGTGCGGGATCATTTGCCCCAGCAACACAACTGCATGCACGGCAGGACTCTCCAATATCCATCGACAGCCACAGACCTTCCATTGCACTGTCGAAAACGGTTCTGACGGACCATGTCGGGGATGCTGGCGAGCGTAGTGGCGGACGCGATGCTGGCGAGTCGAGCGGCAACGAAGTGGCCGCACAATACCCATCTAAAATACCAGGGTATTTCCCGGATGCCAAGGACGAAACGGCATTAGATTTGCAACGCGCCGCAAGACATGTTGCGGAGGCGTAGATTGCACCTGCGCAGCCCGAAGGTTTACACAGTGTCTCCGGCGCGCCAGGTCACACCTGCCTCGCGCAGGAGTACTTCCGAGACATCGAAGCTGTGGTCCAGTGCGCCGTCGTGTTGCGGTTTCGGTGGGGTGCAGACGCAGGCGATGCCCGACTGAATGATTGCACGGGCGCAGTCGGCGCAGGGAAACCGGTTCACGTAGATGGTACACCCGGCGAGTGACACCCCGACACGCGCCGCGTTGTAGACTGCGTTTCGTTCCGCGTGTTCGATCCAGAAGAACTTTTCGCCGCTGGCACGGTCGAACCGGCTTTCGTCCTGCGCGCCTACTCCGCGCGGCAGGCCGTTGTAGCCCGTCGCCCGAACCACATGGGCGGCATCGGTAATGACGGCTCCGACCTTGAAGTCCCGGTCTTCCGACCAGCCGGCGACAAGGTTGCAAAGGTCAAGGAACCTGCTGTCCCATTTCTGTTCGTCCGAGCCCGGCATGTTTTCCGTCCTCCATCTGCGTGCTGTCGCCCCTGCCAGCGGCTTCATCGTCCGCGCTGTCCGAGGCACCGGTTGCCGCCGGCCAGGCCGCGACATTCGGGTGATCGCCGATCGGTGCTGCACCCCGCCGCCATCCCCCGGGTTCGGTGATTTTTCCGTCGCTGCCGCGAAACACTGCAGCGTTGATCCCGGCGAACGCCGTCGCATCCCCCAGTTCATCGTCATAGCGGATGGCATCGACGGGGCATATGCTCTCGCACATGCCACATTCAATGCATTCAGTTGGATGAATGTAGAACATGCGCCCGCCTTCATAGATGCAGTCGACCGGACAGGCGGTAGTACAGATGCCGTCCTTTACGTCGATGCATTCACTTTTGATGACGAGAGCCATTGTGTTCTACTTTCCCTGCCAGACCGGCGCGCGTTTCTCCCGGAAGGCCGCTACGCCTTCGGCGGAATCTTCGGATACCAGTGCAGCAATCAATGCCTCCGATTTGTGCGCACGGGCTTCCTGTGCAGTCAGATGCGCGGTTCCCCGAACCGTCTGCTTGATCGCCTTCACCGAAAGCGGCGCGCAGGCCAGGATATCCGCAACCCAGGCATCGACCTCGGCATCAAGCCTGTCGGGCGGGACAACGGCGTTGACCAGTCCATAGGCAAATGCCATGGCTGCGTCCATCATCCTGCCGGTCATCATCAGGCCATTGGCAATGTTGCGCGGAATCAGCCGCTGCAACGCCACCATACCGCCGTCGAGGGGCAGGCGCCCGACCTTGGCTTCGGGGAGCCCGAACCGCGCGTGATCTGCGGCAATCACGATATCGCAGCCGAGCACCATTTCCATGCCGCCACCAAGGGCAAGCCCGTTTACCCGGGCAATTACCGGCACGTTGAGGCTTTGCCGCAGGGCAATGCCGCCAAAACCGTTCGGATCCAGATCGGCCCAGTAATCCAGCCCGGACTTTCCGGAGTTGGACTTGAGGTCGGCTCCGGCGCTGAAGGCGCGGTCTCCCGCACCGGTCAGCACGGCGCAACGGATCGAAGGATTCCGCTCGATTTCACGCCAGATGCACTCGAGTTCCGCCGCCGTGGCGGCATCAACCGCATTCATCCGATCCGGGCGGTCGATCGTTACCCGCGCAACATGCCCGTCGACAGTGAAATGAACGCTCATCCCGCGACCTCATCCACCTTTTCGCGCAAGCCGAGTTCGGCAATGACTTCCGCCGTATGCTCTCCGAGCATCGGCGGAACGTGTCTGAGGCTGACCGGCGCGTCGCTCAGGTGAACCGGCGAGCTGACCACCGTCAACCTGCCGTGGAACGGATGCTCAAAGGTGAGCAGCATGTCGTTGATGGCTGTCTGCGGATCAGCGAGGGCTTCGCCGAGGGCGCGGACCGGCGCACAGAGCAGATCCTGCTCTTCGAGACGGGCAAGCCAGTGTTCGGTGGTGTTGGTGGCGAAAACGTTCCGGAAGGTTTCCTGAAGGAACGGTTTGTTGGCACGCTGGCTGGCAAGGTTCGGGTAAGTCGTGGAAAGATCGTCGATGCTGAGAGCCTTGCAGATGTCTCGAAGCGGATTGGCCTTGAAGGCCCCCACGACGACCAGTGCGCCATCCGTGGTGTCAAACACGCCGGTCAGCGGCATGGCCGCCCAGTTGAGGACTTCACGATGTGCGTTCCACTGCGCGGCCTCCTGCATCTGCATGGCAATGATCGAATCGTAAAGTGAAACGTTAACCTTCTGGCCCCTGCCTGACTTCTCACGCGCCAGCAGCGCCGCCAATACACCTTGCACCAGGTGCATCCCGGCAGTGTAGTCGCACAGTGTCGTCGGATAGATCGACTTCGGGATCGAGGGATCCTGGGTCTTTTCCATCACTCCGGTCATGGCCTGCGCGAGCACGTCCTGACCGCCTTTGTGCGCGTAGGGACCGGTAACGCCAAAACCGGTTCCGGAAGCGCAGATAATGCCGGGATTGATCTTGCTCAGCGCGTCATATCCGAACCCGAGCCGGTCCATCACGCCGGCGCGGAAGTTGTCCACGACCACATCAGCCTGACGCACCATGTCGAGGACCATCTGTTTTCCCGCTTCTGATTTCGTATCAATCTCGACCGACCGCTTATTGCGGTTCAGCGAGGCGAAAACGACGTTGTTCATCGCCCGCTCATCCGGCTCGCCAAAAAAGTTCCGGGAAAGATCGCCCGCGCCTGGCCGTTCGATCTTAATGACGTCGGCACCAAAATCTGCCAGCATCTGTGTGGCGCAGGGGCCAAGCATGACCTGGGTAAAATCAATCACCCGGATGCCCTCGAGAGGAAGTTTGTTCTCGGTCATTTTTCTGTCCTTTACGCCAGAGCGGTTTCTTCGACCAACGCGTTGGACGAGGGTACATCACCCGGATCGGCGCCCTGGGCGCGCATCTGTTTCTGAATCGCGGTCACATCGACATCCCGCAGGGCGCTGTTGCCTTTCAGGGCCAGCGCAACGGCGACGCCGGCGGCCTCACCCTGCGACATGCACGGCGGAATTTCCCGCGACATCTTCTGCGCTTCGCTTTCGACGGAATAGTGGCGTCCGGCGACAATAAGGTTGTCGATGCCTTTGGGCAGCAGTGCGCGGTATGGCGTATAATAGTCACGACCCCGGCAGACGCTGTCGGCAAAGTGACGGCGACGTTTTACGTCGTCTTTGGTAACAATGTATTCACCTTTCAGAAGGCGGGTCTGGCGGATGCCGAGCTGCTCAGCGGCGCCCAGCATTTTGGCATTCTCGAAACCGGGAATATTGGCACGGGCGAAGGCAAGAAGGTTCATCATCCGCTCACGGCCCTGGTACTCAGCCGCCACCATGTCTTCCGGCGAAAGCCCGTCGTAGCCAGGCATGTGCGGGCAATTGCACCAGACGATCCCAGGAAGAGGTGTCTTGAGCCACCACATGCCCCATGCCCCGCCAATCACCCGCCTGGCCTGGCGGTCGAGAGCCTTGTATTCCTCCGGGTTTTCATACTCGAACGCTTC
>JAUIHM010000030.1 GCA_030432315.1 Alphaproteobacteria bacterium | reverse complement strand
CGTGAACCTCAATGAATCCCAAGCCAGAGGGACCGGAAAGCAAATCGTTGAAATGTTCAGCCTTGAAACCCAGTCCAGAGGCTGTGGGCAATTTGGATGGTCGCATCGCTCTCTCCCTAATCTTACGTAGCAAGCCATTGATTAAAGGGGCGCATTTCAGAATGCGCCCCATGCACAACGATCAGGCCGGGCGGTCGATCGGTTCCAGAGAACCGTTGCCGAAAGGCGTCTCAATCTCGGTACAGGTGCCGGCAGGGACCAGCTTCCAGGCATTGCCCTGATAATCTACGCTTGCGGTGCCGGCGCATGTCGTACCCGGACCGGCTGCACAGTCATTTTGTCCGGCGAGAGCGACACCGAAGCACTTCTCTTCATCGGCCGCCTGTGCAGGCATGGCAGCGGCGAGGGTAAGGGCGGTGGCGATGGATCCGGCCAATGTGAAACTTTTGGCAGTCGAGTTCATGGAAATCTCCCGTTGTTATCGAACCGATATTCGGTTCAACAGACTGTTCGTACGTGCCAATTTCCATGTTACCGTCATCACGGACCTGTGTTCCAAATCACAAATGCCGTTGATTTCGGTTCAATTACTGTAACAAAGGCCGGCTGCAGCGCGAAGGAAGTTACAATGGCCCCTGCCGAAAACCTGCCGCTGGAGGATCTTCTTCGGGCGGCCAACCTTGGGGATGAGCGGTCCTATGCAACGTTCCTGACGGCAATTACCCCGGTGGTTCGCGGGATCGCCAGGTCACGAGGATCAGGTCTAGGGCAGGATGTTTGTGAGGATATTGTGCAGGAAACACTGCTCGCAATTCACCAGAAGCGTCACACATGGCAAGAGGACTTACCCGTCAGACCATGGCTTTACACGATCGCCCGCTACAAAGTGGTCGATGCGTTTCGGGCACGGGGCAGACGGGTCCATGTACATATTGACGACTTCCTCGACTCCATCGCCGCAGAGCCGGACGAAGACCTGACGGTGAGGAGGGATGCGGAGAGGGTGATTGGGCAGTTGGATGAGAGGTCGGCGCGGATTGTCAGGTCGATTGGGTTGGAGGGGGAGAGCATTGCGGAAGTATCCGGGTCTCTCAACATGACAGAGACGGCAGTTCGGGTTGCGCTTCATCGGGCGTTGAAAAAACTTGCAAGTCTTCGGGAAAGGATGGTCGAATGAATACTGAGCATTTTATTCGCATTCTGGCCTCCGATACGAAACCATCGCGCCGAACGGAACGGATTCTGCTGATCCTTCTGCCGCTTTCGGCACTGATGTTCGGCGGGCTGTTCCTCGTGAAGATGGGCGTGCGCAGCGACTTTCCAGCGGCGTTGATGCACGCCAACATCCTGATAAAAAATACTTTTCCGTGGGTCCTCGCCGCGGGTGCGCTGGGAGTTGTCCTGCGGATGGCGCGGCCTGGCGCACCGGTCGGGCGCTGGCCGCTGCTGATCGGCGCCGTGCTGGCGGTGCTGGCGGGCGCCTTCGCGGTAACAATGGCCAACACCCCGCCCGGGCAATGGGGCATGGCGATGCTCGGCAAGAGCAGATTCGTATGTACGACCTCGATCCCGTTGATTTCAATACCTGTTCTTGCGGCATCCCTCTGGGCGCTGCGCCAGGGGGCACCGGTCCGGCCAACGCTTTGCGGCGCGGTTGCAGGCTTCATGGCGGGCAGCGCCTCGGCGGGAATGTACGCGTTCTTCTGCACCGATGATTCGCCCATGTACTTCGCGATCTGGTATCTGATCGCTATTCTTATCGTTACTGTGGCGGGAGCCCTGATCGGCTCACGGGTACTGCGCTGGTAGCGCCGTTAACCATTCGGCGATCGGATACCCTTTCGATACCCTTCCGGTACCCAACCGATACCTACAATTTTCGATAAAAAGGCGAATGGTTAACGCCAGATTCCATGCGTTTCGCGACATATGTCGCCCGCCTCCGGTTGCATTGTTAACCCGGTTGGGGAGATACTTTTGCCGGTTGATGCCCCGTTCCCACCCCTCCGACGCAACGGCAGGCATCGGGACAACAGTATGAGGAGATGACCGGCATGCGTAACCTGATGGCCGTTTCGGACCGTGACGCGGCAAGGCGCGACGTGGGGCAGCAATTGCGAACGGCGCGGCGATCTGCCGGGTTTACCCAGTCGGACCTCAGCGACAGGTCCGGCGTCGGCCTGAAAACCATTGCACGGTGCGAACAGGGGACGATGGCCGTCACCCTTGACGTGATTGCCCGTCTGGCCAGCGTGCTGAACGCCGACCTGACGGTTTCGGCGCGTCCGCCGGAAGAGCAGGAGGAATCCTGGCTCATCGATGCCGACCCGGCGAAAGAAGATCTGACTGCCGCGCTGGAAGCAGCGGACGCCGGAAGGAGCGAGGCCTGAGGACCGGCTGAGGGTTCCATCAGGCCCTGTCCCCGAGGCGGTGCCACCAGGTCACGGCGACGCAGTCAGTTGAAGCACCGGATTTCAAAGCCGCCGCCCCAGGCGCGGGGCGGCGCAGGAGATGGCGGTCAAACGGGGTGCAGTCGCTGGCCCCTGCCCCGGCTGACGCCAAGAAGACCGGCCAGACCAGCCAGCAGCAGCGCCAGCGGCGCAGGAAGCGGAACCGGCGCGACGTACTCGGACATCAGATCCGCGATGGCCGCATGCGCCACCGAGTTCGGATGCACCGGGTCGTAGAACATAAGCTTTTCCGCCTCCGAGGGATCAAGGGTATCGCAGACCCGAACCCCGGGAATGATACAGGGCACCAGTGAACTTCCCGGCTGCATGCCGATCCTGGTCGGATCGAGGATTGCCGCAGTATAGGGTGTGTTCAGATCGATATCGGTGACGTTGGCCCCATATGTCCGCAGAGCGGCAGTTTCGCTCAGCAGTGTGGTATTGAACACGCTGGTGTATTCCGCGGCCTTGTCCCTGTCCGGGCCTGAGCGGAAGCGCGGCGTCAGTTCAAGGCTTGGACTGTTTACGAAGCTGAAGTTGCGGATGCTCTTGTTGTCGAACAGATACCTGGCGTTGGCGGCAATGGACCGGGCGGCAGCGCGGGCCGCGTCGGCAACGTTGCCACCCCCGTTGATGGTGTTGAAACCGTCATTGCTGCCAATGAAGATCATGACCATTGCCCGGTTGCCGAGGCTGGTGTTGGAAAGGCCCATCACCATGTCCCGCTGTGCGGTCAGATCGGGAATGAAGTCCGCGTTCGTGACTGCCGTGGCCCCGCCAAACGCGAAATTGTTCATCGCGAGGCCCTTGTCGGTAAACTTTCTTCCCACCTTTTCCGCCCAGACTTCACCGTTGGTGAAGCGGCCGTTCCTGTAAGGCGGGTTCTCCGGCAGCAGACCGCCTGAAATCCTGTGCAGATTGCCCGGATCGCTGAGACTGTCACCAAGGACGGTCAGCGATGTGTAAAGATTGGACGGAGCCGACCAGGCCGCGCCCGTTGCCGCCAGCGAGAGTGCCAGCGCGGCGAAAACTGCCTTTCCCTTTTTCATGATTTTGTCCCAATACGCACCCCTCACGCAGATATTACCATACTGCATCCACGGCTCAATCGGGTCGTTCTGAGCGTCAGTCGCGCGGCGTTCGAAGGCGGCGCAGGGTGGCATGACGTGCGCGGGCGCGGGCGGCGTTGCGGGTTTCAAGAAACCATCCGGCGACCAGACCGACGAGAAAACCGCCGAGATGCGCCTCCCATGCAACCATGCCGCCCAGCGCAAACCACAGGACGAGGTTCATGCCGGCAAAGACCAGGATCCGGGTCATGACCGGCGCCGTGGACACCCTTGCGTCGCGGTGCCGGCGCCAGTCCCAGACGATCCAGACGCCCAGAAACGCAAAGACGGCCCCGGAAGCGCCGATCATCGGATAGGGCGTCGCGCTGATGAGGCCGAAGGCAAGGCCGCCGCCGACCGCACCGGCGAAAAACAGCGGCAGGATCACCCGGTTGCCGTAATGGTCGCTGGCCAGGCGGCCAAGTGCCAGCAGGATGGTCACGTTCATCACCATGTGGAACAGGCTTCCGTGCAGCAGCGCATGGGTCAGGAACATGGTCCAGGGCTGACCGGAGAAGAGCGGTTGTGCCCCCCGCAACAGGGGGCTCCAGAAAGCTCCGTATTCGAATGCGACCGGTCGCAGCGCCGGGTTGAACAGCCAGCCCCGGTCAGCCAGCGAGAAGATCACCTCCAGCAGCGCCATGATGCCGGCGAGGCCGACGAGGGAGCGGGGCAGAGGTTTGAAGACGGTCGGGTCCGATGAAAACTGGCTCAAGTCACTCTCAGGCGCTGGCCGCGAGCAGGCTGGCATTGCCCCCGGCGGCGGTTGTGTCGATGCAAAGGTGCCGTTCCGTCACATAACGTTCCGGAGCGAGCGGTTCAATCTCCAGCGGCAGAATCGCACCGGGCCGGTCGGCAAGCGCCTGGCGCAGGGGCGAGAGCCAGGCCGCCGGGCCGGAGGCGGCGACCATGGTCAGACCGGGCATGTCTCTGAGCGCCCCGGGGTCGAGGTGGCCGTCGAGGGCAACGACCGCATGGCCTGCACCGGTCAGCGGCGCGAGGGCGTCCGGCGCGCCTGGGCAGACCGCCAGCACCCGGTTGCCGAAGGCGAGGGCCTGTACGCTTTGCACCAGAGCGAGTTCTGCGGTCGCCCCGAGGCAGAGCACGAGCCCGCGCGGATGAAGCGAGCGGCGGTTGCTTTCGCCGGTCGGTCCGGGCAGATCGGCGGGAACGGCCTGGATGGCGCGTGCGGCAGCGAGGGCGGCAGTGGCGGCGGCAGGTGCGGCGGCGAGCGCCCGGTCCAGCGGCGCGGGTTCGCCCCGGCGGGGTCGGGCGAGGCTTTTCAGGGCCTCGGCAATCCGGTCCGCCGCGACGACGGGCGCGGCAGGATCGGCCGCAACGGGCAGCGAGGCAGGACCGCGCTGCAGCCGGCGGACGTAGAACGGGCCGCCGGCCTTGGGGCCGGTGCCGCTGAGTCCCTCTCCGCCAAAGGGCTGCGAGCCGACAATGGCGCCGATCTGGTTGCGGTTGACATAGGCATTGCCGACGTGGAGTTGCGAGGTGATGCGTTCGACCCGGTCGTCGATGCGGCTGTGCAGGCCGCAGGTCAGGCCGTAGCCGCGGGCGTTGATGTCGGCGACCACCTGGTCGATCTGGCCGGCGGCGAACGGCGCGATGTGCAGGATCGGGCCGAACACCTCGCGGTCGATGTCGGTGATGCCCGAGACTTCGACCACCGCGGGCGGTACGAACAGGCCGCCGTCCGGAACCGGCAGGGACTTGACCACCGCCCCTGCCCGTTTGCCGAGGTAGTCGAGGATGCCGGTCCGGGCTTCCTCGTCGATGACCGGGCCGATGTCGGTGGCCGGGTTCCAGGGGTTGCCGATCGACAGGGTTTCCATGGCGCCGAACAGCATCCTGCGCACCCTGTCCCAGGCTTCGCGCTGGATGTAGAGCATCCGCAGGGCCGAGCAGCGCTGGCCCGCCGACTGGAAGGCGGAGGCGAGCACGTCGCGGACCACCTGTTCGGTGAGCGCGGTTGAGTCGACGATCATCGCGTTGATGCCGCCGGTTTCGGCGATCAGCACCGCGTCGGGGGAGGCCCCGGTGGCAAGGGTGCGGTTGATGATCTGCGCAACTTCGGTCGAGCCGGTGAAACAGACGCCGGCAATGCCGGGGGCGGCGGTGAGCGGCGCGCCGACCGAGGCGCCGTCGCCGGGCAGCAGCTGCAGGGTGGCGGCGGGGACGCCGGCTTCGAGCAGCAGTTCGACGGCGCGCACGGCGATCAGCGGCGTCTGCTCCGCCGGTTTGGCGATGACGGCGTTGCCGGCGGCAAGGCAGGCGGCGACCTGGCCGGTGAAAATGGCGAGCGGGAAGTTCCAGGGGGAGATGCAGACCATGGTGCCGCGCGGGGTGGCGGTGGAGGTTTCGCCCTCACCGGCGTAGTAGCGCAGGAAGTCGACCGCTTCGCGCAGTTCGGCGATGCTGTCGGCGAGCGACTTGCCGGCTTCGCGGGTGGCGAGGGCCATCAGTTCGGCGGCGTGGGATTCGTAGAGGTCGGCGGCGCGGCGCAGGGTTTCGGCGCGGGAGCCGGGGCTGCGCGACGACCAGGTGGCGAAACCGGTGGGGGCTGCCTGGAGAGCGGCGGCGACGTCGGCTTCGGTGGCTTCGGTCAGCACTCCGACCTGGTCGGACCGGTCGGCGGGATTGAATACGGCGCGGGCGCTTTCGGAGGCGGTGCCGCTGGCGAGGATCGGGGCCGCGACCCAGCGGTGGCTGCGCCAGACATCGCGGGCTTCGAGCAGCGGTTCGGCGGAGGCGGGTTCGTTGACGTTCCAGCCGCGGGAATTGACGCGGGGGGCGAAGAGCGCCGCGGGGGTGGCGATGTCGGGATTGGCGATGGCGTCGCCGAAGCCCTCGACCTCGGCAATCGGATCGGCGGCGACGCGCTCGGGGGCGAGGGATTTGTCGACGATCTGGTTGACGAACGAGGAGTTGGCGCCGTTTTCCAGCAGGCGGCGCACGAGATACGCCAGCAGGTCGCGGTGCGCGCCGACGGGGGCATAGATGCGGCAGCGGGTCGGGCTTTCTTCGCGGACGGCGTCGTGCAGGGCCTCGCCCATGCCGTGCAGGCGCTGAAATTCGTAGGACGCGAGGTCGTCGCCGGCCATTTTCCGAATGGCGGCGACGGAATGGGCGTTGTGGGTCGCGAACTGCGGGTAGATGCGGTCGCGATAGCCGAGCAGGCGGCGGGCGTTGGCAAGGTAGCTGACATCGGTATTGGCCTTGCGGGTGAAGACCGGAAAGCCGGGGAGTCCCAGTTCCTGGGCGTGTTTGATTTCGGTGTCCCAGTAGGCGCCCTTGACGAGGCGGACCATGATCTGCCGGTCGTATTTGCCGGCGAGCGCATGGAGCCAGTCGATAACCGGGGCAGCGCGACGGCCGTAGGCCTGGACGACGACGCCGAAGCCCTTCCAGCCGGAGAGTTTCGGGTCCGAGAGCAAAGCCTCGATCAGGTCGAGCGAGATGTCGAGGCGTTCGGCCTCTTCCGCGTCTATGTTGAAACCGATATTGGCTTCGGCGGCGGCGCGGGCGAGATCGCGGGCGCGGGGCAGAAGTTCGGCCATCACCAGATCCCGCTGGGCATATTCATAGCGCGGATGCAGGGCGGAGAGCTTGACCGAGATGCCGGGGTTGGAGCGCACATCGCCCTTGGCGCGGGAGGCGATGTCGCGAATGGCGGCGGCATAGGCGGCGGTATAGCGCCGGGCATCGGCATCGGTGCGGGCGGCTTCGCCGAGCATGTCGTAGGAATAGGTATAGCCCTTGGCTTCCATGCCGGCGGCACGGTCCATGGCAGAGTTGATGTTCTCACCCAGCACGAACTGGCGGCCCATCAGCTTCATTGCCTGGCCCACGGCGGTGCGGACGACAGGTTCGCCAAGGCGGCGGATCATGCCGCGCAGTGCGGCGACGGGGCGGGCCGGGTTGTCGTCGAGCACGCGCCCGGTGAGCATCAGGCCCCAGGTGGCGGCGTTGACGAGGCTGGAGGAGGAATGACCGAGATGCGCCCCCCAGTTGGAAGGTTCGATCTTGTCGGCAATCAGTTCGTCGATGGTTTCGGCGTCCGGCACCCGCAGCAGGGCCTCGGCCAGACACATGAGACCGACGCCTTCTTCGGTGGAAAGGCCGTACTCGGCAAGGAACGCTTCCATGACCGTGGGTGAAGATCGTTTGCGAACGGTGGCAACCAGCCGTGCCGCCTCGGAGACGATTGCCTTGCGGGCGGCAGGATCGAGCCCGACCGAAGCGAGGTGCCCCCGGACCACTTCCGCCTCATCCGCCCAGGTATTTGCGCGGATGGCACCGCGTGCAGACGCAAGAAATGTATCGATCGGAAGGGACATGGAAGCCTCCAGGGAAGGGGAACGGTGGACTGGACGTGCTTATAGCGGCTGCATCGCAGGACTTTTGAGCGTAAAGCCGCAGATGCTGGTGATAATGCCTGAACTTCACTAGATTTACAGTGCCAATTGTCGAAATGCCGGAGAAACCGGGTGGAACTGGACAGAATCGACCGCGCGATCGTCGCCGCACTCACAGAGGACGCGCGCATGACCGTAACCGAACTGGCGGAACGCGTGGGCCTGTCCAAGACACCATGTGCGGCGCGCCTGCGGCGGCTGGAAGAGGCACGGATCATCCTGGGATACCGGCCGCTGCTCAATCATTCGGCGCTCGGTCAGGGGCATATCGCCTTTGTCCAGGTGAACCTGACCGACACCAAACAGTCGGCGCTCGATGCGTTCGACGGCGCAGTGCGGCGTATTCCGGAGATCGAGCAGTGCCACATGATCGCCGGTTCGTTCGACTATCTGCTCAAGGTCCGCACCCGTGACATCGTCTCATTCCGACGCATTCTCGGGGAAGCGATATCCTCGCTGCCGCATGTGTCCCATACCTCCACCTTCGTGTCGATGAGCGCGGTCGTCGACGCCGGTCTCTGAAACGCATCCCGCAGTATCGCCGGCGCGGTCGGCGGCGGGCTCAATTGATTGCCGTCCGGCACAGGGGCATTTGCGAAGCTTCGTTTGTTTGATACCGTCGCCACATGGACAAGACACGGTTGTGACCGAAGCGATGACGGAAGACCGCGACGAGAGCATTAACGTAGAGGGTGGGCCGCTGAAGGCTTGCGGCTACGACCCGCGCACCGGATTTTTCCGGGACGGCTGCTGCAACACCGGACCCGCCGACCGGGGCCGGCACGTGATCTGCGCAAGGATGACAAATGCGTTTCTGACCTGGTCGCGGCGACATGGCAACGACCTGTCGACGCCGCGCCCGGAATACGGGTTTCCGGGCCTGCGGGAGGGAGACCGCTGGTGTCTCTGCGCCGAGCGCTGGAAGGAGGCCTGGGAAGCGGGCCAGGCGCCGAAGGTGATTCTGGCAAGCACCCACAGATCAGCGCTGCGGGTGGTGCCGATAGAGGTGTTGCGGGAATTTGCCATGCCGGTTCGAAAACCGGCAGGCTGATCCGACGCGGCAGTCCTGATGTCAGGCGGTAGCCACGTATTTTTCAATGACGGCGCGCACGCGGGGATCTCCCGCCATGCGATCCGGTTGCCAAAGACGGAGCGCCTCTTTTGATGAGAGCTTTTCTCCGGTCGCCTCAGCCAGAATATCGGTGAGACGGGGTCCGTTCATCGGTTCCATTCCCCTTGCAACAAGGCGTTCGTTGATACGGGCGTCGGTTGCAAAAACGACAATGGCGCGATCCGGCATGGAACAATCTCCCTAGACTTGTTTTTGCCATGAACCAGACCGTAGCACAACTTTGAGTAGACGGATAGAATTTTGGCAAGTGTCGGCCAATCTGCGCCGTTGCGGACAAACGTATGAAAAGAAACGGTTCGCGGTGACCACCATACCAGTTTCTACGAAAATGCCCGAAAATTCAGAAGTATACATAAAAAACATTTCGCAGTGATTCGCCGCGGGACGGCGCGCGATACACGTTTCGCGGGCTCCGCGTTCAATCGTCATTCGATTGACGGACAAACTGTGCACGTTTTTAAGGCAGGAGTGCCGCCATGGGCGCCGCGGACGGAAGTGAAACAATTTCCGGTTCCTGGGCTATTTCATCCGCTGAACATAGACTGCCCGGTCAGTGTCGAACCAGGTTCGGGAAAATTCGAACGGCTCGGCGGAAATGCCGGCCCAGCTGCGCCGCTCGACGAAGCCGGTGACGTCACCGGCGGATTTTCCGAAACTGTCAGGCGTCCAGGACGGTACCCGGCCGATGCCGATCCGGTCCTCGGCGCGGGAGGTCCAGAAACCGAACCGCGCGTGATAGGTGCGGTAGAGCGAGTCGGAGATCATCTCGCGGCTGAGACGCCCTGCCCCGGCATCGAGCCAGATTTCTTCCAGCGCCACCGGCACCGTGTTGAGGCTGCGCAGACGGCGGATGCGGGTGGCGGCGGAAGAGGTTCCGAAGGGAGGCAGGTCGTCGGGTTTCGGCATCGGATCGACGGAAAGGATTTCCGCGCGTGGCAGTCCGCCGCCTTCGAGCAGTTCGAGGCGGAACATCGCATAGACGCCGTCGATGTTGCCGCTGTGGCGAATGTAGTTCCCGGAGCCCTGGATGCTGACGAGCAGGCCGCGCCGGGAAAGCTCGCCGAGCGCCTTGCGCAGGGTGCCGACGGAACTGTGCAGCCCGTCGGCCATTTCGCGCTCCGGCGGAAGGCGCTGGCCGTCGAGCAGCCGGCCGGCAGCAATCTCCCGGATCAGCAGCTCGCTGATCTGGAGGTATTTTGGCAGGGCGCCGGACGGTCGGGTCATGGTTCGCTCATCGGGCACGGGGAATTGATGCACTATTGATATACATTAGTCCGGATGGTACGGGAAGAAAACTGGGCCATTTCCGGGAGAACCGCAATGAGTGTTGTTCCTGTTACCTCAGCCGGTCTCGATGCGTCCGAAGTGGCATGGTTTTCGGCGCTCTGTTCGGACGATTACCGGTTTCTGGGGGTACCGGACGGTGGGTTGCGGTCAAGCTGGGCGCATTGTTCGCAGATCGTCCGGCGGGCGGAGGCGCTGGGGTTTCGCAACGTGCTCTGTCCGTCATCCTATCAGGTTGGACAGGATACGCTCAGTTTCGTCGCCGGTTGCGCGCCGATCACGGAGCGGATCAACATGCTGGCGGCGGTGCGCTGCGGCGAGATGCAGCCGATCATGCTGGCGCGGACGATTGCCACGCTCGACCACATGCTCGAGGGGCGGCTGACGGTCAACATCATCAGTTCGGATTTTCCCGGCCAGAAGGAGGACAGCGCCTACCGCTATCGGCGCTCCCGGGAAGTGGTGGAGATCCTCAAACAGGCGTGGACGCGGGATGAAATCAGCCATCACGGCGAGATATACGACTTTGACGGGCTGACCACCGATCCGGCGCGGCCGTATCAGACCGGGGGGCCGCTGCTCTATTTTGGCGGCTATTCGCCGGACGCGCTCGATCTCTGCGGCCGGCACTGTGACGTCTATCTGATGTGGCCGGAGCCGAAGGCGCAGCTAGCGGAGCGGATGAAGGCGGTGCATGCGCGGGCGGAGGCGTACGGGCGGACGCTGGATTACGGACTCAGGGTGCATGTGATCGTTCGGAAGACCGGGGCGGAGGCGCGGGAGTATGCGGATTACATCGTCTCGAAGCTCGATGACGAATACGGACGGGCGATCCGCGAGCGGGCGCTGGACGCGGGATCGCTCGGGGTGTCGCATCAGGCGGCAAACCGGGAACTGGCCGACAGATACGGCTATGTGGAGCCGCATCTGTGGACCGGGATCGGCCGGGCGCGATCGGGGTGCGGGGCGGCGATTGTCGGATCGGCGGATCAGGTTCTGTCGGAGATAGCCGAATACCAGAGGATGGGGATACGGGCGTTCATCCTGTCGGGCTATCCGCATCTCGAAGAGGCCGAGCATTTCGGGCGGCTGGTGCTGCCGCATCTGAAAACGTGCTCCCTGCCCCATGAATACGGGAGGGTTCCGGCGAAGATGCCGGAAACCCCGCTCGGACGGGGCGAACGAAAGTAGGGCGTGCGGCGGCCGGTCTGACGGCGGGTCAGCCCGGCTCGGCGCGGCGCACTTCCGCGAGGGCCCTGCGCACGGCGGCAACCTCCCGGTCGCGGCGGGCGGCGAGTTCCGCGTGGCTGGCGCCGTGTTTTGCCTGTTCCTGGCCCTCGATCATGGTCTGCATGGTATCCGCATCAAGGTGCGGTGCGCCGAGATCGGCCCACCAGGTCTCGAAACTTGGGGCGAGGTGGTCGAAGAACGCGGGCAGGCCGCCAGGGCCGCCTGCGAGGCTGAGCAGCATGGTCGGCCCCATTGCCGCCCAGCGCAGGCCGAGGCTGGCGTGGACCGCCTTGTCCACGTCCTCGACGCTGGCGACGCCGGATTTGACGAGATGGATCGCCTCGCGGAACACCGCGGCCTGGAGCCGGTTGGCAACATGGCCGGGCACCTCGCGGCGCAGGCGGATCGTCACCTTGCCGACCGAGGCGTAGAACGCCTCGACCGACTCGACAATTCCCGGAGCGGTACGGTCGTTGCCCATGACCTCGACCAGCGGGATCAGGTGTGGCGGATTGAACGGATGGCCGATGACGAGACGCGACGGATCCCGCCACCCGGTCTGCAGGGCGGTGAGGGTGATGCCGGAGGTCGACGAGGCAATTATGGCGCCGGGTTTCAGGACCGGTTCAATCCCGGCATAGACCGCGTGTTTCAGGTCAAGCCGCTCGGGGATGTTTTCCTGGATGAAGTCAGCGCCGGCCGCCGCTCCTGCCGCCGTGTCATGAAATGTGACGGCCTCGGGGTCGCCGCCGTGGATGAGGTCAAGATCGCGCAGGATCGGCCAAGCGGATGTGATCTGGGCCTGGACGCGGCTGCGGGTATCCGCGGCCGGGTCGTGAACGGCGACGCGGTGGCCGTTGGCAAGAAAGACCGCCGTCCAGCTTGCGCCGACGACTCCGGCGCCCAGAACGGCTATGTTTAGGGAAGTGCTCATGAACGGGATCCTCCGGAGGGTTTTCTGGTCGGGGTCTTGTCGCGATGGCGGGCGGCAGGCATGTCAGTCGGCAGTCGAAACTTTCCTGCCGAGATGTGCGGATTGGTAGATTGCCGCCTCCTGGCGCAGAACCGGCAGGTAATCGGCCGCAGTATTCTCCAGCGCTGTGCCGTGAAGGAGGCTGTCGATGACGTGTTTTTGCAGATGGTACACGCAGTCGCCGCCAAAGACAGTCTGATCGCCGGCCTCCAGCAGCAGGGTCTGATCGGATTTTCCGAACGGGCGCAGCGTGACGCGGCCGCTGCCGTCGAGTGAGATCGTGCCCCTGGTGCCCTCAACCAGCGCCTCGCCCATGGTGCAGCGCGTGTTTTCGGCAGGATGGTCGAGCAGGCGGTTGCCGTCAAACAGCGCCCGTCGGCCGCCCGGATAGGAAAACAGGATATGCCCGGCGTCCTCACCGGCGATTGCCGGGTTCAGGCGGTGGAGGTCGGCATAGACACTTTCGGGCTCGCCCAGCAGGTAGCGGAAGGTATCGATCCAGTGAACGGCGGTTTCATGAACGAGAAAGCGCGGCATCTGCTGAAAGTAGGGTTGGCGGGCGAGATAGGCCTCCGGTCCCTGGCCGTCGCCAGGACGCAGGCGAAAGGTGATCTGCAGCACCTCGCCGATCAGCCCCTCGTCGATACCGGCGCGGATCCGGCGGTACCAGGGCTGGAAGCGAAAGTTCTCATGGACGATCACCGGAACGCCGCTCTCCCGCGACAGGCGGGCGGCCTCCTGTGCTTCATCGAGTGAAGCGCAGAACGGCTTCTGGCAGATCACCGCTTTTGCACCGCCGGTGACGGCACGACGGATCAGATCGAGATGGCTGGGTGGCGGGGTGATGATGTCGACCAGATCGGGCCGCATTTCCGCCATCATGTCGCCAAAATCGTCAAAGGCGCGCAGCCCGGTGGCCGCCGCACGTTGCAGGTCACGGTCGACCGCGGCAACCGTGTCGGCATTGACAATCCGCGCCCAGGCGTCGCGGTGGAGACGGCTGAACCAGCCCGCACCGACGCAGGCAATCCGGACCGGCGTGGCGAGAGTCATGCGGCGGCCATGGCACTGAGATATTCCTCCATGACCCGGGCCGCAGCGACGTTTGTGTCCGCGGTCCCGCCCAGATCGGGGGTAAGGCCGCGACCGGATGAGACGACGCGGTCAACCGCGACATCAAGTGCCGCGCCGTCCGCAATCATTTCCGGCACGCCGTGTTCGTGGCCGAGCCAGTCGAGCATCATTGCGGCAGAGAGGATCATCGCCAGCGGATTGGCGATGCCCTTGCCGGCGATATCGGGGGCAGTGCCGTGACAGGGCTGGAAAACCGCGGCGTCATCGCCAATGTCGGCGGAGGGAGCCAGGCCGAGCCCGCCCATCAGCCCGGCGCCAAGGTCCGAGAGAATGTCGCCGAACATGTTTTCGGTGACCATCACGTCGAAGACGTGCGGCTTTTGCACCATCCAGAGCGCGGTGGCATCCACATAGGCGTGGTCGGCGGTGAGGTCGGGGTGTTTCGCGGCTTCGGCGTCAAAGATCGACCGGAAGAACGCAAAGGCCTTAAAGACATTGGCCTTGTCGACACAGGTGACATGCCCCCTGCCCCGGCCGGAGTCCCTGCGCTGGCGGGCGAGGCGGAATGCATAGGCGAACAGCTTTTCGCTGACGGCCCGGGTGATCAGCAGGGTCTCGCGGGCCTCGTTTTCGGTCACGACACCGCCGCCGAGGTTGTGGAACAGCCCCTCGGTGCTTTCGCGGATCAGCACAAAATCGACCGGTTTGCGGCCTTCCCGCGCGAGTGGCGAAAACTGGGTCGGTGAAAGTTTGACCGGCCGCAGACCGGCATAGAGATTGAGGGCGATGCGCAGTTCGATTTGCGGGATGATTTCGGTGCCGTCGGGATAGCGCACGTCCGGCAGCCCCATGGCCGCGAGCAGGATGGCATCGGCGCCCCGTGCAGTTTCCAGCGAGGCGGCCGGCAGGGATTCACCGGTTCTCGCGTAATGCGCCGCGCCGGCGGGAACCGGGAGGAAGCGAAAACCGTAGGCGTCCGTCCGGTCGGCTAGCTGCCGGAGGATGCCCAGTGTCGGTGCCATGATTTCCGGACCGATTCCGTCACCCTCAAATACCGCGATGTTGCAGATCTTGGTCATTTCGCTCCCTTGTTTCGATGCGGACGGATGGCTTTGTGCCCGTCCCTGTTCCGGTCGTCCGAAGGTATACATCAGTCGCACGGCGTCGACAGGCAAATCGACGAAGGGGACCGGCAGCCATCTTGCCACCACCGGCGGGGTCGGGTTTGATGCCGCGAAACAACAGTGCGGGGGGAGTTCGGCTATGGGGAACTGGGAGGTTTTTGCGCTCAAGTATGCGGAGCATGTCCGGCGGACGCGGGCGGACAATTTCATTCTCGCGGACAATCACGACGCGCCGCATCCGATGGATTATTTCGTCTGGGTGCTGCGACGCGACGACGCGGTGATCCTCGTCGACAGCGGCTACGACACGGCGGAAGGGGCGGCGCGGGAAAGGCCGATCCTGCGCGAACCGGGGGCGGCGCTGGCGGCGCTGGGGCTGAAACCCGAGGATATCGACACGCTGATCGTCACCCATCTGCATTACGATCACGCGGGCGGGCTGGCGCAGTTTCCCAATGCGACGCTGCACATGCAGGCGGCGGAGATGGCCTATGCCACCGGGCCCTGCATGTGCCACGGCACCCTGCGCCGGACCTTCACCGCCGGCCATGTCTGCGAGGCGGTTCGGCGGCTCTATTCCGGGCGGGTGCGGTTTTACGACGGCGACGGTGAAGTGGCGGACGGGGTCACGGTGCACTGCATCGGCGGGCATTCGCGCGGGTTGCAGGTGGTGCGGGTGCGCACGGAGGCGGGCTGGCTGTGCCTCGCCTCGGATGCGACGCATTATTACGAGAACGTCTTCACCGGCAAACCGTTCCCGATCGTGGTCGACCTGCAGGACATGCTCGACGGGTTCGGTCGGCTGCATCGGCTGGCGAGCGAAAGGCGGCTGATTGTTCCGGGGCATGATCCACTGGTGACGGAGGTGTTTCCGGCGTTCGGGGCCTCGGGCTTTGTCTGGAAGCTTGACCGGGGGCCGAGCCGAATTCCGGAATACTAGGGCAGCCTTGCCGCCAGCCGGGCCACCGGACCTCCCTGCGCCTCCCAGGTCGAGAAGCCTTCGCGGAGGTGGGCGGCCCCGAAGCCCATGTCCTGGAGGGTGGCGACGGACAGGGCGGAACGCCAGCCGGAGGCACAGTGGAAAACGAATTTTCTGTCCTCGCCGAAAACCGGTTTGAAGTAGGGGCTTTCCGGGTCCACCCAGAACTCGAGCATGCCGCGCGGACAGTGAAAACTGCCGGGGATCCAGCCGGTGCGTTCGCGTTCGCGCGGATCGCGCAGGTCGACGATCACCACGGTCGGGTCGCCGACCATGGCGATGGCGTCCGGGGTCTCGATTTCCTCGATGCGGGCGCGGGCGGCCCGGACCATTTCGGCGGCGGTTGTGGTCAGCTTTGGCATCGGGGTTTCCGTACGGGCGGCGGGGCGGCTTGCCCCTTTGGTGGAACTGCGCCACGCTGATGTCAACAGCAGCGGGCGGGGCGAACAGTTTGGAGAGACCGCGACCCATCTGGGAGAGGAACGCCGGGGAGCGGTTTGAGGCCGGCCCGCCGGAGGGTGACCTCGCTACGGAGCTTGCGATTGTCGGCGGCGGATTTACCGGCCTTTCGACCGCCCTGCACGCGGCGGAGCGGGGTGTCGCGGCGCATGTGTTCGAGGCCGGCGAGGTGGGTTTCGGCGGATCGGGGCGCAATGTCGGACTGGTCAATGCCGGTGTCTGGCTTCCGCCGCAGCAGGTCCGGCGGATCATGGGCGACGGGCCGGGCGGTCGGCTGATCGGGGTGCTGGGGGCGGCGCCGGCGGAGGTGTTCGCGCTGATCGACCGCTACGGAATCCGGTGTGATGCGACGCGGACCGGAACCATTCATGCGGCGCATTCCCCGCACGGGTATGCCGATCTGCGCGGGCGGGCGGCGGAATGGCAGCGGCTGGGTGCGCCGGTGGAGCTTCTTGACCGGGCGGCGGCGGCGCGGATGATCGGCTCGCCGGCGTTTCACGGTGGGCTGTGGGATCACCGGGCGGGGACGCTCAATCCGGTGGCCTATGTCAGGGGGCTGGCACGGGCGGCGGTTTCGCTGGGGGCAAAGGTTTCGACCGGGGTTCGGATCATGCGGATCCGGCGCGACGGCGATTTCTGGCGGCTGGAGAGCGACGCGGGCAACGTCAAGGCGCGAAGTGTGGTGCTGGCGACCAACGCCTATACCGACGGGCTGTGGCCGGGGCTGCGCAACAGCCTGGTGTGCTGCTCCTATTTTCAGGTGGCGACGGAGCCGCTGGGGGCACGGGGCGCGGAAATTCTGCCAGGCGGTCAGGGGGTCTGGGATACGGGGCGGATCATGGTGTCGGTGCGGCGTGACGCGGCGGGGAGGCTTTTGCTCGGGTCGATGGGGCGGGCTGGCGATGCTCTGTCCCGGCGCTGGGCCAATGCGCAAATGCGGCGGCTGTTTCCCGATCTTGGGCAGGTGCGGATCGAGACGGCATGGGATGGCGCGATCGCGATGACACCGGACCACCTGCCGCGCATTCACCGGCTGGCTGACGGGGTAGTGACGCCGATCGGCTACAACGGGCGCGGCGTCACCACCGGGACGGTTTTCGGCCGGGCGGTGGCGGAAATGCTGGCGGGGGCGCCGGAGGCGGATCTGCCGCTGCCGCTCACCCGGCCCGGGCGGGTCTGGGCGGGGCCGGTGCGGGCACGGATTTATGACCTCGCCTTCACCTTGGCGCAATGGCAGCGGGGATTTGCGCCCCGCAGCTGACCGGGGCCGCTTGAGCCCCAGGGGCGGCGGAGGATAGGGTGACGGGGAAACAGCAGACAGGGGAGGTCGGGTCGTGGCCGGAGAACGGATTGCACTGGTGACGGGCGGGGCGCAGGGGATCGGTTTTGCCAGTGCCGAGGCGATTGCCGAAAGCGGGGCACGGATCGTGCTTGCGGATGTCAATGCGGAAGGGGTTGCCGAGGCGGCGGAACGGCTTGGCAACGGGGCGGTAGGCATTGCCTGTGACATGGGAGATCCGGAGCAGATCGCCGGCCTTTTTGACTGGATCGAGGCCGAGACCGGACCGGTTTCCGTTCTGGTCAACAATGCCGGGATTGCCCTGCCGGGGGAGTTTCTGGAGACATCGCCGGAAGATTTTCGCCGGGTCATCGACGTCAATCTGACGGGGACGTTTCTGGCCCTGCAGCGGGCGGCGAAAACGATGGTGGCCGAGGGCATCCAGGGTGCGGTCGTCAACATGTCGTCGGTCAATGCGGTGGTGACAATCCCGACGATAGCCGCCTACTGCGCCTCCAAGGGGGGCGTAATGCAATTGACCAAGGCGGCGGCGCTGGCGCTGGCGCCGCATGGCATCCGGGTCAATGCGGTTGGTCCGGGCTCGATCGATACGGCGATGCTTGCCGGGGTCAATGACAACCCGGAGGCACTGGCGCGAATCATGTCGCGCACGCCGCTGAAACGGATCGGCACCCCGCGTGAGATCGGCGACGTGGTGGCGTTTCTCGCCAGCGAAAAAGCCTCCTACATCACCGGCGAGACAATCTATGTGGACGGCGGACGGCTGGGGATGAACTACACCTGCTGACCCACCGTTGACGGATCGAACCAATCGACGGAAACTGCGGCGATACAGGTTCATGCACCTACCTCACCCGCAGCGTGAGCGGTGCTTTTCGGGGGATGGAGGACACGACATGATCAGGACCGGCCTGGCCGCCATGGCACTTGCGACATTAACGGCGTTTTCCGTCGGAGCGCAGAATGCTCCGGAGCGGATCATGCCCGCGGCCGACCTGAATTCGGAGCTTGCCGATCTGATCGGCAAGAGTGCAGAGCAGGGCACCCAGGAGCTGGAGGTCCTCGGGTACAGGTTGATCCAGACCGAAGGGGAAGCCGGCCTGTGGCAGGGCGGCGAGGCGGACGACTGCTTCCGGGTGATCACGACGGATGGAAACTTCTCTGCAATTACCCGGCTGCCACCCAGGGAATGCCGGCGCATTCAGCTTCTGTGAACCTGCGCCCTTTCAGGGACCGACCGGGTCCGGGTGCGGCATGACGATGTTGCGCGCCCGCGGGTTGAGCCGTTCCAGCAGGCCTGCACTCGGACGGTAGGGGTGGCGAAAGAAACCCCAGCTCGGCCCGTAGCGGTAGACGGCGATGCGGCGCTGGCCTTCGTTCACGCGTTTGGCCGAGCCGTGCATGATCGCATCGACGAACAGGATCGCATCGCCGGCATTGAGGTGGACCTCAACGGCTTCGGGCAGTCCGTCGACGGAGGTTGCGGTGTCCTTCATCCTCTGGTCGTCGTAGTTGGGATGGCGGATGTTGGATTTGTGTGAGCCGGGTACGACCATGGTGGCGCCGTCGCCGGGGCCGATGTCGTTGAGTCCCATCAGGATGTTGATCTGACCGCAGTGAAAACGACCGTCGTGATAGCGGAACTGGCAGCGGGTGACGCGGTCCTGGCCGCCGGAATGCAGGCCTATCGCCTCGCCCGGTCCACGGATCGAGGCAAAGTTTTCGTCGATGAAACAGGGGCCATGGTGGCCGTCGAAGTTGGGTTGGTCGGTGCCAAGAAAGTGGGTGACCTTGTTGATCCATGACGGGTGGTCGATCAGTTTTTCAAACGCCGGACCGGCCTCATAGATCTGCTGCAGGTTCTTTCCTTCGTGTTCTCCGGTGAAGTTGTGGCCGTGCACGTGGCCGCGCCATTCGTTCGGTCTGATGTCCTGGAGTTCATCAAGGGTTTCGTTGCAGGCCGCGACTTCCTCTGGCGAAAGGGCGCCGCGCAGGACGATGAAGCCCTTGAGGTCGAAAAGGTAGCGGTCCATCTCGCTGAGGCCGCTGTCGGCATCGGTTGTGGTCATGGGATCCTCCCGGTTTATTTGTTGCAGTCTGAGAGAAGATTTCCGTAACCTTGCGCGGAGATAAATTGAAAACCTGATGCAGCGGCATGGAAATATGGTGCACGGATGTTTGAAACCGAGCTTCTTTCGCCTCGGATAGAATCGCCGGCCGGTGCGCCGTTTCACCTGGCGGCGGTGGGGCTGTTCCAGTCTCTGGGCAACTTCCGCTGGGAACAGGTGCCGCAAAAGATGTCGGTGCACTGCGTGCGGTCCGGCCGGGGCGAGTTTCATGAGGACGGCGCAGTCTGGGAGGTTGGTCCGGGCGACGTTTTCGTCTTTCGGCCAGGGCGGCACTACCGGTATTTCGACCGACCCGGCGAACCGTGGCGGTACGACTTTCTGGTATTCGAGGGTGCGGTGGAGCCGGTCGGCAGCGGCGTTCTGCCGCCCTGCCCGTTCGTGACGCCGCCGGTCCCGGCGGCGATGTGGGCGGGCCTGGAGCGGATCGTCGAAGCGTACCGGGCGGAACGGATCGGTTTTGCCCAGGCCGCGCGGATGGGTTGGGGATTCTTCGAGACACTGGCGGCGCAGGCACCGGCGGCGCCGTCGGGTTTTGCCGATGAGGTACGTGCATTCGTGATGCGTCAGCAGGTGCCGTTTCCAACCGTCGGGCAGATCGCCTGGCAGTTCGGCATCGACCGCTCGACGCTCTATCGGCGGTTTTCGGCGGAGACCGGGGTTTCGGTGAAAAGCTGGCTTAGCGGCGAGCAGTTCCGGCGCAGCGAGACGCTGCTGCAAATTTCGGACACGCCGGTCCAGGAGGTGGCGCGGATCTGCGGCTTCCGGGATCCGCTCTATTTTTCGAAAGCATTTCGCAGCCGGTACGGGCTGCCGCCGGGACAGTGGCGGGAGCGGAACCGCACGACCGGAAGCGGCTCCGTTTCCGTGTGAGTTTCAGACGCCTCTGTCCCGCCACGGTCGGACGCGGCGGGCGGTGCGGCGCGTGGGCGGCAGGAACCGAAACGCCCTAGACGGCGTATTGCGGCAGCCATTCCGCCTGGGCCCTGAGCATCTCGTCGACCATCGACCAGATCTCGTCCGGCGAGCAGACCGCCCCGGCCAGAGGGTCGTGCAGAACCGCGAGCTTCAGCATGTCCGGATCGCCGGTGACCGCCGCTTCAACCGCCATGCGCTGCACGGAGATCGAGGCGTTGCAGGAGGCGGCGCAGGCGATTGGGAGTTCGTGTCCCTCGATCATGTTGATGCCGAACCGGTCGACGTAGCCGGGGGCCTCGATGATCGCATCGGCGGGCAGGTTGGTAATGACGCCGTTGTTGCGGACGTTGAAATGGCCCCGGTACGGGCGGCCGGTTTCCATGGCTTCGATGATGTAGCTGGCGTGTTCGCTGGAGCGTGGCCGGTTGCCGAACGGCGCGCCGGCTTCGGCCAGGATGGTATCGAAGTCGCTCGCAAACCAGTCGCGCCGTTCGCGGGTATGGCGCAGGTAACCGCCGGTTTCGCCGTGAATCCAGTGGCTGAGGTCGATCCAGTTGGGAATCTCGTCGCGCCGCTTGCGGTACCAGGGGAGATATTCCGACAGGTGGCCGTTGCTCTCGGTGGAGTAGTAGCCAAATCGCTTCAGGATATCGAGGCGGACTTTCTCCTGTTGGCTGAATGTCTTGTGGGCGAGAAATGCTTCGAGCAGTTCGCCGCCTTCGATCCGGCGGCCGCGGAATTTGACGTCGGTGTACCAGGTCTGGTGGTTGATGCCGATGCAGATGTAGTCGAGCTCGGAGGTATCGCCGCCGAGCACCTCGGCGATCTGTTCGGCGCCGTGCTGAACGCCGTGGCAAAGACCGACCGTGTTGACGCCGCCGTATTCATTGGCCGCCCAGGTGTTCATCGCCATCGGGTTGGCGTAGTTCAGAAACAGCGCGTTTTCCTCGGCCACCTCGCGGATGTCCTCGCAGAAATCGAGGATCACGGGGATGTTGCGCTGGCCATACATGATGCCACCGGCGCAGAGGGTGTCACCAACACACTGGTCGATGCCGTATTTGAGCGGAATTTCGATGTCGCTCTCGAAGGCAGGCAGACCGCCCACCCGGACGCAGCTCATGACGTAGCGTGCGCCTTCCAGCGCCCGGCGGCGGTCGGTGGTCGAGGTGATCCGTGCTGGAATGCCGTTGGCGGAGACCAGCTTTTCGATCACTTTGGTGATCGCGGCTAGATTGTCCGGGTCGATGTCGGTCAGGGCGAATTCACATTCGGCGAATTCGGGAACGTGCAGAATGTCGCTGATGAGTTTCTGGGTGAAACCCAGCGAACCTGCGCCGATGATGGCAATCTTAAAGGGCATGTGAATTCTCCGTCAGGGGAAGCGATTCCAGAAACGCGCGGTGGCCAGGCGCTTTGCCGGCAGCACGGCGATAGTCGCGGGTGAGGGCCTCTGCGGTTTTGCGGGCATGGGCGCGGACTTTCGGGTCCTGGCCGATTTCCGCCTTGGCAAGCTGGCGGTCCAGCAGGCCGAGGCCATCGAGCACCGGGTAGTAGAGCTGTTCCTCGACATGGGCGAGGCCACCAGGAAATGGGGCGAAATCGTCGCGGCGTGGCAGGCGGCGGGACCATTGGTCGAGACGGTCCTTCACTTCGGCAGCGATGCAGTTTTCGTGGACATGGCGCCAGAATGGCGTGTCGCGGCGTTCGGAGACGTAGTGCAGGTTGATGAAGGTGCGAAAGTCATCCGCCTGGCGGGATACGGCGGCATTGTAGGCGTCGCGGTGACGATCCAATCCACGGCCGAGATCCGGGAGATGAAACCGGCTGAACAACAGCATCTGCACGATCGTTCCGTGGATCGAGGTCGCTTCGAGCGGCTCGAAGAAACTTTGCGCCAGCCCGGCGGCGACACAGTTGCCAATCCAGGCGCGGTCGAGGCGGCCGGAGTTGATCCTGATGTCGTTGCGCGGTTCGATCGGGTGGCCAAGCGTGGCCTCGATCTCGGCCTGGGCCTGATCGGGGGTCAGAAACTGATCGGAATAAACGTATCCACATCCCATGCGGCTTTGGGTCGGGATCTGCCACATCCATCCGGATCCCTGTGCGGCAGCCAGGGTGAAGGGCGGCAGTTCCGCATCTTCCGCGTGATCGAGCCAGAAAGGCATTGCCCGGTTGACCGGGAGGGTGTCGGCAAAGGAGAGCCATTCCGCCCCGAGGGTGCGGGCGATGATCTCACGCCGAAACCCGGTACAGTCGATGACAAAGTCGACCGGAAAATCATCCCCGCAGTCAAGCTTGAGCGCGGTAATGTCGCCTGAATCGGGGTTCCTGTGCGCACCCTCGACGAGGGCGTCGACATGGGCGATGCCGGTGGCCTTGCGACGCAGCCAGGCCCCGACCTGCGCCTGGTCGAAATGATAGGCATGGTGGAACGGGCCGACCGCGAGTGGAGTTTCGCGCCCCTTGGTGATGAACGGCGCCCGGGCGCGCTGCATCAGCCAGGTGAAAAGATGCGGGTCGCTGACCGGGCGGCCCGCGGCGATGCAGTACTGGTTGAGCCAGGACGAAGTAACATTTGGAGGCGCGTGCGCGGCCAAATGCGGGTCGTCAATCGGTCCGTCATAGCTGTGCCCGGTTCGGCGCCAGTTTTGGTGACGGATGCCGTATTTGATGGTTGCGTCGGTTTCGCGCAGGAACTCGAACTCATCAAGCCCGAGTTGCAGCAGCAGGCCGCGAAAAGCCGCGGTCGTGCCTTCGCCGACGCCGATGGTGGGAACCCGGCTGGATTCGATTACGGTGAGATCAAGTGGAAGGTCATGCCGTCTGGCGCCGTCCTGAAGGATCAGGGCGGAGAGCCAGCCGGCCGTACCGCCGCCGACGATTGCGATCCGTTGTTTGATCTGGCTCATTGCCGTCAGGACCTTCCGTCCCAGCAGGGTACAGCGGGGGTGAGGGCGGATCCCCGTCGCGTGGGGACCCGCATTCAGTCAGGCAACCTTCCGGCGCGGCGAGGAACGGATCCAGTCCGGCATCCACTCGCCGTGTTCTTCCAGAAGGTCATCGACAAGCTCCCAGATCTGGTCGAGATCCAGTTCCGCCGCGGTATGCGGGTCCATCATTGCCGCATGGTAGATGTGTTCGCGGTTTTCCTCCATCAGCGCTGCGACGGTCAGTTCCTGGACGTTAACGTTGGTGCGGATCAGCGCCGTGAGCTGCGGCGGCAGCGCGCCGACGCGGGTCGGCTGGATGCCATTGCGGTCGATCAGACAGGGCACCTCAACGGCACACCCCTCCGGCAGGGAAGAAATCAGGCCGTGGTTGGGGACATTTCCGTAGATCACCGCCGGGTTTCCGGTCCAGGCGGCGTTCATGATCTGGCTGGCATATTCGTGGCTCTGTTCGACCTCGATGTCGTTGGCCTCGCGGTACTTCTTCGCCTGGGCCGCCCATTTTTCGATCTGCAACTCGCAGCGTACGGGGTACTCGTCGAGCGGGATGCCGAATTTTTCGATCAGGTCCGGACGGTCGCGTTTGATGAACCACGGGACGTATTCGGCGAAATGCTCTGAACTTTCGGTGACGAAATAGCCCAGCCGGGTCATCATTTCGTAGCGTACCCGGTTCGGACAGCGCGGATTGTGATGCGGGGGTTTGGGGGCGGTGCCGGCAGCATGGGCCTTGAAAAGATCTGGATAGAGGTCGCGGTAGCTGCCGTCCTCCATGATTTCCTCGAAATTGAGGTAGAAGGCCATGTGATTGATGCCGGCGGCGCGGTAGCGGATTTTTTCGTAGGGTATGTCGAGATCGCGGGCAAGTTCCTTGGCCGTGCCCTGAACCGAATGGCAGAGACCGACCTGTTTGATATGCGGATATTTCGCGGCGATCGACCAGGTGTTGATTGCCATTGGATTGACATACTGCATCAGGATGGCGTCGGGACAGACGGCCGTCATGTCCTCGCAGATCTTCCAGAGATGCGGTACGGTGCGCAGCCCGCGCATGATGCCGCCAATCCCAAGCGAGTCGGCGATGGTCTGGCGCAGGCCGAACTTTTTCGGCACCTCGAAATCGGTCTTGGTGCAGGGGTCATAGCCGCCGATCTGGAACGCAACGACGACAAAATCCGCGCCTTCGAGGGCTTCGCGCTGATTGCTGTGCGTAGAGGTCGTCGCGCCGACTTTCAGCGTCGAGATCATTTTCGATACGACGATCTGCGACTCCTCAAGCCGAGTCGGATTGATGTCCATCAGGGCGATATGCGCACCCGACAGCGCCTTCTGCTGCAGGACATCGCCAAGGATGTTTTTCATGAACACCGTCGACCCTGCGCCGATGAAGGTGATTTTGGGATTGGCAGGCATTTCACAACCCTTTCTGTTCAAAGCGTTTTTCCGGGCGGCCGAGCGCACGGCGACCATGCGTTCGCCGACAAAAGGCATAGGCGGGACGCTAGGCGGCGGCCTGCCGGCTTTCTACCGCGCAACTGCGGATAAATTCCAGAATCCAACTGCGCTGCCGCGCGACGGAGTGCGGCGGCTCAGGTTCTGGCCTCGCGCCTGAAAGCCGCCGGTGTCTTGTTGGCATGGGCCTGGAACGCCTCGTAGAAGCTGGACAGCGAGCCGAAACCGCTGTCCATCGCCACGCAGACGATCTTGCTGTCGGAGTTGGCCAACAGCATCTGCGCATGGCTGAGCCGGATACGGGTAACGTGTTCCTTGATCGGCACCCCAACCGCCTTGCGGAACAGCGACATCGCATAGCTTGACGACAGGTTGACGTGGTTGGCGACATCGTCGACCGAAATCGGGCCATCGAAATTGTCGGCGACGAACCGCAGCATCTCGTCGATATGCCGCATGGTGCCGACACCGCTGACCTCGACGCTGGGGGATTCGTTGCCCGGCATCAGCACCTCGTAGCCTTCCATTGACAGGCGGCGCAGGCGCATCTGGATCTCGCCGAGCAGCAGCTGACGCCAGACGCGGTCGGATTTCGCATAATCCTCGGCCCACTTGCCGAAGATCAGTGGATCGAGACTGTTTTCGGTGGTCGCGCAGAGGACCGCGCCGCTGATGATCGCCTCGATGAACGGCTTCGGCAGCCCCCATTTCAGCAGCATTGCAAGGGAGAGATAGATGTTTGTCGCCCTGCCCCGGCCGCTCACTCCGGTCACGCCGTGCGGAATCGAGCCCCAGAAGACCGCGATTCGACCGACCGGCACCGTAATCCGTGTTCCGGAAAACGAGTATTCCATGTCGCAACCGGTGATGAAATTGACCTCTACCGAAGCGTGATGATGGTATGCGGAGCGGAACTTTCGCGGCGTGTGGGTTTCAATCAGAAAATCGTCGGTGACCGGCACGCATTGCGGATCAACGTATTCAAGGTATTGCACCCTGTCGTGTTCTTTTGCTTTTTCCATTGTCTCTCCCCTGTCACCGGCGGCCCGGCGACGCGGATATTTGGACACAGCTCTCCCGCCCAGGCAAGCCTGACGGTTGAACTTCGGTGAATTGCCAAAAAGCGCTTTCCCGGAATTCAATGGAAGATTCCCGGAGGACAATGAAGGGGCGCTGACCATTTACTTTCAGGCGTAAAACAAAAACGTTTGGGAGGAACACAATGTCCAGTCTGAAAAGACGGTTGACGACCGTGCTGCTGGCAGGCGCCAGTTTCGCCGCCCTGGCCGGCGTGGCCGTGCAGGCAGATTCGATGCCGCCGGAGGAAAGTCTTTCGAACCTGGAGTACGATCTGCTGGGACGCGATGCGCTCTGGTCGTATCACGCGCTCGACTCGATGTCGCAGGCGCCGTTCCTTGATGAGCTGGTCGCCGCGGGCAAGCTGCCGCCGCTCGAGGAGCGTGTTCCGGCTGAGCCGCTGGTGTTCTATACGGACGCGATGTCGGATGGAATCGGCGAATATGGCGGCCTGTTCCGGCACGTCATCGGCGGCCGGCCGGAAGGCTTCAACTGGCTCGCCGGCCAGCATCAGGGCTGGGGCGGCATCAACATGGCGCTGCAGGAATGCCTGGTGCGCAACGGCCCGCTGTGGCAGGTCAAGGCGGAAGACCAGTCCGGTCCGCTGCCGAACCTCGCGAAGTCGTGGGAATGGAACGACGAGCGGACGGAACTCACCTTTCACCTCGTCGAGGGCATCCGCTGGTCGGACGGCGATCCGTTCGACACCGAGGACATTGCATTCTGGTGGGACGACAACGTTCAGGATGTGAACGTCGCCTCGCGGATGGCGCCGGACGGGCTGGGCACCGGCACGACCATGACGGTGATCGATCCCTATACCTTCCGGTTCAATTTTACCTCGCCGCAGGGCCCGTCGCGCGTCGGCAACCTCGCCTACATCAACGGCTGCCCCGGACCGAGCCATATTCTGAAGGACAAACATCCGAAGTACAATTCGGAGGCCACGTACGAATCCTACCGCAAGGCGCTGCCTGCCGACCAGTTGCCGATTGCAACGCTCGGGGGATGGGTGCCGGTGATCCACAAGACCGACGAAATCGTCATCATGCGGCGCAATCCCTATTACTGGAAGTTCGACGAGGAAGGGCAGCAGCTTCCGTATATCAACGAGATGCACTTCAAGCTGACCACCTGGGACGACCGGACCACCCAGGCGGTTGCCGGCACCGGCGATTTCTCCAATATGGAAAACCCCGGCAATTATGTCGAGGCCCTGAAGCAGTCGCAGTCGCCTGACGCGCCGATCAAGGCGCAGTTCGGACCGCGCGTGCTGTCGTGGCGGGTCGAATTGAATCTGTCGGAGACGAAGGGCGTGGAGGACGAGATCGACGCGAACCTGCGTCAGCTCTTCCGCAATCTCGATTTCCGTATCGCGCTCAATCACGCGCTTGACCGCGATGCGATCGGCCAGTCGGTGGCCCGCGGTCCGTTCAGCTATCCGTTCCCCGGCGGGTTCTCGTCCGGCTCGCCCTATTACGATGCGGCCAGCACGGTCTACTACCCGTACGATGCGGCCAAGGCCGCCGAAATGCTCGACGCACTCGGGCTGGAGGATACTGACGGCAACGGGACACGGAACTTCGCCGACGGCGGGCCCGATGTCGAGATTGACATGCTCTACCAGGCCAACCGCACCGAGGACCGCAAACAGATCGATGCGGTCACCTCGATGCTCGCCGAGGTCGGCATCCGGGTTCTGCCCAAGGTGGTTGACGATCTCGGAACCGTTGCACGGGGTGGCACCTACAATTCGCTGCTGCGGCGCCAGCAGTGGGTGACACCTCAGCGCGAACCCTGCTTGCAGATCCCGCTCGACACCCAGTGTCCCGACTTCCACCAAGCGGATGACGAAGGCAACCGCGAACTGTTTCCGTTCGAGACCGAAATGGTCGATGCGTGGAATGTCATCAACACCACCTGGGATCCGGTCGAGGCAGCCGATGCCGCCAAGATCATCCAGCATGCGTGGACGGAAAACGCCTACACCATCGGGCTGATCCAGGTTCCGGCGGCGCTGCTGATCAACAAGCGGATCAAGAACGCCCATCCCGGTACTCCGGTCTTCATGTTCGAATGGGCGGAAGATGCGGTGGTCCGCGAACGGCTTTGGACACCGGCCGATGAGCAGATCGAAGAGCTGCTGCCTGGTACGATCGCGGAATACTGACCGATCACCGGCCGGAGGGCGGTTCGCACCGCCCTCCGGATGCCAGGGACCCAAAGCACTGAAATGAACCGTTCCGTAGCAAAAAGGGGTCACGCATGGGCCTTCTGACCTTTGTGGTCCAGCGCATACTGGCGACAATCCCGCTGCTGATCGGCATTTCCATCGTCTCGTTCGCACTGATCGTCGCGGTCCCAGGGGATTATGTCGACGGGTGGATCCAGCAGACCATGGCCATGACCGGCCAGTCCAGGGCGGAACTGGCGCCTCAGGCCGCTGCGATCCGCGCCGATCTCGGCCTCGACAAACCGGTTTGGGTTCAATACTGGATCTGGATTAGCAACATCGTCCTGCGCGGCGATTTCGGCTTCTCATACTTCTACAATCAGCCGGTGCTGGAGGTGATCAACGTCCGCCTGCCGCGCTCTCTCGGAATCGCCCTCGTCACCCTGATCGTCGGTCAGATCATCGGCGCGCTGCTTGGCATCTATGCGGCGATGAACCAGTACAAGCTTGGCGATACGCTGGCGACGGTCTTCGCCTTCATGGGCATTGTGATCCCGAAGTTCGTCATGTCGATCGTCATTCTCTATTTCCTCGCTTTCGTCTGGCACTCCCAGTACATCGGGGCGCTGAACTCGGCTGAGTACATTCTGCAGGACCACTGGTCGTTCGGCAAACTCTGGGACCTTTTCAAACACGTCTGGCCGGTGCTGTTCATCTCCATCTGGGCCGGGCAGGCCTATACCCTGCGAATGATGCGCGGCAACCTGCTCGACGTGATGAACACCCAGTATATCGAAACGGCACGCGCCAAGGGCCTGTCGCGCAAGCGGGTGATGTTCGTGCACGCCATCCCGAACGCGCTGCACCCGGTGGTGATGAACATGGGTGCGCGGTTCGACTACATGATCAAGGGCGAACTTGAGATTGCCATCGTGCTTGGACTGCCGACCATTGGTCCGCTGATCCTGACCTCCATCGCCCAGCGCGACATGCTGGTGATCTCTGCCATATTCATGATGATCGCCGTAATCATCGTCATCGGCAACATGATCGCCGATTTGGCGCTGGCACTGCTCGATCCGCGTGTGCGGCAGGCTACCATCGGAGGAGACAACTGATGAGCGATCTGCAGGCCCTGCCGGATGTTCCCGACGGAACGCTGATGAATGCCGAGGCGAAGTCGGGGGTTTCGCTTTCCTACTGGCAACTGGTTCGGCGGCGGTTTCGCCGCAACCTGTACGGCATGCTGGGGCTGTACTCCTGCATCCTGATCGTCTTTGTCGCGGTCTTTTCCGGATTTGTCGCCCCGTACGTGCCGCAAACCTCGGACCGCTCGATGCTCTACACTCCACCGCAGTGGATAAAGATCTACAGCAGTGAGAAAGGATTTCAGCGGCCGTTCGTCTACGGGTTCTCCGAAGAGATGGACATGACGACCTTTGAGATCAGGTTCGTCAGGGATCCGGAAAAGGTCACGGAGATCAAATACTTCGTCAGGGGAGACGAATGGACGTTTCTCGGAATGACTTTCGACCGGCACCTTTTCGGCACTGATGACGGATCACGGATCTATCTGCTCGGGACCGACAACCTGGGCCGGGACGTGTTTTCGCGCATGATCTGGGGCACACGGATCTCACTGCTGATGGGGGTGACGGTGATGTTCGCCGCGCTGATCATCGGCACGGTGGTTGGCGTGACCACCGGTTTTCTCGGCGGGCTCTATGACCTGGTGATGCAGAGGGTGGTCGAGTTTTTCAAGGCTTTCCCGGATCTGCCGCTCTACCTGGCGCTAATGGCGGTGCTGCCTCGACGGGCGGATCCGCTGGCGGTGTTCATCATGTTCGCCTCGGTGCTTGTCCTGTTGCGATGGGCCGACCTGTCGCGCGAACTGC
This sequence comes from Alphaproteobacteria bacterium, assembly GCA_030432315.1. Lineage (GTDB taxonomy): Bacteria > Pseudomonadota > Alphaproteobacteria > Rhodobacterales > Rhodobacteraceae > Amaricoccus. The sequence continues at coordinate 4,472 of JAUIHM010000030.1, read as the reverse complement.
GTGGCAAGGTGATCTCCATGCGGCGGCTCGACTACGTGCGGGCGGCGGAAGCAGTTGGTGCGCCGAATTCGCGCATCCTGTTCCGGCACATCATCCCCAACACCTCGTCGCACATGATCGTCTGGGCGACCTACCAGTTGCCGGAGGTCATTCTGCTGGAAAGCTTCCTTTCCTTCCTTGGGATCGGCGTTCAGGCACCGATGGTCAGTTGGGGGCTGATGCTGAACCAGGTCCGCGATTTTCAGTCATTTTCCGCCGCACCATGGATGATGGCGCCGGTCGGCATGATCATTCTATCAGTACTGGCCTTCAACGCCTTTGGCGACGGGCTGCGCGATGCAATGGACCCCTACTCAAATGCCTGACCTGAAAAAAGTCTACAACGGGCCGCTGCTGGACGTGCAGAATGCGGTCGTGGATTTCCGCACGATCAGCGGCAGTCTCAACGCCGTGCGCAACAACAGCTTTTCCGTAGAGAAAGGCAGGACACTGGCGCTTGTCGGGGAGAGCGGGTCGGGCAAGTCCGTTACCGCCCGCTGCATCATGCGGATGCTTGCGGAGAACGCGACGGTGGGAAAACAGACAGTCGTGCGTTTTCGCGGGCAAAACCTGATGGAACTGTCCGAGGAGGAGATGCAGGAGATCCGGGGCGACCGGATCGCGATGATTTTTCAGGAGCCTTTGACCAGTCTCAATCCGATATACCGGATCGGCGACCAGGTGGCGGAAATCATTCTGCGGCATCGCAAGGTCTCCAAGGCCGCGGCAAAGAGGGAAGTCATACGGCTGTTCAGCGAGGTTCGCATTCCCGATCCGGAGGCGCGGTTTTCACAATACCCGCATCAATTGTCCGGCGGTCAGCGGCAGCGTGTAATGATTGCGATGGCGCTGGCCAATGAACCCGACCTGCTGATCGCCGACGAACCGACCACGGCTCTCGACGTGACGGTGCAGGCGGAGATCCTGACACTGCTCAAGGAGCTTCAGGCAAAACACGGCATGGCGATCATTCTGATCACCCACGACCTTGGAGTGGTGCGGCAGACCTCGGATGACGTGTGCGTGATGCGGTACGGTGAGATTGTCGAACGGGGATCCACTGATGAGATCTTCGACAATCCGCAACACGCCTACACCAGGCATCTGATCAACAGCGAACCGTCCGGGCGGCCGGACCCCCTTGATGAAACGGCATCGGAAGTGATGCGCGGTGACGGCATGCGCACGGTGTTCAGGCTTCGCCACGGCAGTTTCTTCAAGCGGCAGTATATCGATCTGGTGGCGGTGAACGACATATCGCTGCGGGTGCGGGCCGGAGAAACACTCGGCATTGTCGGGGAGAGCGGATCGGGGAAATCGACGCTTGGCATGTCGTTGATCCGCCTGCAGCAACCGACCGCGGGGCAGATATTTTTCCTCGGCAACCGCATCGATCCGCTGACGAAAAAGGAAATGCGGCCGCTGCGTACCGACATCCAGGTGGTGTTCCAGGACCCGTTTTCATCGCTCAATCCGCGCATGATCATTCGGCAGATCATCGGTGAGGGGCTGGTTGTCAACAACATCGGAAAATCGGATGCGGACAGGAACCGGCTGATCCGCGAGGCGCTTGCTGAAGTGCAGATGTCATGGACCGGTTTCCCCATGAATTTTCGGGCGGACAGAGACAGCGGATTGCCATCGCGCGGGCGATGGTTCTGCGCCCGAAGTTCATCCTGCTGGATGAACCGACGTCTGCCCTTGACCTTTCAATTCAGGCCCAGATAATTGATCTGTTGCGGGATCTGCGACGGAAACATGACCTCAGCTATATGTTTATCAGCCACGATCTGAAAGTCGTTAAGGCCTTGTGTCACAACGTGATTGTCATGCAGAACGGCAACGTTGTCGAAACCGGCCCGACCGCCGATGTTCTGGAGAACCCGCAGACCGCGTATACCAAACGACTGGTGGATGCGGCCTTAAACATTCACGCGTAAGACCAATAATCTGGAAAGGGTCAGGGATGACCAGGACAAAATGGGGTATCATTGGCCCAGGAACGATTGCGCACAATTTTGCGGACGGCATGGCAGAAACCGAATCCGGCAAACTGATCGCGATCGCCAGTCGCAGCGCCGATCGGCGCGACACATTCGGTGACAGATACGGGATCGAACCTGCCAAGCGGTACGATGACTACGCCGCTCTGTGCGCCGATCCGGATGTCGACGCTGTATATGTCAGCACGCCGCATCCGTGGCATGCAGAGCATGCAATCATGGCCATGCGCGCGGGCAAGGCGGTGATGTGCGAAAAACCTGCAGGTCTGAGTGCCGCCGAGGTTACGGCGATGACCGAGGTTGCGGCACAGGAAAATGTTTTCTTCATGGAAGCCTACAAATGCAGGCTTCATCCACAGATCCAGCGGATTCTCGACATTGTCGGGTCCGGTGAAATCGGTCAGGTACACCATATCAGAACCCAGTTCGGGTTTGCCGCGAAGTTCAATCCTGCGTCGCGTCTGTTCAACCGGGATCTGGCCGGTGGAGCGATTTTTGATGTCGGTGGATACCCGGCCGCGCTTGCGCGTCTGATTGCGGGTGCCGCAGTCGGCAAACCTGTCGACGAACCGATCGAGATCAAGGGCACCGGCGTGCTTGGCGACTCCGGGGTGGATGAAGTTGCCTACGCCCTGCTCAAGTTCCCAGGTGGTTTCACCGCGGAAATTGCGACCGCCATCACCCAGGTCCTCGACAACACCGCGACGATTACCGGAACCAGGGGAAGCATCCACATGGATGATCCCTGGGCCCCCGGTCGGAACGGCGGTCCGTCCGACTGTACCCTGCAGATTACGGTCGAGGGCACCACGCGCACGGAAAACATCCGATCACCAAAACACCTTTTTGCCTTTCAGGCGGAAATGGCCAGCAACGCGATCGCCGACGGCCTGAAACAGGCGGTCTTTCCCGGCATGTCCCATGCGGACAGTATCGGAAACAATACCGTTCTGGATGCATGGAGGCGCGAACTCGGCTACCGTACCGTCGGAGAGCACGCAGATGCCGGCCTCAGGCGTCTCACGTCGCTGATCCCCGCCGGTGCGCCGTCCCTGCCGCTTCGGAAAATAGAGGGCGTTTCGCGACCGGTTTCCGCGCTGATCATGGGCTGTGACAACCGCAACAGTTCGGCGGAAGGCGCCATTGTCTGGGACGCCTGGCTCGACGCGGGCGGCAATGCGTTCGACACCGGATTCGTTTATGGCGGCGGCACCCACGAAGCAGCGCTCGGGGAATGGATTGGCGCACGCGGTGTCGCGGACGAGATCGTCGTCATCGCGAAGGGTGCACATTCGCCATACTGCACGCCGAGAGCCATTGAAACGCAGCTTGAGATTTCACTCAACCGGCTTGGGCTCAACTCCGTTCCAATCTACATCATGCATCGGGACAATCCCGCCGTTCCGGTCGATGAATTTGTGGATGCCCTGAACCGCCTGCACGACAAGGGCAGGATCGGAATTTTTGGCGGGTCAAACTGGTCCGTGGGCCGGTTCCGGGAGGCAAATGCCCATGCCGCCAAAACCGGACAGCAGCGGATGCGGATCCTCAACAACAACCTTTCGCTTGCCGTCATGGAAAAGCCGGTCTGGGCCGGATGCGTTACTTCGAACAACCCGGAAACCCTGGATTTTCTGCGAACCGAGAATACCGTTCACCTTTCCTGGTCTTCCCAGGCAAGAGGGTTCTTCCTTCCGGAAGAACTGCGCAACCGGTTGCCGAAGAACATCGGGCCGGAAGAGTGTTTCGGGTCAGACGGCAACCGGGAACGGCGCAGGCGCGCGGAAACTTTGGCGGAGGAAAGGGGCGTATCGGCTCACAATGTCGCCACCGCCTGGGTCATCGGGCAGAGTTTTCCGTCATTTGCGCTGATCGGCCCGCGCAGCCCGGGGGAAATTGTTTCGACCCTGCCAGGCGTTGACCTGAGCCTCACGGAGGCTGAACTGGCCTGGCTCAACCTGGAACGCGATGACAGGTAAGACCGGCATGTTGGTGAAGGAATAAAAATGGGGGCCGCAATACGGCCCCCATTTCTTTTCGAGGGTCCGTCCTCAGAACGGAGAATCGGGGAAGTAGAAGTTTTCCGCGTTTTCGCTAGTGACGAGTGTTGCGCCGAGGATGTAGCGGCCTTCAACCGGACCGTTCGATTTGAACTTGTTGACGGTCACGTCCATCGCGGTGGCAAGCATTGCCGGCGGATAGAGCACGTCGATCGGCACCAGCTGATCGCCGTCGATGATACCCTTGATCATTTCCTTCATGCCTGCGCCGCCGACGACAAACATGCCGTCGCCGTCCCGTCCGGCCTGTTTGAGAGCGGCGACAACGCCGATGGCGATGTCATCGTCCTGGGCCCAGACCGCGTCGATGTCGGGGAAGCGGCTCAGGAAGTCCTGCATCACCTCGAATCCGTCGTCGCGGGCGACGCCG